>CAZOJL010000042.1:0-22523 GCA_964580075.1 uncultured Akkermansia sp. | reverse complement strand
CGAGCATCGCCGCACTCGCGTCCGCAGCGACAACGGCAAAGCCGTGTTTCGCGAGAAAGACGGCATCGCGGCCGGCGCCGCAGCCGATCTCGAGGAGGCGGCCGCCGGGCGGCAGGTGCGCCAGCAGCAGACGATGGAGCGGCGAGACATCGGCGGCGGCGTAGCGGCCGGCGAAGTCCGAGGCGCGGGCGTCATAGGCGTTGAGGGTGGAAGGGTCCATGGGAGAGAAAAGCTGAAATGCTGAAAACTGAAAGCTGAAAAATCAACCACGAAACACACGGAAGACACGAAAAGAGAAAAACGGAAGACACGAAAAGAGAAAAGCTGAAGAGAAAAGCTGAAAGGCTGAAAACTGAAAACTGAAAACTGAAAAGTTGAAATGCTGAAAAGTTGAGTCCCTCGATCAGGCCGTGGCTCCTGCGGTTGTGTCGGAAGTGTTGTCGCCAAAAATGGCAATGTCTGTCAGTTGCGTTAGGTCTTTCATGTCTCCTCCAAGGTACAACAAAGGGGCAGAATCATTCCATGTGTTAGGCAGCCTTTAACATGGCGATGGTTTTGCCCCATGTTGCAGGCAATCTGCAATAAAAAATGCGGGTTTCGACGGACACGCGGACAGCGGAGAAGATAGCGCGATTGACGGCGGGTGGCAAGGCGGAAGTGGGGGAAGTAAGGGGAAAAGCTGAAGAGAAATGCTGAAAACTGAAATGCTGAAATGGGAAAGGTTGAAGAGAAAAGCGGAAAACGGAAATGCTGAAAAGTTGAAAAGTTGAAAGGCTGAAAGCGGAAATTTGTGATTGGTGGCTAGTGGATAGGTGGCTTGCATCGCTGGCGTTCGGCGCCGCTGCGGCGGAGGCGCGGGGGTGCGAAGGGGGTGCCGATCGTAGCGGTCATTTCAAGACCTCCCAATGGCCGCCTTTGTCTGGGCCGATGCGGCGGAGGCGATTGGTTTCACGCAGTTTTCTGATCGCGCGCTTAACGGCGCTTTCGGATTTTGACAGTGCTCGGGCGATTTCCGGGAAAGAAAGAGTGGGCTCGGTCAATAAAAGGTCCATGATTTTCAGGGGCGTTTTCGGGGGCGTTTTCAGGGGCGTTTTTCCAGATTTCGCATTTTCTACCGGCGTTTTTGTGGATGCCACAGCTTTACGGTTCACGGTGGCGGTAAACAAGCAGCCGTCGCGGTCGTCGGTGAAGGTGATGTCGGGCCAGTCTGCCAGGGCGCGTTTGATGCCAGAGCCGATGCCGTGATAGGGAAGAACACCCTTGGCCACATACGAGGCCAGTATGGGGTTGCGGATGTTGGAGTTCCCGATACGGATCTTCTCAATCGTCAGGTTGTTAGGCAGATGGCCGGGGCTGATGATCTCAATGCGGTCGTTGAAAACAAAAAGCCGGATGGGCGCCTCGATCAGGTAATCGCGATGGATGAGGGCATTGACAAGCAATTCCTCGAAAACCGGCAGGGGGATTTCCGGTATGCCGGGCGCGTTGACACTACGACCGGCCTGGACTTTTCGGAGATTGCGTTTGATGAAAGCCATGGCATCCTGAAAGAGCACTTGCAGGGGGCCGGAGAAATCCTCGCTGTCGTCATAGACACTGGCCGCAACGGTCGTTCCGGGAAAAGCAACCGCTTTGACAACGAAGGAGGGTTTGATCCTTTCGGGATCCTTCGCGAAAAGCAGGACACCGGCGAGATTGAGCGAACCGGTGTCGGTGGCGAGGTTCATGTTCTGCAAAAGTTGCAGCCGATCAGTGGCGGTCCTGGGATATTCCTGTTTGAAGACAGTGCGGAGAAAGGCGCCAAAACGATCACGGTCGAGTTTGTCCAGGCCGGCCTTGGTGGGGAGTTCGTCGGCATGAAACTGGTCGGAAAACTGGAAGAAACGGCGCAGTTCCTCTTTGGAATTGATGCGGCGCTTGTCGGCGCCACACTTGAGCCAGATGACGCCGTTCTTATCGAAATAGGGTTTATCGATGCCCTTGGGCATGGTGAGGACAATGACGATACGGCCGCTTCGAAGTTGGATGTTCCGCGATTGGACGGCCAAGGGGCTGCGCACCAGTTGACTGGCGGCGTTGCTAACCAACTGGTTGATGCGGGAGACGTCCTCGCGCGACAAACCCGGCGTGGCACCCTGATCCGCCACGCCGATGAAAATGGAGCCACCCTCGGCATTGGCGAATGCAGCCATCTCGGACGCCAGGGACTCGGCGTTGCGTACGTCCACCTTGAACTGTGTGGTGGAGTCTTCGCCGCGGGCCACGCGGGCAAGAAGATCGGTGAGCGTCATGTCAGGCATGTGCCCTCCCTGCGTGTAGGATCATGCGGTCAATTCGGTTTGGGAATCGGTGTGATGAAATCGCTGTTCTACTGCCCCCGGCCCGCACAAACCGACGGCTTACCGAAACCGGTTTGGGGAACGATGACATGGCGGAAGCTTGTCAAAAGCGGGGGTAAATGTCAAGGGAATCGCAAGGGGGTGGCGGAAGAAGAAAAGCTGAAAACTGAAAGTTGAAAGTAGAAGGGGTTGACGGACTCGGGATACCGCTTGATAAATAATCCTGTTGATTTAGGTAAACCAATAGTTTACATTTTATGGTGTCTTTCAAATAGAAGGCTGTTCGGAGCATCATACTGTGAGTTCAAAACTGAATCGTTTAAGGACCGACCTGCCGTCCGGGAGCGAGAAACAGATTCCCCAGATCCCGGGGGTGAATACTGCACCCCTACCCTTCCCGTAAATCCTCGCAAGTATCTTATCTGCTTCAATTTGCGGCATTCTAATCACCATGTCAATGTCACAAATAATGGTTGGCTTTTGCGCGTTCATAGTGTCCAATCTCCTGTTTCTGTTTGTTGTATCTGGGTAGCGATTTTGCCGTAGTTTTTCGGCATGACCATGATGAACGTCGCGGTCTTGCGGGAGGTGCCGCCGCCGGACACGCGGGTCATGCAACCGGCCTGAAGCAACTGGCTCTGGGCGCGGATGATAGTGGTTTTGGAGAGGCGAGTTTCGGCGCCGATGGCGGCGATGGAGCAAGAGGTTTTATAGCCGGGTTTGCAGAGGGCGTCGCGGAGCATGGCGTGCCAGACGATGACGGCGGCGTACTGCCGTTTGCTGAGCATCGCGATCTCGGGCGCATCGGACCCGGGCGTCCAGCGCCCCGGATGTGACTTTTGTGGCATCACGGGCTTTCGATCAGTTTGAGGATGTCGCTGCGGCGGTAGCCGAGGATGGTCTTGCGTCCGGGCAGGCGCACAGGCCGCAGGATTCCCTTGCGTTTCCAGTTGCTGATGGCGGCGGGTGTGACCCCGAACAACGAGGCGACGGCTTTGCGCGACATGACGAGAGACTGTTCCATAGGTATTCCTTTCGTTCCGTGTTATTTTGGTTTTATCACGTTCCGGCGGTTTGTGTCAACCAGTAAGACGATTTATTTTGACACAGGGGCGGCGACGGTGTTACAACTGACGCATGGCCGAGACTCTACCAGACCTGTTTGACAAGGACGCGCAGCTCGCGCCGGCGGCGCAGCCGCTGCGAACGCGCAAGCGGGAGGCGTTCTGCTTGGAGGCGGCCGGGGAGTGTTGGGGAAACAACACGGAGGCGTACTGCCGGGCGTTCGGGGCCGAGGACCGGCACGCGGCCTCGGCGTCGGCGGCGCGGCTGGCGCGCGATCCGCAGGTGCGGGCGCGGATCGTTTGGCTGCGCGAGCGGAGTGTCGAGGAGATGGGGGTGGACCGCGCGTGGATTTTGGCGAAGCGAAAATATATGGCGGAGCACGCGCGGAACGCGGCGGACCGGCTGCGGGCGATTGAGTCCATGGAGAAGAGCCTGGGGCTGGACACGCCGATCCGGATCGATGTGCAGCATGGCGGCGCCGTGGGGCTTCAGGCGATGGAGGGGATGGGGGGAAATGCTGAAAGCTGAAAACGGAAAGCTGAAATGCTGAAAGAGGGGGGCGGGGTGTGGGGGGCGGCGATGAGAGAGGTGGGGTGGGGCGGGAACGCAGAAAAGGGACGGGACGTTCCGTCTACCCACAAAAACCGTCTAGCCGTGCATAACGTCAAGACGGCGAATTGCGTCATACTGGCGCAGTGCGCGGTCCAGCGGGGCGGAGACATCTTAAGTCATTGGTTTTATGAATGTTGTGAATATTTGAAGCGGGAGCTTGACTGCGTACGGGGCTTCAGGGTACGCTTTTCCCTGTAGGCATCGTAAGCCGTTTCACCCTTCGGACCGGTGTATTGCATCTGGACGTCTATTTAATGTTTGGCAGAAAGAGGAAAGAATGAATGACCATATCGGCTCATCCGATGTCCGGCCAGAAGAAATGTTTGTGATGGGCGACTGGGTTCGCTTGCTAACCGATTCGAGTGCGAGGTCAACCGATCGGCGGGTTAGCGAACCGAAGCGTCATTCCTGTGATGTGCCCTTCAGTTTTTCCAGCGGCGCCCGATCGAGCCGTGAATGGCTGAAGCTGGAGAACGCCACGCGCGAGTGCGGCGAGTGGGAGAATGACAAACGACTTCACTTTCTTCGTTGGCGCGATCCGGAAGCCGGCCTATCCTGCGTCATGGAGCTGACGGAGTTCAGAGATTTTCCGGCCATGGAATGGGTTATTCGGTTGCGCTGCGACGAAGCCATAGAGACGGATCCCATCGGCGAGTTCAAGGCGCTCGACACCTTCTGGACGTGCGGCCCAGACGGCGGGATGCCGGAACTGCGCCGCGCCTACGGCAGCGACGGGCGCCATGACGACTTTCAATACGTGTGCGACGAGCTTCGGCAGTCCATGTGGGACGCGGGGCGCACCATTCGCATGGACAGTGCCGCCAACTCCGCGTTCCGTAAAGTCCGCAACGGCTCGCCGTCGTTCGGGCCCGTTGATGGGCGTCCCTCCGCCACATGGCTGCCGTTTTTCAACCTGCGCACCGGCGGCGACGGTTTGATCTGTGCTGTGGGCTGGAGTGGCCGGTGGTTTGCGGAGTTCGCTCATGACGGCAGCGGCAAGACCGCCGTTTTCGCCGGAATGGAGCATTTGGAACTCACGCTCCGGCCACGTGAGGAGATCCGGTCTCCGCGCATTCTGATGTTGTACTGGCAGGGCGCGCCAATCCATGGGCACAATGTTCTGCGCCAGTTCATGCTGAAGCATCACAGCCCGCTTGTGAAAGGCCAGCCGGTCGAGGTGCCGATCTGCAACGGTTCTTGGGGCGGAACACCGACGCCGGGGCACCTGCAGACCATCCAGTCCATCGCCCAACGGGGATTGGCCTACGACTACTACTGGATGGATGCCGGGTGGTACGGCACTTCAACCAAACCCTGTCCCAGCGTCTTCGATGGCGAGTGGGGCATCACCGGCGACTGGCGGGTCAACCGTCGATACCATCCCGACGGACTGAAGCCCGTCAGCAACGACGCGCACCGGGCCGGCATGAAATTCCTGCTGTGGATAGAGCCGGAGCGGGCCCGGTACGGGACACCGGTAACCCTGGAGCACCCCGAATGGTTTCTCCGTCGCTCGAAGGAAGCCCCGAAACCCGGCGATGACCTGCTGCTCAACCTCGCCGATCCCGGGGCCTGGCAATGGGCGGTGGAAACGGTCTCGTCGTTGATCACGGAGAATGGCATTGACTGCTATCGGGAGGACTTCAACACCGACCCCAGTCCATTCTGGGAAAATGCGGACGAGGAAGGACGCAAAGGCTGGCTGGAGATCCGTTTTGTGGAAGGACTGTACGAATTCTGGGACGAGTTGCTCCGCCGCCATCCAGGACTCCTGATTGACAACTGCGCCAGCGGTGGTCGTCGTCTGGAACTGGAGACCGTCAGCCGTAGCGTCGCGTTGTGGCGGACAGACTACAACTGCTTCCCGCACACGCAAGCCGATGCCTCGCAGGTGCACACCGCCGGGCTACACTTCTGGCTGCCTCTCAACGCCACGAGTCCAATGGCGCAGCCGGGCGATACCTATCAGGTCCGCTCTGCCTATTCGGCCGGTCTGGTCTTGAATGTCGAGGAATTCGGGCTCCGTGACTGCCAGCAGCCAGACTTCCCGTGGGACTGGTTCCAGCAGCGGATTCTCGAAGCGAAGCGGCTGCGCCCCTACTTCTATGGCGACTACTACCCCCTGACGCCCTGCAGCATCGATCCCCAAGCATGGATGGCCTACCAGTTGTTGTTGTCGGCCAGGCAGGAAGGCGTCGTGCTGGCCTTCCGCCGGGCGGAATCTCCCATGACCTCTGCCAGCTTCCAGCTTCATGGCTTGAATGCGGCGAGCATGTACACATTCGAATGCGCCGACAGCGGCAAGAGTTGGCAGGTTAGCGGGCAGGAGTTGATGACGAAGGGCTTGGCGCTATCTTTGGACACCCCGCGCACCAGCAGACTGCTGTTCTATGGACCATGCTGAAACCACTTTGTCAACCAGGCGGCGCAGACTATCGGCGCCAGCGGGCCTCAGTCTGAACGCTGACGTTGGCGAATGGAGAGAGAGAATGGGAAGACCGCAGGAAATCGTGATCCGTTCTCGTCGTCCGTTATCGTCCACCGGAAGGAGAAGAGTCGGTTGACGATAGCGGGCGATGAGAACGGTGGACGATTGGGCAGGCTCAGACCATAGGCATAGACTCCCTGTCACCAAGAACCCGTTCAATGCATTCGCGATCAACGCGTTACACGGTTGTTGGCGGGTGGGGCGTGGATAGAAGACCTGGCCTTTGTTGGCATTACCACTTGAATGCGATTGCGGAGACGGTCTCGGGATGATCCCGCAACGTCAGATAAGCCTCTGGAGCATCGTTGACCGGTGTCGGTTTATCAACGAAATCTCCGACCGGCAGGTTTCCGATCCGTATCTGCTCGATGACCTGCAGGCGATCGCCGACCGTACGGTCGCTGGGCTTCAGCACAATGGCTCCTTCGCCGCCGGTCAGTTCGCCCGGTGTCCACTCCAGCTTGAACAAATAGCCGGCCTGGAAGACCAGTCGCGGCCAGAAATGGTGGCTGTTCTGCATGCCGCCCATGGGGTAATTTGTGTTCTGGGCGCGGGGTGACGGCTGCCGGATGATCGAAGAGGCCAGCAAAACGCCCGGCTTGGAGCTGGATGCCTCATAGACAATATCCGCGCCGCCATTGGTGAGGTCCATCACCATTTCGCGGATATTCGGATTCCGGCCGTCGAGCGCCGCAGCCGCACCCCACGTGCGAGCGCGCTCCAGCCGGCTGGGCACGATGTCGGTGACGATCACGCGCGCACCGTGATGCAGGAACCACTTGGCGGCGAAAGCCCCGACCAGGCCCTGTCCGATGACGACCGCTGTTTCGCCCTTCGCCGGGAATGCCGCAGAGACGCCGCGCCAACTGATGGCAGCGACTTCGGTGGTGACATAGTTCCACGGATTCGCGCCTTCGGGCAGTTTCAGCGCAATGTTCCAGGAAACCGGACAGCGATGATGTTGCACATGTCCGCCCCAGACCGATCCGCAACCCTCGATCGCCAGTCCGTTGCGGCCGGCCACAAGCTGACCCGTCTCCCATCCCTTGACCTTCGCGCCGATCTCAACAACCCGACCGACCCACGCATAGCCGGGGATGAAGGGGTACTTTGCCCATTCGTCCACGCCCTTCAGCACCCGCATTTCGGTTCCGGGCGAAACGAAGCTGTAGATGGCCTCGCAAATCACGTCCTCGGGCCCGCAGGGGGCGAGGTCGAACGTCTTCAGTGAAATCTGATCCGGTCCTTCAAACACAATGGCACGAGTCTTCATGAATATCCTCCGTCTTGTTGACAGTTTGCTGGATGGTATTGCAGGTATCGACAGGGTGTTCTCACCGGGCCTTCTTGACCATTTCAACCACCCGCGAAAGTTCCGTCGCCTTGTCGTCAGCCGGCCAGTATTCCATTCCCGCGTAGCCGGCGTAGCCGGCGCGGGCGAAGGCGGCCAGCAGATTGGGGTAGTTGATCTCACCGGTTCCCGGCGCCCTGCGACCGGGCACATCGGCGACGTGCAGATGCCCGACCAGCGGGAGGTTGGCCAGCAAGGTGCTGGTCAGGTTCCCCTCCATCAATTGCATGTGGTAGATGTCGTACAGCACCTTGACCCGCGGACTCTTGAGCATGCGGCACAGGTCGAACGCCTCCCGGCTGGTGCGAAGGTAGCTCATTTCGGACGCGTTTAGCGGCTCCAGCACCAGGGAAAGGTCGTGGGCGTCGAGCACCGGTAACGCGGTTTCCAACGTGGCCCGTAGCCGGTCGTGCATGTCATTCGGAGCCCAGCCATGATTGGCCCCGCCGCTGCAGGCGATCAGGGTGCGGCACCCCAGCGTGTCGCAGGTCGGCACGAGGGCCTTGAGCCCCTCCGCATAGGCCGCCGCCTGGCCCGGGGCGATCATGGAGACCGGCGGTCCGCAGAATACGGCGACGGGCAGCCCCAGGCTCCGGCTCGCCGCGGCGATGGTCCAGAGATCCTTGCCGTCGACACCCCAGAACTCCACGGCGTCGGCGCCTGCGGCTTTCAGCAATTCCATCGCCTTGGCCGTGGGCATATCACCGAAAAGCATATCGGCACATACGGATACTTTCATCGAACGACTCCTTCCATGTTCCTGTGTTTTCCCCGATCCGGTCAGCCGGTGTCAGTCGGGCGCATCCCTGTTTTATTGACCTTGCGATGTGGTACTGTAGGCCGCAACTCCGATTGCGGCCCAACTGCTAAGAAATCGCTTTTCGGCAGGCCCCGGTCCGCACCGGCCCGCACGGGCCGAAATCATGCCGGAACCGGTCTGGAGCAGCGATGTCATGGGGGAAGCATGGCCGAAGCGGGGAGAAACGTCAAGATCACCGCCAACCGGCGGCTTTGTGGCGGACAAAGATGAAGTAGAAAGACGAAGTAGGGTGCGCAAGCCATACTGCCCCTCAGCCCAATTCCCGTACCCAGGTCAGCTCGATCACCGTGTCCAGCGGGTCCCACACATCGCCGTCGCGCAGGGAGACGCTCAAGCCTGCGTCGCTTTGCACCAGGTCAACCGCGTGTCCGTTCGCGAGCAGCCGCGGGGTTCTAAAGCGTTTCCCAAAATGGGTGGGCGGAAGATGGAGGGTGGGTCCTTCCGGCGCCTTCAGGACGTGGAGGTACTCTTTGTCGGCGTCGGCGGAGCGCGTGGCCACGCCCCAGGTCAGATTGTTGATGGTGCTACCGGCATGGGTGCGGTAGCAGAGGCTCGGCAGCGTGTTCCTGATCGAAGGCGCAATGGGAGCGATGAGTTTTCCAAGGGCCGTCATGGTCTCGGCCACGCCGGTCTCCCAGCCGCCGCCGACATACGGACCGGCCGCCCACTGGACGCCACCACCGTCAATGCAGCTCCCGGCCTGCAGCACGGTGTACCGGAACATATCCTCGGCGGAGTAGATGACGACGTTCTTCCCTCGTGCGGTATCGGCCAGCCAACTGTTGGCGATGACCGCGGCAATCGGCATGGAGTTGGAGGGCCAGACGCGTCCGTCGCTGGAGGCAAACTCGTCCCAGTGCGCGTATTCCTTATCCCCCATGTCGCAGCAATAGAGGTTGCCGTAGTAGTTCGTGAGCATGAACAGGTCGGGGTTGCGGCTCTTGATCGTGCGGCGCAGGCGGTAGTAATCAAGGATGCGATCGGAGTTGCCGCGGCAGCTCTCGTCCAGGTAGACGCCCAGGATATCCTGGCCGTAGCGACTCACGACTTCGGCGTAGACGCCGTTAATGAAGTCGTTCCATTTAGCCTGGTTGAAAGTTGCTGGGTTCGGCTCGCCATGGAAGCCCTTGCCGCCCGCGCCCCAACCGGTCGCAATGGCGTCGGCCTCGGAGAAGTCGTGGCCGTCGCGCGGATGGGTGTAGAGCAGCACGGCGATCCCCTTGGCCTTCACGGCGCGGATCATATCGCCGATCATGTCCCGGCGCACGCTGTGGCCGCTCATGTAGGTGTCGTTGGCTGCTGAAGGATAGAGGCAATGCGCGTTGTAATGCCAGGCCGTGAAGAGCACATACTCCACGCCGAAGGTTGCCAAATCGTTGGCGAACCCCTCAGCATCAAAGCCATCCGCTGTTTCGTCGGCCGTCGCCGGAATACTGCCATCCGGCCGGCAGGTCGCTTTCGCCACATAGTGGACAAACATGCCGTATTTCATTGTTCTGAAGTTCGAGTTGGTCATGGGGTTCCTTTGGTGCCGGGTAATCGGCGCGTCCGCGACAGCAGTCGCGCGGGATTGTTCACCCGCATGGGTTGCAAGGGAATCGAGTAACCGTTCACGGGCAATCGAAGCATAGACGTGATAAGAAATCCTTTGTGGCGCCAGAGTGCGTCGTGCCCTTATTTCGGATAGAAACAAACCTTGATAGCCTGCTTGTCGATCAGCAACTGGACGCCCTCGGCGTAGCGTTCAAAAGGCAGGCGTGCGCTCACCAGCGCCTCGGCGTTGAGTTTGCCGGCGGCCAGCATGTCCAGCATGAACGTCGTGTCCTCCGGTGTCCTGGGCAGGCACGTTACGATGGACAGTCCCTGTAACCAGTGGCGCGTGCTGAGCTTCGCCTCGCCGTGGATCACCCCGAAAACCGCCACGAGACCCTGGGTGTGATCCAACGCCGTCTGCAGAGCCGCGCCGCGTCCCGAACAGTCCACGCATGCCTGGAGCGGTTTCGCCTGCAGAGCCTGCAACCCTTCGGGGGTTCCGGTGTTGACGGTCTCGGTGGCGCCAGACTTCCGCGCCAGCTCCAGCCGCTCCGGCAGCACGTCCATGGCCACCACCTCGGCCGCTCCGACGGCGCCCAGCATCTGCACGGCCAGCAGCCCCGCCGGCCCCACACCGGTCACACCGACCCGTTTGCCGGCCAGATTCCCGAGACGGCGCACGAAAGGCGCCAAACAGTTGGCCATCTCCAGCGAGGCCCCCGATTCATACGAAACAAAATCCGGCAGCTTGGCCACCGTGTCCTCGGGCCGGCTGACGTATTCGGCATAGAACCCCGGGCTTTCCGTCCCCCCGTCCACCAGGGTGGCCACACGGTCGCCCGTCCGGAAGTTGCGTACGGCGCGGCCGATCTTGACCACCACCCCTGACACTTCATGTCCCGGAAAACCTGCCGGAATGGGATAGCGCGGATAGCCGGGCCGCTCAAAAATGTCCACACCGGTCCACAGCGTGATGTCCCAGTGCGGGCAGGTTACACAGGCCTTGACCTCCACCAGCACTTCATTGTCCTGAACCTGAGGCACGGGTCGGTCCACAATTTCGCATTTACGGGGCGCCTGGATCTGCAATACTCTCATCGCCATTCTCCTTTCAATCGTTATGTTTTGAATCCTGAATTCTGAAGCCTCTCTCCCGCTGAACCGTTATCCTTCTTCAAGGTATCGGACCGCTCCCGGCGGCAGCGTAACATCAGCCGCCGTCAGTGTATCCTGCCAGACGGCCGTATCGTTGCAGCTCCGGTTATAGGCGTCGAGATCCGGTGTGGCAAGGCTCCACCACATCTGGTTCGCGACAAAGCCCTTCACCCCCTGTTTGGCTGCGTACTCCGCTGCTTCCTGGAGTCGCTGCGCCGTCCAGTTGGAACAGCCAAAGTGGCGGATCGTCTTCTTCTCCACGTGTTCGTTCAGAAAGTCGATGAAGTGAGCCACGGGGCGCGTGGGATCGTCCCGGTGCAGCCAGTACAGGTCAATCGTGTCCACCTGCAGACAGGCCCGACTGCGCGCGATCTGCCGCTGGAGCGCCTCGCAGCTGAGCAGTTCGGAAAAGGGCGTGCCGTCGGAGGAATAGCCCCCCTTGGTGCCCACAATGAACGCATCGCGGTTCTTCCGCTGCCGCAGCCACAAGCCGATGGTGGTCTCGCTCACATTCTTATGCAGGCACCCGGGCGCCCAGTCGGCATAGGCATGGGCGGTGTCCAGGAAGTTGCCGCCAGCCTCGCAGTAGGCATCAAGAATCGCGAACGAATCACGTTCGTTCACGTCGCTGCCCATGAGGTGTGTGCCCATGCAAAGGCATACGGGATTAAGGTCGGTTCCGGCGATCGGGATGTGTTTCATAGGTTGCTCCTGTTCGTACTACAGTTCGATTCTTCTTGCCTCCGAACGGTTGATAACCTCATCCTGGACGTTTTCCGGTAACGTGGTGAAGTAGGCGCTGTACCCGCTGATGCGCACCGACAGGTCCGGGTGCCGCTCCGGGTGCGCCTTGGCCTCGCGCAGCACCTCCGGGTTGACGACATTCATCTGCAGCAGGTTCAGGTAGATTGTCGCCCGGCTGTTCTGTTCGGTATTTTCGAGGACATTTTCCTGGCATCCGCCGCCGACATACAGACGGCAGTCGCGGAGAGCCTTGCCCGCTTTTTCGTTCGCGGCGATGATTACATCGTCATTGAAAATCGCCAGGCCATTCTGGCCGGAGGCGGCCAGTTCCGCGACGCGCAGCAGGTAGGCCGCAGAATGATCCCGGCCGACGCGGGCGTGGAGCTTGGGATCGATCAGCCGCTGTTCGCGGTAGACTTCCAGGATGATTTCCGTCAGGGCGTTGAAAACCGGGCGACCGTCCGCATCACAGCCGCCGATTCCCACCGAGATATTGGTCCCGGCATGATTTCTACTGGCGTGGAGATCAAAGCGCGTCGCCGGAAAGATGAGCAGGCACGCCAACAGTTCCTTCGCGTCGTCGCGCGTCAGCGTGCCGCGGGCGACTTCCCGCTCGTAGAACGGCCACAGAATCCGGTCGAGGTGCCCGAGCATGCTGATCCCGGAACCTTCCAGCGACTGCACGGTTTCTCGCATGAACAGCAGCGTGTTCACCGCCTCAAAAAAGGTTTCCGGCGGTTCGCCCGGAACACGGACTGCGGTTTGGGCGATGCGGGCCAGTCGCGCGCACACGGCCGGATCGTCTTCACCGGCCAGCATCCGCTCCGCCTCCGCGGCAAACCGGTCGGCGATCCTGAGCAGGGCGCGGTTCCCGGCAATGACTGCATCCAGAAACTCGCGCTCGTTGTCGGAACTGGCCCGCGCCTGCCGCGCTTCGGCCTGCTGAATCAGGCCGTTTACGCCAAACTGGAACACGACGTCGTTCCCCAGGCAAAGGTGATTGTCGTCCATCACCGGCCATCCCCACGACAACCCGCTTGCGGCGCACGTTCCATGCCACATATTCCCCTGATCGGTAAGCTGCGCGGCGAACGGGGTGCCGCGCATCCACCCGCCGATACCGCCGCTTCCCAGGTCGGTCCGCGACTTGCTGACATCGATCTCGAAATAAAACGGAAACTGACGGAATACCTTGACCGGGCAACGTTCGGCCATCAATTCGTAGCTGGCGGCCTTCATGCGAAACGGCGACCACCCGGGATGATGTGCGTATATCTCATGCAAGGCCGCCTCCAACGCGGAAAGATTGGTCGGAAAGCCGGCGTAGTAGGCATCCAGTTCGCCCCGAACTACCGGCATCTGGCCTTCCTGCCAGCGGGAAGATATCCCGGGCGCCGACATTCCGTTGCCGATGGCGGAAAGCCCGCCAGTGGCATTTCGGACCCGTGCATGGTGACGGTACTCGGTGATCGTGGCGTTCATCTGCGCCTTTCATATACCGTGTCATTTGAGGCTCTTGCAAAACCCCCTTCGACAGACAGGCCGGGGTGGATCCCGGCCCTCCAAATCGTCAAACATCTTGCGAAAGGCTACGCGTTGACAAAAGCTTCCAGGATGGCCGCGGCATTCTCGGTCGGGGTGCCCGGCTGCAGCGCCTTGGAAGGAGCCAGGATGTAACCGCCGCCACGGCTCATTTCGGTGCGCAGATGTTGAATCTCGTCGCAAAGTTGCAGCGGCGTGCCGAATGGAATCATGCTTTGGCTGCCCAGGCCGCCCCAGAACGCGATCTTATCGCCCCAGCGCTTCTTCAACTCGTAGGGGTTCATGCCCTGCGCTTCCGGCTGAACGCTTTCGAGAACGTCCAGCCCGATGTCGATGAGATCCGGCAGGATGTCGGCCACACTGCCGCAGCTATGGGAAATGACAAGCTTGCCGCGCGCATGGATGGCTTCATAGATTCTGGCATAACGCCGCTTGAACAGGGCGCGCCAGCGCTCCGGGCCGATGATCACGCCCCGTTGATCGCCCCAATCGTCGCCGAGGAAGATGGCGTCGATTTCCGGAAGCGTGGTGCAGATGAAGTCAATGAAGACAAGGTATTGTTCCATGATGCGCTCCAGCAGCGCTTCATAGAAATAGGTCTCGGTAGCGACATCCATCATCACGTTCTCAAACCCGCGGAGGCCCCAACTGGTTTCAAAAAGCCCCCAGCCGAGCCAAACGCCGAGAAACGTTTGCCCTTGCCTGTCACGGCAGAACTGCTTTGCTCCCGCCACGCATGCGGCATCTCCGAAAAAAACATCCGGCGCCGGCCAGCGATAGCCGGCCAGCGTCGGCTCCGGCAGAGCGGGCCGTTCAAGTCGGAATGCGCGCTGATCGGTCCGCCAGATGGATCCGTACGGGTCGCGCTGCGAGCCTTTCCCCTCAACAATCCCCTTCTTGTCCCCATCCACGATCATCGTGATGTCAACGTAGCGGGTCAGCCGTTTGCGCCATTGCGAGCCGCCGTAATAGGCGTCCAGCCGCTCCGCCACGTCGCCTTCAAAAGGCAGCGTATACGGCACCGGGCATGTCTCCCTGTGCTGGATCTGTGCCAGAACAATTTCGCGAGCTTTCATAACGGATCCACTTTCGCTACTTCCCGGTGTTTCCTCAGCCCAAGTCGAAGCGAACCGGAGTCGCATACAGCGCATAGAACGACAGATTGGAACACATCGGCGTAAAGCGCAGCTCCTTGATCTCGCCGTTGGCAAACTTCACCGGCGCATTGACCGGGGCGCCCTCAATCCAGCACGGGCCGCTCCAGATCCATCATGATGAAATCCATCGAATCCAGCGGATAGCTCTGCGTGCGCTGTCGCGCCAGTCCGATCCGGAATTTCAGTTGGGATTCGGCCAACACCGCCGTGGCGGTGCGTATGTCCTTGTAGGTGCTATGGCTCATTCTGGGTTCTCCGATTGAGGCACCTTTCCAAGCAACGAGAGGCTCTGCTTGCCTCCACGTTCCCTGCCCCTGAGATCCACGCGCCAGAGCCCAGGCCGGACGCGTGCCAGCGTGGCGCTCGCCATACCGACGAAGCCGTCAAGCGTCCAGTTGCCCACGGCGACGAAACAGAGACTTCCATCCGTGGCGCCGCCATCGGTGAACTCCACATCGAGCGTCCGGCGGGTCGCGCGCGCGGTTGAAAACTCCGCCGACCCCATGGCAATATGGAGGTCCGAGCCCACGATCACCGGCTGATCCGCGGGCCCTGGCGGCGTGAGCCGCAGCAGGCGCGATTCGCGCGGCCCGAGTTTCTTGAACACATGGGCTGGCGTGATTATCCCCAGATAGCGGCCGTCCCAGAACGACCAGGCATGGAACCGCTCACCCGGACAAGCATCCGACGGCAGGTCCAACGCCACATCTGCCGGCGTGTTCGCCTGGTTGTAGATCATCACCGCCATGTGTGTTCCCCATGGCCGGTCGCACCGCATGCCGAAGCGGCTGCACATGCGATCGGTACCCGGATGCAGCGGTACGCCATGCTCGCGGGCGGGCGGGCACAGGATCTCAAACATCCGCACCGTTTCCTCCGGGGCGTACTCGGGCTTGTACAGATGATCCGACAGCATCGCCGTGCCGCCCAGCAGCCCCACGAAGCCGTGCCAGGTGCGCAGCTCCGTCGGCGTGATGTTCCAGATGGGTCGGGTGTAGGTCACGTCCGGATCGTTGGCGTAGAGGATGCCGTTGAAGAAGGCGGTGCCGGCCACGGCCGGGACACAATCCCGGATACAGCACGCATGCGGGGCGTCCCACAACGCGCAGGAATCCGGACCGATACGCGAGGCGTCGGCCAGGCCCACGGTCGCGCGGTTGAATCCTGTGCAGGACAGCAGGTACGCGTCCTCGCCGATCTCATCGCGGTACAACCGGTAAAGATCGCGCAACGCCTGGAGGTGCGTCTTCTTCGGGTCGTGCAACCGACCGGCCACGTTGTTGAAGTCAATCTTGAAATAGCGAAACCCGTCCTGCACCGCGCGGCGCACGACCCGGCGGACGAACGCCTGCACACCGGGATGTGTCGGATCGAGCCAGTAGGACGTCGGTCCCCAGTTGCCCGCGCTGCCGTTGAGTTTGCCGGCGGCGTCGCGCTGGAACCAGTCTGAGTGGATATCAAGCAGGCGTCCGTCCTTCAGGTTCTCCTTCTCACCGGCATAATTGAGGAATGTCACCTTCTCGTGCGCCACGAGCGGCCCCAGCCAAATGCCCGGGGTTGCGCCAGCGCGGCGGATGGCCTCCACAACCGGCTTCCACCCGTCAGGGAACTTGTCGTTGCATTCCCAGTCGCCCGCCTGGCGTTGCCAGCCGTCGTCAACCTGGATAACCTGCATGGGCAGACGATCCCGCCGCGTCGCCACGGCACCGGCCACGGACACGACGTGTTTGGCCGTAACGCTCGGCCCGCCGTCGTACCAACTGCACCAGCCGGTGACCGGGCCGCGGTGCGTGCGCGCCCCCAGCACATCGGCCAGCCAATGCGCGTAGCCGACAGCGGCTTCGGCGCACGGCTCAACCAGGACCAGCACCGTCTCCGACCCGCGGGTCTCTCCCGGATCGACGCGCACGTCGCACATTTCGCCGATGGCGTCCAGCCGGCAGTTCGTGCCCTCCACGCGCCAGTCGAACTGCACAACCGACTCCCCGCCGGCTGCTGCCAGGTAGAGGCCGCGTGCGCCCTTCTCCGTGTACAGCGTCGCCACGTTCGAATGCTGGCGCCAGCGTCCGTCGGTCGATTTCTCGTCCTGCGGCAGGTCGGTGGGAACCGGCATTCCGAATCCTTCGTGGTCCCGCCGGGTGCGCTCGTTCCGGCTGGGCAGAACCTCGGCCAGCGTGCCGCCGATGTGATCAATGCCGCCCAAATGCCAGGCGGCCGGATCGCCGACAACCTTCAGCCGCGTGACAGCGGAGTCGAGCAACAGGAATTCCGCAAGGCGGAACGGAGCATCGCCTTCGTTGTGAATGGCGGCTTGAATCGTGAACCCGCAGCGGCTCCGCAACGTGCCGAAATGCCAGACAAGCGAGATGCCGTCCGCCGCCTGCCAACGCAGGATCGAGACATCCATCGGCCCCAGCGGCGAGTTCCTGCGGAACTCCGTCAGCGCAGCCCGGCCGCGCGGACGCAAAATCTCGCGCTGTTCGTCCTTGCCGACCAGAATAGTGGCGGCGCAACCGCCGACCCTGAGATCGAGCCCCTCCGACCGGACTCGCGCGGCCGCCGTCTTCGCCGAGAACGAGAGGACCGCTCCGCGGGGCGCGCGTTCCCGCGGCGAACGGCTCGCAGCCGGCTTCATGTGCTTGCTTGTTAGTTTCCTCATGTCCAACCTCCTATTTCAAGCTCCACTGCAGTCCAAAAAGATGAACGGACACCCGTTCAGGTTACTCAACGCGCCGCCCCTTCGGCAAATCGATTAGACGCTCACGATCCACGCCGCTGCCCTCATCGGGATCAATCGCCAGCGTGCCCGGCCACACGTCATTCCCCAACGCCGGGGAAACGTACAGGGCTTTCATGGGTTTCCTCGCCTGTCTTTCGCGTTCGTCCTTCATCGACCGACGCTTACATTCCGCGACTGAGCGCGTGGATGACAGCGACGGTTTGACGCCGGACGATCTGTTCATGATGCGACATCAGAAATCGAAGGTGAGGGACCAGGCCGTTTCAACACCGGAATCGAGATCTTTCTCGAAAGTTTGTTCATCCATTGCTTGTTGGGTGGTGCCGGAAAGCACCGGCCCACACGGGCCGAAATCATGCCGCGATCGGTCTGACGCATCGATTACATGGGGGGAAAGCATGACAGAAGCGGGGAGAAACGTCAAGATGACCGCCAAGCAGCGCAGCAATTCTCATTTTGGTCCACGTGAAGACGCCGCCGCATGCGCATGACAGCCTTGCTGACCGTTCTCTCTACGCAAACGGTTCCGTACTCAGCACACCAAGGCTGCTCTGCCCCTTCTGCTCAGGTGGCATCGGAGGAGACGGCTTAGGATTCGCCTTCTGTTTCGCGCGCCACTTCCGGACGTATTCCCAGAAACCATCCGGATCGGCCTCTGCCGCCATCGCCACGATCTTCATGACACGCGGAAGATGGTCGCAACTGGGAAGCGCCCAGAATCCCGACGTCTGTCCCGGCGCACAAAAATCCTGGCCGCACTCTGCCACACCCGCCATGGAGGCAGCGATCGCCCGGTCTTTCGTCAGGTCATAGGCCTGCACCGCCCCGGCTCCGTACTTCGCCTGGGCAAGCACAAAGTCACGCAGGGGTTGCGACGGGAAGATGCGCAGGGCCGGTTCCAAGGCATGATACGGGTTGTTCGCGGTCGAGAGCGCCTCCCCCCCCTCAACCACGGCCTCGGCGCCGCGCGGACCGCGCGTGTAGACGCTTGCTGGCAGGAAGCCCGGCGTGCGCACGGTGCGCAACAACCAGTTGAGCGAACGTTCCGCCGGCGTGCCGTATTTCTCATGCCAGGTCAACTGATATGCCTCGATCAGAATCGCCAACGGCCCTACGAATTCCCGCGAGATAGGCGAGAAGCACGTGATTATGCCGCACGGTTCTAGCTTGTTGTCCGCGAGACCGTCGGCAGCTTCCAGCGCGATCTCACGCATGCGCCGATTGCCGGTGATGTGGTAGTCGGTCGCAAAGGTACCGGTCTCGGAGTGCGACCGGTTCAGGGCGTTGGCCCAGACATGAGGGCCGTGATAGTGGATGCAGCCGACGTTCTCCTCGTGTCCTGGAAATGCGTGCACAAAACTCGTCTCGGCGGTGGCGCGCGAGGCGAGCTGGGCCCAACGCAGATGCCGACGCTCGCCGGAATGCAAGAACTGCGACCAGGACCACTGCACGCTGTCCATGGCCTCGTTGCCGTAGGGGCCGATGTGGCACAGCGCTTTCTCCGGCTCGGTGTCCTTGAAAAGGTTGTAGACGACGCCTGGAGCAACCATCCCGCCCGTATGAAGGTTGGGCGTGTGGCCGTGGAGCATCATACCGTACCAGCGGCAGCGCACGAGCGGCTCGATCATCATCCGATCGAAATACTCGTTCAGGCCGCGATCGAGTTCGGTGAAGAGCGGGTGACCCGCGGCCAGGAATCGCCCAAATACATCGGTACCGCAGAGGTAGCCTGGGTCCACGATCCCCATCAGCGGTTCCCGCACGACGGCGCCGAACGCGGCGGCTTCGGCACTGGCCATCGGGCCGGCGGCAAAACGCAGGACAATCTCCGTTGTCTTGGCTGCGCCGATGCCGGTGAAGGCGCCCATGAAGTCATTGTAGCTCATCGCCCGGCCCGGCGCCAAGCGGGCCACCACATCCTCTACCCAACGCACATCGTCGCTGCCGGAGATGCCGAACGAGTTGAGCGCCAACGGCGCGGTCGGGTATTCGGCGAGCAGGCGCTTGATCTCATCCTCGTCGCGGGTGCCGTTGAAGTGGATGGGCGGCTCATCGAACGGCGTAATGAAGCTGAGAGGCTTGGGCGCGTCCTCCGGCCACACGCGCACGTCCAGGACATTGCGCTCAATCTGAAACCCCTTGGGATACTCTTGCCAGAAGTCGCGGATGGACGCGACCACGCTGGAGTCCGATCCGCCAAGCGCAGCCCAGCCGGCCGCTTTCCCACCCGTGCCAAAGGTCTGGCCATCGAGTTGCGCGGTGTAGTTGAGATCATCCGACTGCACGATGGACAACGCCTTAAACTTGCGGTTCCCGTGCGCCGCCGCGCCTTCGCCGCCCACCGCCGCAACCGCGCCGTCCCCTGTCTTTGCCAGCACCTTGAGTCCAATCGCCGCCAGTTCGATCCGCGTCGGATCCTGGTCGAATATGAACGTGTGAAAGATGCGCAAGTCAGCCTTGCCCGCGTAAAGATGAATGCGCAACTTGTAAGGACAGAAGCGCACGCCCTGGGCTGAGGTGAGATGTCCGGTGATCAGTACGCAGACGCGCAACGCGCCCTGCTCCTCGAGGACCACCTTCGGGGCCGGACAAATACCGAGCGATGTATAGAGGTTGCCGTGCTGATCCTTCATGTAGAGCAGCAGCCCCGGCCCGTGCAGCACATCGCGCCACCCTTCCGCGGTCTTGATCTGGCAACCGGCGAAAGGCGAGTCGTTCTCGTGGTGGCGCCAGCGCTCGTAGTCCGTGCGCAGCTTCAACCGTAACGCACCGGTGTCCACGGTCAGGATGCCGTTGGCTTTGCTGGTGGTGATCGCTCGCTCCGGCGTCAGGGACTCACCCTTCCCTGGGAACTCCAGAAAGACCGTTTCGCCGTCAAGCACAGGGTCGGCCTGTAAATCGGCCAGGAGCCACTTGACGTCACGCAGGTCCTTCTTCCAGGTCGTCATGACAGACGTTTGCAACGGAATCTCGCGCCCGTCAGCCGTGAGCGCACGCAGCCGCGCGCCAACGGGAAAATCCCCCTCTGCGAAAGGCACGCCAAAGGTCAATGGCTCAGTGCCATAACGTACGCCGCCTTCGCCGGAGAGTTTGACGGGTATGCGTTGTGCGTCGGTCTTCATTTGCCTTCTCCAGGATTGACTGACAGGGACGGTCTGACGTTGATTGGTGGGTGCTGAAGCGGATCAGACAGGATTGGATTGAGCCGGAGCAGCGTGTAAAGAAGCGTTTCGAGAACCTGATGGTCGCCGGAGTCGGGCGCAACGGCGTAATGCTGATGGACGCAGCAATCGGCAAAGGCGCGGACGTCGCGTAAACGGATAAACCAACGGCCGCGATACCACCCGTACTGATCACCGAAGCCCAGTCCATCAGCCTCGCCGTATTCCAGATGGATATCGCGCGCCTGCTCGCCTAGTCGTGCCAGCACTACCGGACCCAGCTTCGGCGTCGCGCAGATCATCGCTTGGCCAGGCCAGCTCGGCAATGCTTCACGCACCCGGTAACGTGACTCGACCATCATCTCCGGCGGCAACACACCTGAGGCGCTAAAATGCGCCAGCGTAATGTGATTGTCCGTAAAACACTGACGGCAGTCGGCTAATGCCACTTCATCAGTAGCCTCTTCATGAGAGGACAGCGCGCTGAAACTATCGCGATAGCCAAAGTAAATGTTACTCATGGTCGGACGGCTTCCCAACCCGGCCTGCAATAGCAATTCTGCGGTCAGCACCTCGATGTCGCCCTCTTCGCAGACAAGATACCCGTCAAAGACCAACGCGGCGTAACTGATGTTGGGCATTGGCACCTGCTTGGGAATGACAAGGAAGCCGCCGATATCCTGTGGCGTGATCCCGACCGCCCCGGTTTCGTCGAGCATCGCTTTTTCAGCCAGGTAGAGCTTGGCATTTTGCCGCACGTACGCCTGATCCATCTCGCCCGGCCCTTCCAAGACCTCGGCGTACCACCGGGCCAGTTCGGCATCCGCTACGGAATCCGCGCACGCAGCCGCCCGCTCCTTCAATTCCGCCGTATCCCGTACGACAATTTCGATCCCGATCCTATCCCGGCAAACTTGGGAAAAGGCATGCACCTGATCCATCCTGATCTTGTTGCCGAACGATTCGATAACCAGCAGCTTCATGCCACGCAGGGCTCGACGGCAACGCACGGCGCTCAGCGAGGCGGCGATATCCTCGGGCAACAGAGCCGGCAGGACCGTGCCGCCCAGGGCGCGGAGTTCGCGGTAGAAAGCGGCGTGGTATGGATGGAACCCGCGATAGGGCTCAAGGCATAGCGCCGGCACGCCAGCAGCGGCGACGATCTTCGGAAAGGAGGAATACCCGCAAATTGACGTCACAAAGGCCACATCAAAACCGCCTCCCGCAAGTTGCTCCGGAGTAATGGGCTGACACGTATCCCCAGGGGCAAGGCATGCCTTGATCGCGGCCATTTGGCCGTCACCGGGCTTGTCGCCCCACGTGTACAGCACAGCCGCCCGGATGGGCGCGTCGAAGGTGGGGCCTGCTTTTCCTGATGTAGACGCTCTCATTGTTGGTTCTTTCATGATCCGTTTGTCGCGATCCTTACCTGTTTGTCATGAGCGCCCCATATGAACGACCGTCTATCTTCTGGACTCCACGGTCGAGCTGAAGAATAGACTGGCCTCGGGGCCGTTTCGCCTGTACCCACAGGCGTATGAACAAGAAGAACTGACCCATAGGCGCGTGACCGCGCACCCCCGGGAACAGCAAAGACATAGTACACCGCGCTGAGGCAGATCGTCCAGCGTGAAAGCAGCAATTCTCAATATGAGGCGATTGGGTCATCGGGGTCGGGGTCGGTATCGGAATCGGGGTCGAATTTCCGTTGGTTTTATCGATACCGATCCCGACCCCGACCCCGACGCCGATGGTCCCATCTACCCAAGGGGCAGCTTGCGAAGTGGCGCGCGTGGACGGAGTGTTATCGGCGTTT
>CAZOJL010000041.1:0-22618 GCA_964580075.1 uncultured Akkermansia sp. | reverse complement strand
CGCAACAGACGATATCCCGGTCGATACCGGCGCCCTGTAGCCCTGTCACCACGCGTTTCGTCTCTATTCGACGAGAGAATGTGAGGCGCTTGCAAAACTCTCAGAAGCGCTGGGAATCAGAGTTCAGTCAGGCCGCCGGCCTGCGGCCGGATGGAAGAGGAGATGAGAAAGGGTTCAGGGTTCGGGGTTCAGGTTTCAGGGAACACAACTCCCTCAGGACCAATGACTTCCACCCTGACACCCGAAACCTGACACCTGAAACCTGAAACCAAGTCTCACCCGCTGATCCATCTGGCGGCACCGCGCCGGCGGCCCAACTGAACCCCAAACCCTGAACCCTCCGCTTGCACAAACCGGAGGTTTTGCAAGCGCCTCTTATGATTAGGATTGCGACCGTTTTTCATGCCGTTTCCCATCGGACGGCTCCGCACCGGTGGCCCCACTTGAACCGGATCCAAGAATGCTATTCCATCCCCTGAAAATGGCTGGATACGCGTTAGAAATAAGTCGGAATAAAGTTGTGTTTCAGCCCGGAAACACATATACTATTTAAAGATTCATCAACACGAGAAATAGGTATGTCTCCAGAAAATTTGACCCCGGCTTCGGATGACGAAAATGCTTCTCCCGCAACCGCTTCAACAGACGGCGGTTACACGGCTGCCAACATCACCATCCTGGAAGGCATGGAGGCTGTGCGGAAACGGCCGGCCATGTACATCGGTGACACGGGCCAACGCGGGTACCACCACTTGGTTTATGAGGTAGTGGACAATTCAATCGACGAAGCCCTCGCGGGCCATTGCACCCATATTGAGGTCTCGATCAACCCGGACGGATCGCTCAGCGTCACGGACGACGGACGTGGCATCCCGGTCGACATCCACCCCACCGAGGGCCGACCCGCGCTGGAGATTGTTCTGACCACGCTGCACGCGGGCGGCAAGTTCGACAGCTCGAACTACAAGGTTTCGGGCGGCCTGCACGGTGTGGGCGTATCCTGCGTCAACGCCCTCTCCGCCTGGTTGGAAGTCGAGGTGCGCCGCAATGGCAAGATCTACCGCCAGCGCTTCGAACGTGGCATCGCCGTTTCTCCGCTTGAAATCATTGGGAACACGCATGGCCGGGGAACCAAGGTGACGTTTTTTCCCGACCAGACCATCTTCACCTGCCACGGCTTCCAATGGGATATCCTGGCGACCCGCCTGCGCGAACTGGCCTTTCTCAACCGCGGTGTCAGGATCGCCTTCACCGATATCGACTCCGGGCGGGAGGAGACGTTCTTGTTCGAGGGCGGCATCGTCGAATTTGTCGCCTACCTCAATAAAAACAAAACGCCCTCACACCCGAACGTCATCTATCTTGAAGGCACCCGTGAAGCGGTTGTCTGCGAGATCGCGATGCAGTACACCGATGCCTATAACGAGAACGAGCACAGCTACTGCAATAACATCAACACCATCGAGGGCGGCACACACCTCAGCGGGTTCCGGTCGGCGCTGACCCGCACGGTGAACAAGTATACGGCCGACAAGAATCTCAGCAAGGCCTCTGATGAGCCGATGAGCGGAGACGATATCCGCGAAGGGTTGACAGTCATCGTCAGTGTTAAAGTCCCGCAACCGCAGTTCGAGGGACAGACCAAGACCAAACTCGGCAACGGCGATGTCGAGGGCATTGTGGCGCAGATCGTCAACGATCAGCTTGGCGCATTCCTGGAGGAGAATCCGGCCGTTGCCCGCAAGATCATTGAAAAAGCGGTTCTGGCCGCCCGCGCCCGCGCCGCCGCCCGCAAGGCGCGCGACCTCACGCGCCGCAAGGGCGCGCTCGACAGCGCAGCCCTCCCCGGCAAACTCGCCGATTGCTCCGAACGCGACCCCGCCAAATGCGAACTGTACATCGTGGAAGGCGACTCTGCGGGCGGCTCGGCCAAGCAGGGCCGCAATCGCGAAACCCAGGCCATCCTCCCCCTCCGCGGAAAGGTCCTGAACGTCGAGAAAGCCCGCATTGACAAGATCCTCAACAACGAACAAATCCGCATCCTGATCACGGCCATCGGCGCCGGGATCGGCACCGACGATTTCGATATTGCCAAGGTGCGCTACCACAAAATCATCATCATGACCGATGCCGACGTCGATGGGGCGCACATCCGCACGCTGCTGCTGACCTTCCTGTATCGGCAGATGCCGGAACTGATCGAGCGTGGCTATATCTTTCTGGCGCAGCCGCCGCTCTACAAGATCACACGCAAGCAGCGCGAGGAGTATGTCGATAGCGATCACGAATTGACCCTCAAACTTCTGGATCTGGGGTGCGACGACGTCACCGTCGAGCGCGACGGCGTCCGGATTGAGCCTGAGGCCCAACGCGCCCTGTTAAAACTGCTGGTCGCGATGGACGTCACGACCAACGGGTTGCGCCGCCGTGGCGTGCCGCTGGAACGCATGATCGCCGCCCGTAAACGCGATACCGGCGACTACCCCCGCTATCTGGCCGCGATCCGATTGGGTGACGAAACCGAAATCCGCTTCGCGTTCTCCGACGTCGATCTCGGCGACCTCCGTCAGCATGCCGAACGTGTGCTGGGTTTCCCCGTCGACCTCGCCGAAACCCAGGTGCAGGGCTACCATCCGGCCACCGCCAAGCCGTTCTGCTGGATGGAACTTTTCCGCGCCAACGCACTCCGCGCCAACATGGAACAGCTTCAGGCCATCGGGTTCGAGCCGGAACAGTACCTCGGCGGAACCGAACCGTTTGCCTCTATCATTGACGACAACGAGCGCATTCCCCTCACGACCTTGCCGCACCTGCTGGAAGAAGTTCGCAAACGGGGCCGCAAAGGGCTGCAGATCCAGCGGTACAAGGGCTTGGGCGAAATGAATCCCGACCAACTCTACGACACCACCATGGATCCGGCCAAACGACGCCTGCTCAAAGTGGTCTTGGAGGACGTCGTGAAGGCCGATGAGATGTTTACGCTGCTGATGGGCGACGAGGTCGAACCGCGACGCCGCTTCATCGAAGAGAACGCACTCAATGTCCGCAACCTTGACATTTAAAGGATGCCATGTCTGAAGACGCTACTATCGTGAATCCACAGGGCGTGAGCCGCATCAATATTGAAGACGAGATGAGCTCGTCGTACATTGTTTATTCGATGAGCGTCATCATCGGCCGTGCGCTTCCCGATGCCCGGGACGGCCTCAAGCCGGTGCATCGTCGCGTGCTTTTTGCCATGCACGAACTGAGCAACACGCACAACAGGCCCTACAAGAAATCGGCCCGCGTGGTTGGTGATGTGATCGGTAAGTACCATCCCCACGGCGACCAGGCGGTCTACGATACCATCGTACGGCTGGCGCAGGAGTTCTCGCTGCGCTACCCGCTCGTGGACGGCCAGGGAAACTTCGGCTCGATCGACGGCGACCCTCCCGCCGCCATGCGTTACACCGAAGTCCGCATGGACGCGCTGGCCGAGGAGATGCTCGAAGATCTCGATAAAGAAACCGTCGCCTTCGGCCCGAACTACGACGAAACGCTCGAACAGCCGCTGGTTCTCCCCTCCAAACTGCCCAATCTCCTCCTCAATGGCTCAACCGGCATCGCCGTCGGCATGGCCACGAATATCCCGCCGCACAACCTGCGGGAACTGGCCGATGGCATCACGCATTACATTGACCACCCCGACTGCACGATTGACGACCTGATGCAGTTCATTAAGGGGCCCGACTTTCCGACAGCCGCCACGATCTGCGGCACCCGCCACATTGAGGCGATGTACAAGCTGGGCCGCGGACAAATGACGATTCGCGGCTCCGCCGCCATCATCGAAGAGCGCAACCGCGACGTCATCATCGTCAGCGAACTGCCGTATACCGTCAACAAGGCCAACCTGATCGCGACCATTGCCAGAATGGTCAATGACAAGGAGATTGACGGCATCTCCGACATTCGCGACGAAAGTTCGAGCGAGGGCATCCGGATCGTCATCGAGCTGAAGCGCGGGGTCATCGGGCAAGTGGTGCTGAACAATCTCTACAAGCACACACAGCTTCAGACCACGTTTGGCGCCAACATGCTCGCCCTCATCAACGGCAAGCCGAAGGTGATGAATCTGAAGGAACTGATCCGATGCTACGTCGACCATCGCTTCGAGGTGATCACGCGGCGGACGATCTTCGATCTGGCCAAGGCCGAGGCGCGCAAACACATTCTGGAGGGTCTGCTCAAGGCGCTCGAAAATCTGGACGCCGTTGTACGCACCATCCGCGAATCGAAAAACCGCGACGAAGCCCGCGGCCGCCTGATCGCCCTGCTCGACTTCAGCGAGAAGCAGACCGACGCCATTCTCGATATGCGGCTCTATCAGCTCACCGGCCTCGAACACGACAAGGTCGAAGCCGAATTCAAGCAGGTCAGCGAACGGATCGCCTATTTGCAGGGCCTGCTGGCCGATCCCGCCAAAATCTACGCGCTGATCAAGGACGACCTGGCCATGCTGCGCACGAAATACGGCGACGCGCGCCGCACGCGCCTCGTGCCGCTGGAGAACGAAGTCAACATCGAGGACCTGATCGCCGATGCGCCATGCGTGGTGACCCTCAGCCACCGCGGCTATATCAAACGGGTGCCGCTCGATACCTACCGCGAACAACGCCGCGGCGGCCGCGGCGTGACCGGTGTGACGACCCGTGAAGAGGACTTTGTCGAGTCGCTCTTCGTCGCGGCCACGCACGACACCCTCCTCTTCTTCACCACCCTCGGCCGTGTCTTCGCCGAGCGTGCCTTCGAGGTGCCCGAGGCCTCACGCACCTCCCCCGGCAAGGCGATCGTCAACCTCCTCAACCTCCGCGAAAACGAGCAGGTCGCCGCCATGCTCCGGATCCGCGAATTCCGCGAAGATCAGAACGTGATCTTCGCCACCCAAAAGGGAACGGTCAAGAAGACGATCCTCGCCGATTACAAGAATGTCCGGCGGTCGGGAATCAACGCCATCAATCTGGAGGATGACGACAGCCTGATCGAGGTGCGGCTGACCTCCGGCACGGATGATGTGATCCTCGCGACCCGTTTCGGCACGGCCATCCGCTTTCATGAGCGCGAAGTCCGCAACATGGGCCGCAACGCGACAGGCGTCCGGGGCATCAGGCTGGATGCCAACGATGTGGTCTGCGCCTTCGATGTGGTCGAGGCCGACGCGACCTTCCTGATTGCCTGCGAGAATGGATACGGAAAACGGACTCCGTTCGCTGATTTTCGTGTGACGCACCGGGGCGGCAAGGGCATCATCGGCATCCAAACCAGCGACCGCAATGGCAAGGTCGTCGCAGCCCATACGGTGCGCGATAACGAATCGCTGGTCATGATCACAGCCAACGGCATGATGGTGCGTTCGCCCGTCGACCAAGTTCGCCTCTGCGGCCGCAATGCACAAGGCGTCCGCCTGATCAACCTCGAAGCCGAAGACAAGCTCGTCTCCGCCAGCGTCGCCCCCGCCGAAGACGCGGACATGCCGCCCCCTGCGCCGGACGCGTCGAACACGTCGGACGCCTCGGACGCGCCGGACGCCTCGGACACGTCGGACACGTCGGACGCGTCGGACACGTCGGACGCGTCGGACACGCCGGACGCGTCGGACACGTCGGACACGTCGGATGCGTCGGATGCGTCGGATGCGTCGGACACGACCACGATGCGCACCTCGCCGTGACTCCACGAACCGCACCGCACGACGACCGGCAGATCGAGTTGCCGGCAGTGCGTCACGAACTCGCGCAGATTGCGTTGTCCGCTCCGGTCGAACGTCCCCTCGGTCTCCTCGTGGTGGATCCAGAAGACAGATGACGCGAGGATGTTGATGCCGGGGGCCGTCAAGGGGCATAGGTGTTAAGCTAAGATGCATTTGCTGGTTTCTTAACGGTTTATTGCTCAATGGGTTATAACCATGAGAACAACGCCCAACATCCAAAAACCAATGGCGGAACTGTCAATCAAACCTTGGGTGTTGGGTGGTGGGTGTTCAAATCCCTTAACTTAACACCTATGCGCCAAGGGCCGCCAAGGGACGGACCTTCCATTGGCATTCCACCTTCGCGACTTCGTGTCTTCGTGTGAAAAAGACTCACGCGAAGACACGAAGTCACGAAACACATTGGACCCCTTTCACGGGCAACGTGTACTATTATTCGGACTCCTCCTGAACGGTTTGGACTTTGCTCTTTGAACTGCGCCAGTTTTCCGTTATGCTGCTTTTCTAAGTGCAGCGGTTTCAGAAAGCTGGTACGCCCGCAGAGCGCACCGACAAGCAGCCGGGCATACCCGGCACACAACAAAATGGCATGTTGAAGTCAAAAAAGGTTAGGGTTACAATAAGAACATGAACGTAACAGCCGAACAAGTCATGACGGAAGCACTTGGTCTTCCGCTTTCATTAAGGGCATTCGTGGCCGAAAGGCTGATCGAAAGTCTGGATATTCCTGATGCCGCCCCATTATCGGCCAGATGGCGAGAGGAAATCCGTTGCCGTTGTGCTGAACTTGACCGTGGCGCCGTGGCACTGCGAGACGCTGACCAGGTGTTTGCAAAGGCCTATGCAGCGCTAACATGAAGATTGCCCGATTTTATCCGGCCGCAGAAGTAGAAATGATTGCGGCGGCTGCGTACTACGAGGCGCAACAGACAGACCTCGGCAGGCGTTTTCTTGCGGCGGTACAGGATTCTATCAACCGCATCTGCCTCAACCCCAGGCTCTTCCCCGTTGTCGAAACTGACGTACGCCGCTGTTTGACCAAGACATTCCCCTTCGGCGTGCTCTTCCGCGAACAATCGGATTCAATTGTTGTGATGGCTGTCATGCATTTACATCGCGAACCCGATTACTGGAAGCGAAGATAAATTGCGAACCCAGCGATGCAGCGCCGAGATACCGCCGCTGATCACCGTCGTTGAGCGTTGGTTCAGAACCCAGGAAGCGCCGCGGCGCGCTACCGCAGCCCCGCCAGCTTGTGGGTCTGCATCGACAGCAGCCAGTGGCCGCTGCGGCGGCTGCGGTTCAGGGCGCCCAGCAGCCGAATGGTCGCTTCCACGTTGCAGACGCCGCGGCGTTCGCATGGCGTGAGGAAGTAGTGCGCGGCGCGAATCCGACGGCGCATGTCACGGCAGAAATCGCCCGCGTTGCCCTCGACTACGATGCGCACCTCGTCGGCGCGCCTCATCATGCGCGTGTCGGCGTACCGTGTCGCGTAACACGCCTTGGGCGAAACCGCCACATGGTCGATCTGCCGCAGCCACGCCGCCGGCGGACGGCGCAACCCGTTGGTTTCGACGCCGATCCAATAGCCGAGAGCCGTAAACCGGGTCAGCAGACGGTCCAGCCGCTTCTGAATGAACGGCTCGCCGCCCGTCAGGATCACCGCCCGCGGCGTGAAGGCCGCCACCTGCGCCACAATCGCCTCGCCGTCCAACATCCGGAAATGCCGGAAGTCGGTGTCGCACCACGGGCACGCCAGATTGCATCGGCCGAAGCGGACGAACACGACGGGCTTGCCGGTGTGGATGCCCTCGCCCTGCACCGACTCAAAAATTTCGACCACCGGGTAGCGCGGCGCGGCGCTCATCGGGCGGGATTCTCGCGGTACTCCGCGCACGAGTCGTCCGTTTCGTAGACGGTGACCGACACCACGTTGATGCGCCCCGCCAGCTCGCGAAAGAAATGGCGGGCCAGATTCTCCGCAGTGGTGCGGAAGGGGAGTTCCACCGTCTTCATGCCGTGCCGGACGAGGACGGCTGCAATCTCGCGCTCGCTGGCACCCGCTTCGTCATAGAGGAACGCATGGTCGAAGCGCGCCACAATCACCTCGCGCAGAACAGCCAGAAGGTCGTGAAAATCGATGACCATGTCGCCGGTGTCGCCCCGCGCCTGCGCCACTTCGGCCAGCACCCGGTAGGTGTGGCCATGCAGGTTCTTGCAGGCTCCCGCATGGTTGGACAGAACATGGGCGGCGTGAAAATGGCATGCTTTACGAACGGTCAGCATCGTCCCTCCTTGTCCGCGAGATAGGCGTCATGCCCGCGTTGCCGCAGCACGCAGCTCGGACACGTCCCGCAGCCGCGGCCGACGATGCCATTGTAGCAGGTCAGCGTATTTTCAGCCACATACGCCAGCACGCCCAGCCGGTCCGCCAGTGCCCACGTCTGCGCCTTGGTGAGATCCATCAGCGGCGTGATCACGCGGAAGTCGGTGTCCATGGCCAGGTTAAGCGTTACGTTGCACGCCTTGACGAACACGTCGCGGCAATCGGGATAGCCGCTGCAGTCGGCCTGACACACCCCGGTGATGAGCGTGCGCACGCCCCGACCCTTGGCATAGATCGCGGCGATCAGCAGGAAGAGCATGTTGCGGCCGTCCACCACGGTGTTGGGACAGGTCGCGGCGGGATTCTGGAGCATGGTTGCGGACGGGTCCAGCAGCGCGCTCGAGGTGATCTGTCCATACCACGTGAGATCCACGATCTGATGCTGATGCGCGGCCACGCCGAAATCGGCTGCAATCTTTTGCGCGACCGCCACCTCCTGTCCGTGCCGCTGTCCGTAGCGGAACGTGATGCAGGCCACCCGGCCCCGGCCGTAGTCACGCACCGCCTGCGCCAGGCAGGTCGTGCTGTCCTGCCCGCCTGAAAAAACAACCACGCAATCCTCATGCCTGAGGCGACAGGTATCAACGTTTTCTGGAACCACATCCACTCTGCACCGCCCTTTGTTTTACCGAGTATTTCTTCGTGGATTCGAAAAGCAGGAGATTGCCATCGGTGCCCGTTCGATACGGCTGTGTGGGATTCAGATTTTCATCTCTGTCTTTAGACCTATCATGTGCAGACAACAAGCGGAACATGCTACGCCCCATCACTTCGGCAAGCTTGACCGGGACCGCATTCCCTATCTGCCTCATTGCCTCGCCCCATGTACCACAGATGGCATATGAAGCAGGGAAGGATTGTATTAGTTTAGCCTCATACACAGTCATATATCGTAGCGACTCGTCTTTGAAGCGGATCATGTTTTCTCCACCCGGCACGCCGTGCGCACCCGCCTTTAGGGTCTTGCTCGGCTTGTCGACCTCACTTCCCGTATGCCCTGGATAGGCACGCGCGCCACCGACGAACACATGATCTTTCAGCCCATGTGGTGTCTGCGGATCGGGCACCCTGCACAAGGCATCCTGGATTGTCCGCCATGATTTATTGTTCACCGTTGGAGCCGGCCAGGACCATTCCTCCTTAATATCCGAACGCACTCCAATAATGAAAACGCGCTCGCGAATCTGTGGAACGCCGTAATCTGCGGCGTTAACGAGCTTATAGTGAACCCGATATTTCAATCCTGCGTATCGAGGATAGGACACGGCTCGTAATCGTTCCAGATGATCGCGCCAAGATTCTTTCTTGCGAAGCGCAAAATCAGGAAACGTCAATCGCAAGACGACATAGTCAAAATAATCGGCGAAGCTTTTTCGAAGCAACCCTTTCACATTCTCAAAAACAAATCCCTTGGGTGCCAATTCACCAATTGCCCGGATCGCCTGTGGGAACAGGTCTCGATGGTCGTCGTATGCCTTGGCCAAACCTCCGAGTGAAAAAGGCTGACAAGGCGGCCCGCCTGCGATCAGATCAACTTCGCCCATGGATGAGAAATCGAAATTCCGCACATCCATTTCATGGACGATCCCGGGGTCAAAATTACGGCGTAACGTTTCGCAAGCAAAACGATTGATCTCGATGAAGGCGAGATGCTTGAACCCTGCGTTCTCCATCCCCTTTGCCAACCCGCCACATCCGCTAAAAAGTTCGATCATCTGCATCGTAATCCCACCAGATAATCGGTTACGCGACGTTTTAACTCGGCCGACTTCGGTATTTCACCCTCAATTCGGCTCGCCCATGAACGCCCAGAATGCAGGGCATCCCAAGCGGACAGACGCCCTGTTTTCCTTTTCACTCCAGGATCGTGATTACCGAAACCATCGATTACGCTATTCCATAACGGCGTATGAAGGGCGATCACGGCGGCCTCCACAGCAGGAATCATGCTTTCGACGTCTCCCTCAAAAATCATAAACCGGCAGGCAAACTCATGTGATCTTAAATTTCTGACTTCATTCAAGCCGCGTGCATGCTGCACAAGACGATTGAATAAACTTCTTGCCTGAGGGCGGTCTCCCGACGCTCGGCTTTGCCGCCAACCCGGGGGCACGGCTTTTCCCACATAGATCGGTACAGAATATGAAGTCCGATTGATCTCCTTTCCAAATTTACTATACAGCCCCTTACATCCGATATAGTACAGCGCATAAACGCCGGATCCGGAGAACGATTCAGGCGGTGGAATCCCAAAAACCGGTGTGCCGTGGAAAAAACGCACAGCGTCTTTTAACATTTCCGAAAAATCATCATTGTGATAGACGTGTTTATTTCGATCAAATACATTTTCCATTGTTTCCTCGCTCATTCAGAAAAGCTTTTACATCAACGTGTTGTGGGTGCGGAAGCGCGACTCGGCCAGATCGGCATATTTCGTGCCCGGCCGGCCGTAATTGCAATATGGATCTATCGTGATGCCCCCGCGCGGCAGAAAGCGCCCCGCCACCTCGATGTACGGGGGGGCCATCGCGGCCACGAGGTCGTTCAGGATGATGTTCACGCAGTCTTCATGGAAATCACCGTTGTTGCGAAAACTGAAGAGGTATAGCTTCAGCGACTTGCTCTCGATCAACCGCGCGCCCGGCACGTATTGGATGGTGATCGTCCCGAAATCGGGCTGGCCTGTCATCGGACAAAGCGAGGTGAACTCGGGACAGGTGAAGGTCACCCAGTAGTCGCGCTCTGGATACTTGTTGGCGAACGTCTCCAGCAGACCCGGATCGTAACGGCCGGAATAGACCGTCTTGCCGCTGCCTAATTGAGTGACGCCTTTCAATTCTTTTTGGGTTCGACTCATAACCGGACTCCTCCGCTGCCTATCGCGTCGTTGCCGCGCGCCCTCGCCGGCCCCGCGGGCGGGGGCACACGCGCAGCGCCGGAAGCAACGGACTCACCACTGCTGCACGGACGTGAGGCAGAAACGGAAACCGACGTCTGCAGACGCATACGAGGGTACATTCTTGAAGCGGAATGCGCAACGAAGAAAGCCGGGCACACTGCTGAACGATCCCCCGCGAAGCACGCGCAGGTTTGCGTCCTGCGTCCAGATCCCGGCATGCGCCCCCGTGGGATCGTAGCTGTCCTCGCACCATTCCCACACGTTCCCGATCATGTCGGAAAGCCCGTATCCGTTCCTGCCTTTCAGGCCGAACGATCCGCAGGGCGCGGTATAGAAGTACCCGTCCGCCCAGGAATACCGCTGAAGATACCGTTTCCGGTTGGGGGCCCGCTCGGAACCCGCGCCGTTCATCCGCCTGTTGCCGTCGGTCAGCCGATCGCCCCACCAGAACAGCGTCCCCTCACGCCCTCCGCGGCAGGCGTAGGCCCACTCGGCCTCGCCGGGAAGGCGGTAGACGACGCCCTTCGGCAACCGCCCGGCTGCTCGTTCTTTCTCCGTCAGCCAGTCGCAAAAGGCCTTGGCGTCGTTCCACGACACGCACACGACGGGATGCGCCTGAGTCTGGGTGAACCCCGGATTCTGCCAATTCCGCTCGATCATATGTCGCCATGTCCCATCCCGATTCAGGTCATGCGCCCACGCCAGCCCCTTCTTTTCAGCGTCCGTCCGATAATTCGCGTCCTCGATGAACTGCCGCCACTGCTCGAGCGTCACCTCGGTCTGTCCGAGCCAGAAGCCCTCCTGTATGTCGGCCGGCATCGGCACGCCATCGTTGATAAACCGCGCGACTTCGAACGCCTCCGTTGACGCGGCCCCATACTGCCCTTTGCGCACGGCTCCCTGCCCCTGCGGCCCCAACGCCCACGCATGTTCCTCGCGCGTGCTGCCCAGCGTCGTCGTCCCCGACGGAATCCAGGCCAACGCCGCGGACACGCCGCCCCCCAGATCGGCCACCCACCCCTGCCCCGCCACCGGCCCGGGCTGCCGCGTGAGCGCCACCCGCCGCATGCGCGGCCCCTTCCAGTCTACCTCACCCGACAGCACTGCGGGCACATAACCCAGGTCCGACGCCTCGGGTGTGTAGGAGACCGTCACGTCGTACTCCTGGCCAGTCTGGAGGGTGAATGTGCAGGGCGTCTTATAGGTTTTCTTGCCGTACACCACAAGCGCATCGACCGGCTGCCCGTCCACCTCAGCCGTGACCGTCAGGGTCGGCGTCAGATTCGGCATGACCCCGATCCCCTCCGCGCTTTCCTGGGGCACGTCAGCCGCTCCGAGCGACATCACGGCCAGTCCGACAACGGCGAGCACGCCCGGGATCCGGAAACCCCGGAGTCCGCCTCGTCGCCTGTTCAGTTCGCACCCGTCCATTTTCGCTCCTGTCATTAATAGGCCCAGCGGCGGACCGTCCGGAACCCGATGTTGCCGTTTCGGACGTCGGGCCAGTCAAAGTTGCGACCGGCAACGCGCGCGTAACGCGCCTGGTGTATCCAGCCGCCGCCGCGGACCACCCGGCACGCATCCTGGCCCATCGGCGCTGAAGCTCCGTGAGGATCCGTTGCGCGACCCGGCGCATAGGGGCCGAACCCGTCCCAGCACCACTCCCAGACGTTGCCGCTCATGTCGTACAGGCCGTACCCGTTGGCCGGAAAGGCTCCGACCGGACTGGTGTAAGGCCAGTCGGTGGCATACGCCGGGTGGCACTCCCGCGTCGGACTCACGTCGTAACGCACATCCGGGGCACTCGCGTAGTTCGCCTGGCTGTGTTGAATCGTGTCGCCCCAAGGGAAGCGCTGACACGCGCGCCCCCCTCGTGCCGCCATTTCCCACTCCGCCTCGGTCGGCAGACGATAGCCGTCGGCCGTCCATGCGCAGACAATATCGTCCTGCTCTCCCGTCTGGTACACCGCGCCATCGCGGGTTCTATAGCAGGGGGTGAGGCCTTCCCTCTGACTGCGCGCATTGCACCACTTGACGGCGTCATACCAGTTGACCGAGTGCACGGGGTGGTTTTCCGCCTTGCCGGACCCGACGTCTGAAAGATCGTAGCCCTGTAACGCGCCCCAGTTGCACACGTCCTGCCACAGACGCCACGTCACCTCGATCTTATCCATACAGAAGGCGCCGACATGCACCGTGTGGACGGGCAACTCCGCGTCCCACCCGTCGCCCAACGCGTCTCCCATCTGGAAGCTTCCGGCGGCGATGCCCGTCATGGAGGCGGAACAGGGGTTCCGTTCCGGCGCCGCCATCCCGGTCTCCGGCGCCGCTGCAGCCGTTTTGCTTGTCCCGGGCGACAGACACCCGGCACAGAGAGCGGTCAGCGCCAGGCCGATGATTCGCATTGCCGTCTTCATCATCCGTTCCTTCCGTTTCCGCACTAGCGCACATCCGCCTCTCGCAAGTCGTCGTGCCAGAAATCGATTCCGACGATTCCCAGGATGAAATCAAACACCTGAGATGTATCCACCCCGAACCGGAGGGCAACCCCCAGATGACTGTCAATGGGGGTGTAGGGAATGCCAATTGGAAGGGCCAGATCAAAACCCGTATAGGCGTAATTATGCCATCCGCGCGGATGATCCTCCCACGTATGGCCCCGGTCGCCGTCGCCCGCGTGCACGACAAGATGGGCCGATTCACCTGCGAACCCCTCCTCGTTGTACATGCGCGCCATCCAGCGACGGCTTCGTTCTGGATCCTTGTAGAAATTGACCGCGCCCGGCGACTGCCGGACGTCCCACTTTTTCCAGGGGCCGAACCCGCTGATTTTCCGGATTTCTGAATAGGCGCCAAACCCGCGTCCTTCCCATTCGGCGGCTGCGCCGCCAAACACCACGTAGCCGAGATGGCCGTAGTCGGTGACCTGCATGTGGGCGCCAAAACTCGGGGTAAGCGGTCCCGTGAGCGGATTTTCATGCGTCACCCCCACCCCAAAATGAAAGATGTCACAGAAGTCGGCAATGCGGTTGCCGAGCCAATTGAATCGCGGCGTCCAGGACGCTCCACCCGTCGTATTGTTTGTGTAAACAGTCACCTGCGCGTCGTCGGTTAAAAGGGGGCCCCGGTCCCCGTAGCCATAGGCCTGGCCCGATGCAACGCACGCGCTTAATACAACGGCGCCGCATACCCATACTCTATTCATGGCATCCTCCCTTGTACGCATCCCTCGCCGCGGGGCAATTCGATGCGATCTCCGGTTTACCCGCATTCCTCGCGAGCGAGTTCGACCCAGCGGGCGAGTCGGCCCGGGTCGTTGTGAAGCGTGTGAACGTCTTTCATGATGATCTCCAGCCGGCAGTTCCGGGCCGCATCGCGTGTTGTCCGCAAATCGACGCGGATCGCCCGCTCGTCGAAAACCGACGTGCTGATCTGCGCCGGGTTGGGCTTGCGGGAAAAAACGACCTCGGTGCCGCACGCCTCGGCCATAAACGCCTGGTCGGCCCAGGGCGAGACCGAGACCCGCGCCAGATTGGGCAGCCGCTTGAGGACGTGCCAGCGGTTGTTCACAGGTTCGCAGCAGCCGTAGTAGCACCTGCCGAATTCCTGCACGATGTCCCGCTGGTAGGGGAAGATGAACGCCTCGAAAAGTTCGGGACCCACGCCGACGGTCTCTTGCGACTCGGAGAGCACCCAGCAGTCTTTGAGCCGCACCGGGGCGCCGGGCTTCCAACCGGCCTGCGGCAGCGCGCGTGAATACCCCTCGGAGCCCGACCCGATGTAGTCGTTCTCATTGTTCAGGCTCAGCAGCCCCTCGCGTTCGAGCCAGCGGGCAAAGGCGAGATGGTCGTCGCGGAGGAACGCCATGAGGCGGTGCAGGCCGGCGGGGTTGTCGTACATGGCGAGCATCAGGTTCTCGAGGCCGATCAGATCGATCGCGACGATCGTCATGCCCATCGTCCAGTAGAAGGAGCCGCGGATGCGGACCGGGCAGATGTCGCCGATCACGGCGTCAATCGCCGCCTGATCGCCGAGCGTGGCTTCTCGATCCACCTGGAACGTCCGGGGCGTGAGCTTGCCGAAGTCGGCATCCAGATCGGCCAGCGCCGGATCCCAGTGCACCGCGCCGAGATGCCCGTTGTTGTCGGCCGTGTGCGTCTTCTTCTGCACGCCGTAATCGCCGGTGGAGACCTGCCAGTTGAGATTGAAGCACGGCTCGACCACGTGGTCGTCCTTCAGCCGTTCAAAGCGGAGCACGTCGCCCCGGAGCTGCGCCTCGATGCTGCGGGCCCATTCGTCCGTGCAACGCAGCCCGTGCGGATCATCAAACGGTTTCCGTTCATCGCCGATTCCGCCCCATTCGGCGAGGATCATCGGACGTCCCCCCGTCCCCGCGTCGTGCGCCAGCCACGCCGCGCGCCGTTCGCGGTTGACGGCGTGCGCCGCCACCGCCATCTTCGCCTCAGCCGCCCGCCGCAACGCCTCACGATCCGCATTTGAAACCACGCGTTTCGCCATCACATACCGCCTTTTGCCAGTTGAAACACCGTCAACGCCGTCAGCCCGTACAGCAGGATGGTCACGATCAACACCCGATCCGTGAGGAGCACGCGCTCCGGACGTTCTCCGCCGCCCTTCCGGTAGACCAGGTCGAGGTAGCGCAGGATGCCGAACAGCACGAAGGGAATGGTCAGCCCGAGGCGGTTGGTGCCGAAGCGCGTGATCGTCTCTTCGGAAAGGGTATAGAGCGCATAACTGACAACCGTCGCCGCGCTGACCACGGCGATCGCCTGGTCGAGCACCCGGGCATCATAGCCGTCGAGCGCCTCCCGCGTCCGGGCCTCGCCCCCGTCGGAGCGAGCCTTTTCGTGCCGCCGCTTGCACAGGGCCAGAAACAAGGCCAGGAAGAAGGCGCACAGCAGCAGCCACGGCGAGATCCGCACGTCGATCGCGACCGCACCGGCCACGGCCCGAATCACAAACCCAATCGCGATGATGAACGCATCGACCAGCGCCACCTGCCGCAATCCGTAGGTGTAGAGCGCCTGCAGACCCAGGTAGGAGAGGAGCGTCGCGCCGAGGCCGGTATTGATGGCAAACGCTGCCGCCACGCCGGCCGCCGCGAGCGCGGCCGCGGCGGCGGCGGCCGGCGTCACGGCCAGCGCGCCCGAGGCTAACGGACGGGAGCGTTTCTGGGGGTGCGCGCGATCCGCCTCCCGGTCGTGGATGTCGTTGACCAGGTAGACCGCACTCGCGGCGGCGCAGAAGGCGGCGGCGGCTACCAGCGCCGCAGCCAGCGCCCCCCATCCCGCAGCGTGTCCCTGCTGACTCGGATCCCAGCGGGCGAAGAAATAGGCGGCCATCACCACGCCGTTCTTGGTCCACTGGCCGGGCCGCATCGCCCGTATCAGCGCGAGCGGGCACCACCCCCGTTGTGCAATGAGACCGCCCATGTCACGTGACCTGTCTTTTCGGCCAGCGGCGGAAGCCACTCCGCCAGGCGAGTTTCAGCACCATCAGGAAGGCCTCGCCAGCAATGCCGGTGTTCATCTTGGAATATCCGGCCCGCCGGTCTTCAAACACGATCGGGATCTCCCGGATCCGGTACCCGCTCATCCACGCGCCATGGTTCAGTTCGATCTGGAACGAATAGCCGTTGGAGGTGACCTGCGCGAGATCAAGCGTCTCCAGCACGCGCCGACGGAAGCATTTGAAGCCGCCGGTCGGATCGCAGACGGGCAGTCCCGTGATCAGCCGCACGTAATAGCCCGCGAAGGTGCTGAGCAGCAGACGGCTCAGCGGCCAGTTCATCACGCGGATCCCCCCGATGTAACGCGAGCCGATCACCAGGTCGGCCTCGTCCGCAGCGGCAAGCAAGTGCGGCAGCGCGGCCGGATCGTGCGAAAAATCGGCGTCCATCTCCACAATCCGCTCAAACCCGTTCTCCAGCGCCCACGTGAAACCGGCGATGTAGGCGCGCCCGAGCCCCTGCTTGCCCGGCCGGTGCAGCACATGCACGCGCGCATCGGCCGCGACGAGCCCGTCAATCAACGCGCCCGTGCCGTCCGGCGAATTGTCGTCCACAAACAACACGTGGGCGTCGGGAAGGGCGCCGAAGACCGCCCGTGAGATCGGCCCGACATTGTCCTTCTCGTCATAGGTAGGAATGATGACCAGCGTCTTGTCCATGTCCGAATTGTAGGCGAATTACCCCCTCCGGCGCAAGAGGCGATTGCGGAGGGACCGAAATGGGGAAGAGAAGGGTTCAGGGTTCAGGGAAAGGCGCAACGCGCGAGGTAGGGCAGCGGCGTCTCGCCGCGCCGCAGGTAAATGGGTGAGAAACATCCAACGCCCGACATTCAACGGAGACGCTGGCGCGGGGGAAACGATCTCAGGAGGGAGGTGTAAATGGGTGTAAATGGGTTGACGATACGCCGATCGATATGATAATCCTAAAAGCGGAAGTTGAAACCACAAAGAACGCAAAGAACGCAAAGAGGGAAGAATTTACAGAGAATACAGCCGGCACCGAATGGTGTCCCTATGCACGAATCATAACTTTCTTTCTCTGTGTTCCTTGTGTTCTTTGTGGTGAATGATCGGCCGTTTTCAGGATAAATCTGCCGGGTCTATCGACCTGTCACGAGGGCGCATGATCCCCAACCACCTCCACATCACCAGTCTGGCCAACCCCAGGATCAAGACGGTCGTCAAGCTCCGCCAACGCTCGCACCGTGATACGCTGGGGTTGATGCTGACCGAAAGCTACCGCGACATCACGCGGGCGCTGGCGGCGGGCTATGCCCCGACGCAGCTCTTCTTCTGCGAGGCGCTCTTTCTGAAGAACGAGAACGAGCCGGCGCTGATCGAACGCTGCCGTGCCGGCTCCTGCGAGATCATCTCCTGCACGGCGCCGGTGTTCGAAAAGATCGCCTACCGCGAACGGCCGGACGGCCTGCTGGCCGTCGGGCCGCAGATCCGGCGCGCCCTCGCCGATCTGGTTCTGCCGGAAAACGCCCTGGTGGTGGTGGCCGAAGCGATCGAGAAGCCCGGAAATCTGGGCACCATCCTGCGCACGGCCGATGCGGCGGGGGTGAGCGCGGTGATCGTCTGCGACCGCTGCACCGACATTTACAATCCGAACGTGGTCCGCGCCTCGACCGGCATCATCTTCTCGATGCCGCTGGTCGAAGCCGACAGCGCCGACGCGCTCGCCTATCTCCGCCGCCACGGCTTTTCCATCCTCGCCGCGACGCCGCACACCGACACGTTGCACATGAACGCGGACCTCACCGGCCGCGTCGCCATCGTCGTCGGCGCGGAGCAATACGGGCTCTCCAAGCTGTGGCTTGACGCCGCCGACCTGCGTGTGCGCATCCCCATGCTCGGCCGGGCCGACTCGCTCAATGTCGCCGCCGCGACCACGATTCTCCTCTTCGAAGCGGTGCGCCAGCGCATCGCCGCCGGCCTCGCCGTCCCCGCCGCGCCGGCCCAATAATCTCCGTCCCGGCGGCAGTCTCTTTTTCCCTTCGAACCTCATCAAAGCGGTTCAGAAGTCATCCGGCACTTTCAACCTAAAAAGAGCAGTTGAGATGCTTGCCGCGAGAGAGCGCAAAGAGCACAAAGCGAGAAATGCCAGCAAAGGCCGTATTTCTTTGTGTTCTGTGCGATCTTTCGCGGCCAATCAGTCTTCACCCAATTGGTGAAGCAGTCTGTTGTCGTTTGCGGTTTCATAACAGGTAGCTAATCAGAGCGTTGCGAACGCACTTCGACCCCGATTCCGACCCAGATTTCACAGGATCCGGCCCATTTGCCTGCGGCGCGGCGGGGACGCCGCCGCCCTACCCGCTTCGCGCTTTTCCTGATCCCTTGCGTCAGCGCCTTTCAGCTTTCAGTTTTCAGCTTTTCTCTTCGGCGGGACGCCGCTGCCCTACCGGGTGCTTCGCGCTCGCATCAATCCCCGCTGACTTTCGCCACGCCGTCTGCCAATGGAAAAGCGCCACGCATGAGGTAGGGCGGCGGCGTCCCCGCCGCGCCGCTGATGATGGAGAGGAACCCAGCAATTCTCATTTTGGAGATGGGACCATCAGCGTCGGAGTCGGAGTCGGTATCGGTATCGATAAAACCAACGGAAATTCGACCCCGATTCCGATACCGACCCCGACCCCGATGACCCAATTGCCTCATAATGAGAATTGATGGAGAGGAACCGGAAGGTGCTTGCAAAACGGCCGGGGCGCACGAGCCTCAAAAGGCATGCCCAAGAAAGTGCCAAGTCATTTTCCGGCGAGATCAGGAAGTCTGAAATTGGGCCGGACCGACGCGATCAAGCTTCCCGGATCAGGATCCCCGGGTTGTTTTCGCATGCGGCAAGTCGATTGTATCGCGCGATAAGGTCAGCAACCGTGGCTTTTCGCGAAGCGGCCTTGAATTTCGACAGCTCCAGAATGTTGGACGCGACGAACTGTTCAACGTCAAAGACCTCGACCCGGCCCGCCAGGCCGGCGTTCTCCGCCAACGCATCCGCGACCGGCACATTCCTGAAGGTGGTGATGACCAGCGGCCGCAGTCCGTTCTCCAGATTGTCCGCGCATTTGCGCAGCAGCCCCTCTCCCGGGCTGGTCGTAACGTGGATGACCACATCCTCGACGCGGTAATCTCCCGGCCGGCCGGTCGCGCTGTCCGCCACAAACGCCCCGTGCGCCTTGATTTCCCGTCCAAGCACCAGTTCCAGTTTCGCCCCGACGAGGTGCTGAAGCACCGCTTGACCTAGACAAGATCGATGCATCTTGCGTGTGTTGATATTCTTGGCTTGTTCAAGCAAATTGCGGACGCTCTTACGCAACGACGCTTTTGGGTCAATAGAGAACGTCAATCGCCGTTGGAACGGCGACGTCCTTCCAGCAGTTGCCGCCCACCATTGTTCTATTTGCGGGAGATCATCGGCTGTTGCATTTTCATTCAACCACGCAACATACGCCCGCATGTTGCGGATGCTTCCTCGACTCGTTCTGCCGCCTGCAACCGCCAATAATCGAGTCACGCCATGCTCCGCAAGAATCGACTGCACCGTCCGTCTGCCCAGATTGAGTATTTGGCCTCCACGGCCCGTCAGCAATGACTCTGCGTCCAACGGAACTCCTATTCGTGCCGCATGTCGCGTCACAACCAAAGCCACGCAAACCGCTCCCGGACTCAACATCCGGTGCTCTCCAGCCCATTCCGAAAGGGATGCGTGCAAATCTGTAGTTTGGGGTGTCATTGCATTAGAGGCTTGCCTGCCACAAGACACGTGTTTCCGTGCGTTCTATCCTCAGGAACGGCAAGTCATGGCTCAACGGGTTCTTAAACACGCTGTGAAACGGCTTTTCTTCGAAATTTCTCACGACAAACAAGTAAAACCTGTCTGTCAGCACCTCCGCCATTGCGTGTTCCAGCTCGGTCAACTGAATTTGACCGGATCTTCTATTCATCCCCTTTACCTCGACGGCCGAGAATCCATCATCGTCGGCCGTCGCCATCTTAAAATCGAAACCACACCCCCATTGTGTTGTATCCGTGACAGACATTCCCGTAAAATCTGGAACGCTTTCGTAGTGATGAAGAAAGTATTCTTCTGCCGCCCGTCCGGTCATCAATCGTCTTGCGAAAGTGGAATCGGGACCTTCAAATGTCGTTAAGACCTTGCCTACATGCGGCTCACTTTGCAGGACAGATCGCGGGAGCAGCAATCGTTTAACCAGACACCCCATGTCTTCCAAACCCATATCCTGATAGTCTTCAAGCATGCGCATGCAATGGCTGCGAATCGGTCGCTGGTGCCACCCCTTGCGTTTGACGGAAAGGTAAGGGTCCATCTCATCCCGATAATTCTTTATGGATGCCGGCTGCGCTCCCAATCCGTAGCCCAATGTGTTGAAGGCTTCCACGAAACTGTTGAACCCGAGAAATCTAAGCCCCTCCCTGTCATACTTGGACAAGAATAAGCCGCAGAGTATCTGTTTCTCATGCTTTCCAAGGCTTTTTTCGGCAGCTTTCATAAATTAGCTCTCGCAGTGACTCGTCCGCTTCCGGGCAAAAAAACCCGGTCACGGGAAAAAGGCCCGCCGCTTCACGAACGCGGCCCTTCTCACGTCTTCTCCAGCGCCTGGGCGATGTCGGCGGTGATGTCCTCCACGTCCTCCAGCCCGATGGAGAGGCGGATGTAGTCGGCGGTGACGCCCGTGGCCTGCCGCTGTTCCGGCGTGAGCTGCTGGTGGGTGGTCGAGGCGGGGTGAATCACCAGCGTCTTGGCGTCGCCGATGTTGGCGACGTGCGAGAGGAGCTTCACCGAGTCGATGAAGGTCCGGCCCGCGGCGAGGCCGCCCGTGATGCCGAAGCCCACCAGGCCGCCGAAGCCGCGCGTCAGGTATTTCGCGGCGACGGCGTGGCCGGCCGCATCCGGCAGGCCGGGATAGGTCACCCAGCCCACGCGCGGATGCCGCTGGAGCCAGCGGGCCACGGCGAGGGCGTTGGCCGAATGGCGCTGCTGCCGCAGGGGGAGCGTCTCCAGGCCCAGCAGGAACTCGTGCGCGTTGAACGGACTGAGGGCGGCGCCCATGTCGCGCAGCAGCGTGACCCGGATCTTGGTGATGAACGCAATGTTGCCCGCGCCCGGGACGTCGCCCAGGGCGTCCCAGTAGACCAGACCGTGATAACTCGGGTCGGGTTCGGTGAACTCGGGGAACTTGCCGTTGTTCCAGCGGAACGTGCCGCCGTCCACGATCACCCCGCCGAGCGAGGTGCCGTGCCCGCCGATGTACTTGGTGGCGGAGCACACCACGATGTCGGCGCCATGCGCAAGAGGCCGCACGAGTCCGATGCCGACGGTGTTGTCGACGATCAGGGGCGCCCCGGCCTCGCGGGCGATGGCGGCGATCGCCTCGAAATCGGGGATATCGAGCTTGGGATTGCCGATGGTTTCGATGTAGATCGCGCGCGTCTTGGCGGTAACCGCCCGGCGGAACGCCTCCGGCTCGCGCGAATCCACGAAGCGTACCGTCCGGCACATCACCCGCGGAAAGGTGTGATTGAAGAGCTGATAGGTACCGCCATAGAGGTTGTTGCCCGCGATGATCTCATCCCCAGGCCGCGTCACCGCCAACAGCGCGTAGGTGATGGCGGCCTGCCCCGAAGCAACGGCCAGCGCGCCCGACCCGCCCTCGATGGCGGCGACCCGCCGCTCGAAGACATCGTTTGTCGGGTTCATCAGCCGCGTGTAGATGTTGCCGAATTCCTTCAGCGCAAAAAGATTGGCCGCATGCTCCGAACTCTTGAACACATACGAGGTGGTCTGATAAATCGGAACCGCGCGCGATCCCGTCGTCGGATCAGCCTGTTGTCCCGCATGCAACGCCAGCGTGTTTAACCCGTAATCCGCCATGGTTAAGCTCCTTTCTGTTCCCGTTTATTTCACAATGCGCACTTATTATGACAGGTTCATCGGTTCTTGTCTTTACCGAAAAAACGCCACCGGAAATCCCTTGCCTGTAATCGGTTAGCGACAGGGGTGGCGGCAGGTTAAGAGCGAGGGGGAGAGGAA
>CAZOJL010000040.1:0-22759 GCA_964580075.1 uncultured Akkermansia sp. | reverse complement strand
GGCGGCACCTTCGGCCCCCACACCATCGACCGCTTCAACGGCGGCCTCTTCGAGGTCGATCCCGAACTCGACACCCTGCGCATCCCGGCCAAGGTCTTCTGCGCCCCCGGTCAGGCCACCGCCATCCTCGACCACCCCCGCACCCTGCTCTACTTCTCCGGCGCCTACAACTTCGGCCTCACCGCCGACGCCGGCAACCGCGCCATCAGCCTCTACACCCTCGGCCGTATCTTCGAGCAGTCCATCACCGAACTCGAAATCATGGAGGCCGAGGCCGACGGACGCCTCTCCCTCAACCGCCTCACCAAGCGCAAGTGCGACGGCGTCTACTACACCCCCGAGTGGGTCGTCCGCACCCTCGTGGACAACGCCCTCGGCGCGCGCCTCGACGCCATCAGGGTCGAGACCGGCCTCGCCGTCCTGCAACCGCTCGACGCCGCCGCGCTGGCCGAATACCGAGCCTTCAAAAAAGATCGCCGCCGCACCGCCCGCGCCGCCGGCGCGCGCCTCGAAGCGCTCCGCGCCTACCGCGCCCGCCTCGACCGCCTGCGCATCGTCGATCCCGCCTGCGGCTCCGGCGCCTTCCTCATCCAGGCGCTCAACCGCCTCGTCGATGAATACCGCTGGGTCGTCGCCGAGCAGGAGCGCATCGAGGGCGAGCGCGGTCTCTTTGACCAGGACGAGATCATCCGATCGATCCTCGCGCACAACATCTACGGCGTGGACATCAACGCCGAATCGGTCGAGATCGCCAAGCTCGCCCTCTGGCTGCACACCGCCGCCCCCGGCAAGCCCCTCTGCTCGCTCGATCACAACATCCGCTGCGGCAACAGCCTCGTCGGCGCCGACTTCGCCGCCTTCTACAGCCGCAAGCACGAGACGCTCTTCGAACAGGCCGACGAAAGCGAGCGCGAACGGATCAATGCCTTCGACTGGCAGGCCGCGTTTCCCGAGGTCTTCAGCCACGGCGGCTTCGACTGCGTCATCGGCAACCCGCCCTACATCAAGCTCCAGCACTTCCGCCGCGCCCAGGCCGACGTCGCCGACTACCTGCTCGAAGCCGAAAACCCCGACGGCCGCCCGCTTTACGAGAGCACCCGCTCGGGCAACTTCGACATGTACCTCCCCTTCATCGAAAAGGGGCTGCGCCTCCTTCGTCCCGAAGGACGGATGGGCTACATCGCCCCCAACGTCTGGATGGTCAACGAATACGGCCGCAGCCTGCGCCGCCTCGTCCACCGCACCCGCGCCCTCGACCGCTGGCTCGACTTCAAGAGCCACCAAATCTTCGACGAGGCCATCACCTATACGGCCCTTCAATTCTTCAGCGGCGCCCCCTGCGACGCCATCACCTGCGCCTTTGCCCCCGACGGCAACGCCTCCGCCGTCGACTGGCCATCCGCCGACCGCATCCCGTATGACGAATTGCCGGAAGAAGAGGCGTGGACCCTCGCCCCAGCCGCCGAACGCCGCCTCATCGAACGCCTAAGCAAAAGCTGCAAGCCGCTGGGCGCCTGCTGCAAGGGGATCTTTGTCGGCATTCAAACAAGCATGAACGGTGTGTTTCACCTTACAGAGATGGCAGCAGGAAGATATCGGAATCTGCTTATGGACGAGAACGAGAGTATCGATCTCGAACCAGAACTGATTCATCCGCTGGTTAATGGGCCGGGTGCTCGACGCTATCATTGGCAAACAGGAGACAGCCGAATTCTGGTTCCCTATTGTTCTGAAAATGACCGAGCGGTTCTAATTTCGGAAACCACCCTGCGTAAGCGTTATCCAAAGATTTGGTCATATTTTTGCCGTTACGAGGCGGTTCTTCGGCAACGTGAGAACGGTAAAATGGATGCTCAAGACGGATGGTGGGGATACAACTATCCAAAGAACATTGAGAAACAAATGACGCCTCGTCTGCTTTTGGCTGGCACAGCTCCCGAATTGCGGGTCTCTGCGGATTTTGCAGGCGAAACGGTTCAAGATGATCGTCGCGTTTTCGCAGTCTCTGTAAACGCGGGCAATGACCTTGGGTTCCTCCTTGGATTACTCAATGCGCCAGTTTGTGGCTTTGTATTCAAGCATATTGCGCGACCAAAAGCCGGTGGCTTCTTTGATATTGAGAAGCATTTTCTTGCCCCGCTGCCCATCCCAGACGCCGCACCGGAAGCGCGCGCGCGGAGGTGGGGCGGTGTGCGCGGGAGTTGCAGGAGATGCACACTCGCCGTCGGGACTGGGTTGAGAAACTCGAAAACCGGTTGCGCAGTCCGCAGACCGTCCCGCTGTCGCCCGCGCCGGATCCGGAGTGGCTCGGGGCCGATGTCGGCACGGTCGCGTCGTGGAAGCGCTCCGTCGAGGCGCCGGCCGGGCTTTGCGCCCGCGACCTAACCGCCTGGGCGAAATCCCGTCATGCCGAGGCCTTGCAGGCGCGCCACGACGCGCTCGACGCCCTGTTGCAGCCCGGCGTCGGCTTCGAGGTTGCCGCCAGTGACGGCGAACTGGCGCTGCGCATTGGCGAGCGCGAGGCGGTGCGGCTCTACGACCGGCCCGACACGCCCTTCATCGCGGCCCAATGGCGGCATGCCTTGCGCGACCAGCGCGTCACCGAGGCCTTCGACGCCCGGCGGCTGCAACGGCTTCTTCTTGATCTGCGCACGACCGCCGACGCGCCGCTACGCGACCGCCTCCTCGCCCTCGACGCCGAAATCACCGCCCTCGATCAGACCATTGCCGCCCACGAATCCGCCCTCAACGTCCTCATCTACCGCCTCTACGGGCTCACGCCGGAAGAGATCGCGATGGTGGAGGCGGGGTAGTGATGGACCTAAAGCTGATGCAATGATGAAAGCATTTGCAGGACAGGCAAGAAAAGGTGTAACCTTACAAAGAAACGATTGCGATTTAGGATTACGTTTGGTATAAAGGGGGCATCATGAATGCGGAGTTGTTAAAGCGTTGCGTGCGGGCGATGTCCGAGACGGGGGAAGGAACGCTTTTGCCCTTGTGCCGGAAGATTGCCGAGGGGGAACGGCATAATGGTCACGAGAAGCTGGCCGGTCAACTGGATATGATCGTAAAGCGTTTGGAAAGCCAACCTCTCGCACGAAATATGCGTCCCTTGTCAAGCAGACCCCCGCAAGCAGCGGGGCATCCTGGTGCCGCCGTATTTATCCGTCGTCTCGAAAACGCTCAGTTGCGACATGAAATGGTTCTAGACGAAGCGATTGAGCAGCGTTTTCAGCGCATAGAGAAGGAATATATGGCGCGCGAACGGCTTGCCCGCTATGGCTTGCATCCTGTTCGGAAGGTGCTACTTTACGGACCGCCCGGTTGCGGAAAGACGCTAGGTGCTGAACGCCTCGCCTGGAGTGTGGGCCTTCCCATGCTAAAAGTGAAGATCGACACTTTGATTTCCTCATATTTTGGTGAGTCGGCGACCAATCTTCGAACGGTTTTTGAACAAGCTCATCGGGAACCGTGTGTCTTGTTTATGGACGAGTGTGATTTTATCGCTCGCAGTCGTGATGGTTCGCGAGATGTCGGCGAGGTGTCGAGGATTGTGAACACGCTGCTTCAGTTGATGGAGGAGTATGATGCGCCGGGGTTGCTGGTTGCCGCCACGAACTTGGATGAACTTCTCGATCCCGCGATATTCCGGCGGTTCGATGATGTCTTTGAGATCCGGCTTCCGGGACGGACGGAGATTGTGCGTCTGCTGAAGACAACCCTGAGTGCCATGCCGATTGACCGGCATGTTTGTTGGGATGCTCTAGCCGACAATTTGATGGGCGCATCCGCCGCCACGATTGTCAAGATTGCGCAGGATGCGGCCAAGGATGCTATACTCGATACGGGGTCGGCGTTGCGACACGAGGATCTCGAACGGTCTATTACACGTGCCTACAGACATCCCATCAAGAAGAGATAGGCACCTGATATGCCAAGCACTCCCTTCCCGCATCTTCCGTTTGCCGGTGTAGAGGAAAGCCACGCACGCTTGTACGGTGGCAGCACCCCTTCAGAACAGACTCAGGCAAATAAAATGGATCGCCAAGGTCATGCGAACAAGCTGAAAGGACAGCTCGACCGTTTGAACGCTTGGTGGGCCGAGCAGAAGGAGATGCGCGACCGAGATGGTCTCCCCGAATTGGACGGGGTCGCTTCCTGGGTCAAGATTGATCCTTCCGAACAAAACGCCGAGTTTCTCCGTGGTTTGGGCTTTGAAATCGTCTCCGAGGAGGAGGAAGGTTTTGTGCTGGTAGCGGCCAGTCAGCGAACTTTTGTTGTTAGCGCGCAGGTACTGGATAAATTCGTGGATCTGCAAAGGAAGCGAAACGGCAGTCCTGCCAAGCTTTACGAGATCGGGCAGCCCGAAACCGAGGATGAGCGGATCAAGCGGATTCTTCCTGCCGATCTTTGGGAGCGATGGCGTCAAATCGACGATAATCAGAACTTGATTGTAGACCTTGGTGTCAGTTGTGATGTTAAGCCCCTATCCAAGTTTGATTTACAACGTGAAGATGAAACAGAAGAACAGTTCCAGCATAGAACACAGAAGAGAGAGACAAAGCGCTCAGGGTTCTTGCATGAATGGGAAAAAGTTCGATTGGATCGCGAGAGTATGATCCAAAGATGGGTGACGACGCATGGCGGCGAGATCAAGCAATGTTACGAATCCAGTGAAGTCGATTTTCCCGATTCGTTTACTGTCCGTGTTGCGATCAATGGGCAAGGCTTCAAAGATATTGTGCGAAATTTCAAGTACCTCTTTCAAGTCGAAAATCTGGATGAGATTGATCAGGGGTTTGGGAATGCAGACATTGACAGTGCCATATTGCGGATGCGCGTCATTCCCCCCGACGCGGAAGCGCCATCGATCTGCGTCATTGACAGCGGAATCATGGAGGAGCATAAACTCTTGCGGCCCGCAATCCGCTCCGAGGAATCGCGCAATTTTATTCCTGGAGAATCCGAAAGTGATACGGCCGACTATGTCGAACCTGTCGGTCACGGCACGCCGGTCGCCGGGGCCATCTTATATCCGGACGTCGACTTCACGCAGGACGAGGTTACTTTGTCTGGATTCATCCAGAACGCGCGAATCCTTAATGCATCGAAAATGCTACCAGACGGCGTACAGCCCGCCTTGTACGTTGAGACAATTGTCAAGCACTACCACCGCGCCTATGGAACACGCATTTTCAATCACTCGATAAATGCGTCTGTTCCGTATAGAACGCCGCACATGTCCACTTGGGCGGCCTGCATGGACCGAATCTGCTACGAACACGATGTGTTGCTTGTTCAAAGCGCTGGAAACCTCAATACTGCGAATTCTTCAACACATGGCATCTTAGGTCACTTGCAGGCAGGCCGATCTTATCCCGGTTATCTGCATGAGAATAGCGCACGGATTGCCAATCCGGCACAGAGTTATCAGGCCCTTACGGTTGGCTCGATCGGTGCGGTAGACTATGAGGGAGCCGGCTGCAAGGCGATTGCCGGCCATCTGCAAAGTTCGCCTTTTTCGCGTTCGGGTCCGGGTATCTGGAATTCCATCAAGCCGGAGGTCGTAGCCATTGGCGGTGATCTTATCATACAGGATGCCGATCCGATTAGAGTTGCCACTCACACTGCCGTGAGTCCGCTTATGATCCAGAGTACGCTGCATGGTCGGCCTGCTGTTGGACGAAACAGTGTCGGCACGTCCTTCGCCGCGCCAAGAGTGGCAGCGCTAGCCCTTGAATTGCAGAAGGAGTTGCCGGAAGAATCCGTATTGCTCTATAGGGCATTGATCGCCAATAGCGCAAGATGGCCACACTGGGCGGAAGTATCGGGCAATAAATACGAGGTGCTTAGCCGTATTGGCTACGGCATTCCAGATTGGGAAAGGGCGTTGCATAATGATGCTCACAGAGTCACTTTGATTGCATCAGGCCAGCAAATATGTGCCAGACAAGCCAAGCTATTCCGTATCCCGGTACCGCTGGAACTACGTGCTTCGGCTTTGGATTTTCAGGTCCGCGTTGACATAACCTTATCCTACTCGGCTATGCCACGTCGAACGCGGAAAGGTGCGCGCCAGTATCTTTCCTGCTGGGCGGACTGGAAGTGTTCCGGCAAGAATCAAACCGAAGAGGCTTTTCGTGGCGGTTTGTTTAAAGAAGAAGAACGGGGTAATGAGCAGACCGATTACCTCCCTTGGATGCTACGAAATGACCAACATGGAGTTATTGCTGAAGCGCGACGCAATATCGGAACGCTGCAAAAGGACTGGGCTATTGTCCACAATCATGACTTGCCGGACAGTTTTCTGATTGGCGTGGTCGGCCATCCTGGGTGGGATACAGCCGAATTATATCCTGCGAAATTCGCGTTAGCCGTCAGCTTTGAGGCTGTTCGCGGGCAAGTCGATATCTACGAGCCGATTCGAGTAGCTCTTGACTCGATACGGGTAAGTGCCGCGCGCGTGCGAGTTGATTCGGTCGAATAAGGGTCATGCGGGATCCTCCTTGCGGGTGGCGTCCTCGATGAGATGGTCGATTCCGCCCAGGAAGGGGATCGCCCCGAAGCGTCCTTGCAGGTATCCTTTGTCAATACGCAGGTCGCTGCGCACCTTGAACTCGGCGAGGGAGTAGAGCCGGGTCGCGCCCGTTTCATCCTTTTCGGTGAACCAGATGCCATCCCGCCGCAGAAGCTCAAGATCCAGCAACGTCGACTCGTGTGTCGTGAAGATGATCTGGCTGTTGCTCTCCCGGGCCGCCTTCAGGAAGAACTCGACGAATTTCCGCGCCAGGATCGGGTGCATGCTCCGTTCGAGTTCGTCAATGACAAATACGCCACCATCCGCCTTCACCTTGTAAAGCGCAGGCAACAAATTGAGAAGCAATTTATGTTTGATCTTGCCTCCGATTGACCGTGGGCCGATTTCGGCACGCCCCTGCGCGAGACCCATGGGGCGCCGAGACCTTCGACGCCCGGCGGCTGCAACGGCTTCTCCTGGCTCTTGCGGTGAATGATCTGCGTGCCCCACACCCACACTCACACCCACACACTCACTCACACCCACACCCTCACACCCGAATGACACTTACTTAAGGGGCTTTTGTCATCTTAATCGTAATCCTAATCTTGATCTTAATCTACTGGTGGAGAATGGATTACGATTACGATAAAGATTAGGATTATGATCGGAAGCATCGCTAAAGTATGCGCCATTGCCCACACCCACTTGGAATACGGAATGCCAAAATCGTAACTATTTGTTTACGCGATCGGAAAAACCGTGCTAAGTTTGAGGTCGCGACATGTGAAAGGCCGTGATTCGCTTGGCCGTGATTCGCTTGCCTTTTCTCCTGCGTGTGATGTGACGCGTTTGCTTTCGCTTTCAGAATATGAACTATTCCTACCCGTTTCCGTCCATGCAAAACTCACCCAACCAGACCGGAACGGTGATCCTGCGGGATTCGCCGCCAATCGGTGACTCGCGTTGGCTGGTCTTTGCCCAACCGGTGCGCACGCTCGCGGCCCGCACCGTGGCCGACGTCGCGTCGCTGGTCCGGCACGTCGAGGAAGCGGTCGCGGACGGCCTGTTCGCCGCCGGGTTTCTGTCCTACGAAGCCGCGCCAGCCTTTGACCCGGCATGTCGCACGCACCTCCCGGCGGCCACGCCAACGACCCTCCCGCTGGCGTGGTTCGGCCTCTACCGCGGCGCCGAGGCATGCGACGCTCTGCCGCCCGCCCTGTCACCCCCGCCTGCGTTGCACTGGACACCTTCCGAAACCCCCGACGTCTACGCCAGCCGCATCGCCGCCATCCGCGAGCACATCGCCGCAGGTGATACCTACCAGGTGAATTACACCCTGCGCCTGCGATCCGCTTTTGCCGGCGATCCCTGGTCCCTGTTCCTCGCGCTGGCCGCCGCGCAGCAAAGCCGCTATGCCGCCTGGATCCGTCTCGACGGCCACACCCTGTGCTCCGCCTCGCCCGAGCTGTTCTTCCGCCTCGACGGCGATCGCATCATCTGCCGCCCCATGAAAGGCACCGCCCCGCGCGGGACCACGCCTGCCGCAGACCGCGCCGCCCGCGCCGCCCTCAGACATTCCCCCAAAAACCAGGCGGAAAACGTCATGATCGTCGATATGATCCGCAACGACCTCGGCCGCGTCGCCATCCCCGGCACGGTGCGCGTCCCCCGCCGCTTCACCCTCGAAGCCTATCCAACCGTCTGGCAGGCAACATCCGACGTCGAGGCCCGCACCAGCGCTGGCCTCGGCGAAATCCTGGCCGCGCTCTTCCCCTGCGCCTCGATCACTGGCGCGCCGAAAATCCGCACCATGGAACTGATCGCCGAAATCGAATCGTCACCGCGCGGCATCTATACCGGCGCCATCGGCTATGTCGCTCCCGGCCGCCGCGCCCAGTTCAACGTGGCCATCCGCACCGTCGCGATCGATCATGCCGCGGCGGCCGCCGAATACGGAACGGGCGGCGGGATCGTGTGGGATTCCCGGGCCGACAACGAATATGCCGAGGCCCTCGCCAAAACCCGCGTCCTCGCGGCTCCGCCCGCCGACTTTGAATTGCTCGAAACCCTGCTCTGGCGGCCCGGACGCGGCTTCTTCCTCCTCCGCGCCCACCTCGGCCGTCTCGCCGCCTCGGCCCGACTCCTGGGCTTTTCCTGCGATCCTGCGGCCGTGCGTCGCGATCTCATGACAGCCGTCACCGGTTCCGCCGAACCGGTGCGCGTCCGGCTCACGCTGCCCCGCAGCGGCACTCCCGCCGTTGCCATCGCCCCCGCTCCACCCAGGCCCGTCCGCCCCTGGCGGATCGCCCTCGCCGCGCAACCGCTCGACCCCGACTTGCCGCTGCTTCGCCACAAGACGACCTGCCGGACCATTTACGAAGCCGCCCGCGCAAGCTTCCCCGACAGTGACGACGTCCTGCTGTGGAACACCCGCGGAGAGATTACCGAAACGACCATTGCCAACATCGCCCTCCGTATCGACGGCCGCTGGCACACGCCGCCCCTCTCCAGTGGACTCCTCCCCGGCGTCTACCGCGACCGGCTACTGCGCACCGGCCGCATCGCCGAGCGCATTCTCACCCGTGACGACCTTCGCACCGCCGAAGGCATCGCCCTCTTCAACTCGTTGCGGGGCTGGATACCGGCGGAGATTGCTGAACCAGTAGCATCCCACAGAAATCCTAATCCTAATCGTAATCTTAATCCTAATCGTAATCTCCTGCCCCAGAGAGGATTATGATTAAGATTACGATTACGAATGGCCATTGGTTCCGCAGGGTCTTGCCGGACATTTTTGCATTCGTGCTAGGGTTGGGCCAGGCCTATTTCTTCAAGTGGAACACAACGGACCTGGTCTGGAGCTTGTGGTTATGCAGTCTGGTCACGGGGTATCTGACGATCCTGTCGGCCCTGAGCGGCGGAGCCGCCACCGGGATTCGGATGCTCCGGCAGAAAGAGATCAAGAGGACGCAGTGCCTGCCTGCCATCCTGATTGGACTGGTGGTCGGCCTGTTCTTTCTGGGTTTCTTCTCGCTTCATTTCTGCGGCTTTCACGCGATCCACTCGGTGTTTCTGCGGCAGTTCTTCCCGGTCGACGGCATGCCGAGCGACGGTTTCGGCGCGGCGTTCATGAATCCGCCATTGCTGTGGGTGCTGGTATTCCGGCACCTCCTCCAGCCCTATGGCCTCTTTCTCATTCCGGCGCTCATCGCGGAGAGAAAACAGGTTTTTTCCCCTCTGATGCGGGCGATCGAGGGCGAACGCACGTTTAAGCCAGTCCGCAGTTTCGCGGCGGGCTGGCTGGCCGAGACGCCGGACACGAAGCCTTACGATCTGGGCGAAGCGATGAGCCGGCCCTACCTCAACGTCGTGCGCATGCACCTGCTGATCTTCTTCTTCGCCTTCTGCCACATCCTGAAGATCGAGTCCTTCTTCATCTATGCCGTAGTCTACTCGGTCTACTTCTTTCCGTGGCGGGAAGTGAAGGGGTGGAAGAAAGTGAAGGGGTGGAAGAAAAAGCGGATCTGAGAGACCGGCCACCGGATTTCATCAATGAACATCCAACACTCAACGCCCAACGATCAGCTTGACCTTCGTTTCAGAACGTGCGAAGCGCGGTTTGAAACGTAATGGTCCAAGCTCTGGTTCGCAGATTCTTCATCGCTTCAGGTGGTCGTATTCTGCGTGGGTTCCGATCCAGTACCACAGAATTCCCTCCGGGGACTGAACGCCGACGGCGCGGTAATGGTTACCCACTCGGACGGACCAGTGCCGCTCGACCTTCTTGAGGTGTAGTGATGGATGACGCGGGCTTCTCTTCAGAAGGGCGAAGTTCTGGTCGGCCAACTTCTGAATGTGGGCAGGAAGACGGTGGTAGCACCTCCAGAAGTCAGGGTTGGCATGATAACTCATAACTCCGAACAACGCCCCTGCGCGAGATCTTGGAGCGCCTTGTCGGCAAGGCTTTCAAGTTTGCCGCGAGTCGCGTCCTGCTCAAACTCGCGATCCCATGCTTCAGCATCGAATTCGGTAAACCATGTGCGGAATCTGCCAAGCTCAGGGTTGGGCAGGTGTGCCACTGCATTTTCAATTTCTTGTACTGTTGTCATAGTGATAATGTATCACGAGGCCGTTGATCGGGCAACATCTGGATTCATCTTCTCTGCGAACATTAAATAGGCGTCCAGACGCAATACACCGGTCCGAAGAGCGAAACGGCGTACGATGCCTACAGGGAAAAGCGTACCCTGAAGCCCCATACAAAGTCAAGCTCCCGCTTCAAAAATTCAAAACTTTAATAAAACCAATGACTTACGATGTCTCCGCCCCGCTGTACCGCGCACTGCGCCAGAAAGGAGCAATTCGCCGTTTTGACGTTATGCACGGCTAGGAAGAGGCGGAGGAGGAATTCTGGCAAGGGAGAGGCATTCCGTCCGCCTTTCCCATTATTCAATACCGCGCGGCGCATTCTTCCGGACGCCGCGGCCCTACCGGTTGCTTCGGGCCCCCTTGATCACCACTGATTTCCCCCGCGTCGTCAGCTCACACGCCGGTCGAGCCGAAACCGCCTGCGCCGCGGGCGCTGTCGCCCACGTCGGCGGCCTCTTCGACACCGGCGTGTGTCACGGGCGCCACCACCAGTTGCGCGATGCGCATCCCCGGCTCCACGACAAACGTCGCATCGCCGAGATTGATCAGGATCACGCCGATTTCGCCCCGGTAGCCCGCGTCAATCGTCCCGGGCGAGTTGAGCACCGTCACCCCATTTTTCAGGGCCAGGCCGCTGCGAGGCCGCACCTGCGCCTCGTGCCCCGGCGGCAACTCCATCACGAGGCCGGTCTTGACCAGCGCTCGCTGTCCCGGCTCGATGCGCGCCGGCTCACAGGCACACAAATCCATCCCGGCGTCACCGGGATGCGCATAGACGGGCAACACCGCCTGCGGATTGATTTTTTTGAAACGGACGGTCATCATCATGCTCCCATTGGATTACTTGTCGCCTCTGACCGCCCGGAGGAACCCCTTGGCGGCGGATTCCGCCGATTTGATCGCCTCGACGCTGCCCGCAGCCGCATCCTTGCCCGCGTTGACAGCCGCCTTGCCGGTGTCGAGCACAGCCGTACCGACCTTGGCGACCGCCGTCCCCACCACGTTCAGCAGTTCAACCAGCACTTTGGCAACGGCGTCCTCCGCTTGGATCCCGCCCTTGCTCCGGCCGATAGCCGTCAGCCGCAGGTTAGGCAGCGGCAACGGCACAGCCTGTCCCAACGTCATCTTGGCGCGATACGTAAGCTGTCCATCCCGGAATTCCAACAGATCAATGATCACCTTGCGGGGCTCCTTCTTGTTCTGCGCCGGTTGCGGATCTTTCGGTTTCTCGGATTTCGGCAGCTTGGCGGTCAGCGCCTCGATGTTGCTCTTCCCGCCCGCGAGCTCATATGTCACCTGCGGCTCGATGATCGCCAGTTCCTTGATCACGATCGGTCCGTTCCCCGGAAGCGACGCGATGTCGACGCTGATCCGCACTTCCTTGAGCGTGAACAACGCGTCAGACGAATACCCCTCCGGATTACCGATCGTGACGCCCTCCAGACGCAACGAACCGCTCAACGGATAAATCGCCGCATGCTTCACGTTAACCGGCACACCCAGCACCTTCGGGCCTACCGTGTTGACCGTCGTCTTCACCAGGGGACCCAGAAAGAACAGCGCGGCGATGGCGAGCACCACCACCACCACCACAAGTCCGATCCCCACCTTGATCAATCCACGCACGAGTTTCATATGAGCCCTTCCTCTCTGTTGTTTACCTACTGTTTCACACACCGCTGTAGGCGGAGAACCCGCCGTCAATCGGCACCACGACACCTGTCACAAACCCTGCGGCGCGATCCGACACCAGCCACAGCATCGCGCCGATCAAATCCTCGGGCTCGCCCAGGCGCCCCATCGGCGAATGCGCGAGAATCTTTTCCGACCGCGGCGTCAGCGACCCGTCGGGGTTTGTCAGCAGCGCGCGGTTCTGATCCGTCAGGAAGAAGCCTGGCGCCAGGGCGTTCACGCGGATGCCCGCCTTGGCCATGTGGACGGCAAGCCATTGGGTCAAATTGCTCACCGCCGCCTTGGCGCCGCTGTAGGCGGGAATTTTCGTGAGCGGCCGGAAGGCGTTCATCGAGGACACGTTGAGAATCACGCCCGACCTGTTCAACGCCATTTTCCGGGTAAACGCCTGCGTCGGCAGCAGCGTCCCCAGAACGTTCAGATTGAAAACGAACTCGATCCCCTTGGGATCCAGATCATAAAACGTGGTGACGTCGCGATGCTCCTTCAGCAGGTCGTCGGGATTGAGGTATTCCATGGAAGTGGTCCCCTTGGGATGGTTGCCGCCGGCGCCGTTGATCAGGATCGAAACCGCTCCCAGTCGCGCCTCGACCTCGGCATTGGCCGCCTCCAGACTGGCCGCGTCGAGCACGTTGCAGGCAACGGCTATCGCGCGACCGCCCGCAGCCGTGATGGCATCCGCCACGCGCTGCGCGGCATCCGCCTTGAGGTCGGCGACCGCGACGGCTGCGCCGCACTGCCCTAACGCCCGGGCCAACACACCGCACAGAACACCGCCGCCGCCCGTGACAACAGCCACCTTGTCATTCAAATCGATTTGAAAGGGAATCTTCATATCTGCCTGCGCTCCTTTGCCTTTAAAAACACTCACGTGCGACTGCCGGGCAGCCGCGCCACCCGCACCACACGTTTAGGAACATATCAAAACCCGCCGCTCTTGCATAGCAGACACGACCTGTAAGTCAGGGCAAACGCATCTAATTTCTCTCTTTTTTTGCTTCTCCTGGCGCCTGTCGTTGTCTAAAAGGCCGGATCCGGGGCTGGCGTGATCTGGAGTGCGGTGGCAAGCGCAGCGCGACACCGCTTTTTAAAGGGCAGCCCCTCTAAAAGCGGCGTCGCGCGGAATACCGCTTGCCGCCGCACTCCAGAAATCCTGCGCCACGCGCCAAGCTGGAGAGAAAGCCCTGAGCCAGAATCTGAAAAACATAAGAATTTAGATGCGTTTGCCCTGACCTGCAAGTCTTTTGCAATCTTGCAATCTCCTGTCGTAAGAATCTCCTTGCGGGTGGCGGTCTTATAGGTTATATTTAGCGACTTCTGATCCGGCGCAGGGCCGCCTTGTGGCGACCACTGTCGCGGAAGCGGAGACTGTCGGCGGTTGTGCCGCCGCTGTCCGAGCGGATTAACCCCGGACCGTCCAGCGTGGCGCGTCCTACAACGGTTGAATGGACTCTATGGAAATGCCTGCTTCGAGCCTGACCGGGCTCTCCTTGAAAGACCTGCTTGACGCCGGTCTGCACTTTGGCCACCAGACCAAGCGGTGGAATCCCAAGATGAAGCGCTACATCTTCGACAAGCGCAACGGGATCCACATCATTGATCTCACCCAGACCGTCACCCTGCTTGACGAAGCCGCCGCCTTTCTGCGCGACACGGCCGCCAACGGCGGCAAGATTCTTTTTGTCGCCACCAAGAAGCAGGCGCAGGACGCGGTACGCGCCGCGGCGATCGCCTGCGGCCAGTATCACATCACCGAGCGTTGGCTGGGAGGCACGCTGACCAACAATCAGACGATCCGCAAGAGCATCAAGCGGATGCGTCAGATCGAAACGATCGCCAAAAACAACAACGGCATCCTTTCCGTTCACAAGAAAGAGGCCGCAAACCTCCGCCGCGAACTCGACAAGCTCCAGAAGAACCTGTCCGGCATCGCCGACATGGAACGTCTTCCCGCCGCGCTGTTCGTCGTCGATATCTGCCGTGAAACCAGCGCCATCAAGGAAGCCACGCGCTTGGGAATCCCGATTGTGGCGCTCGTCGACACCAACGCCGATCCCGACCCGATCGACCACGTCATCCCCGGCAATGACGATGCCATCCGCGGCATCATGATGATTGCCGACGCCTTCGCTCGCGTTATCAAAGACGCCTACGACCAGTATTCCAAGATCGCGGCAGAAAAATCCCGCCAAGTCGAGGCCGAACGCGCCGCGCATGACGCACAGGAGCGCGTGTCCGCCAGCCGTGGCAAGCCCCACCGGGAGCCGCACGCAGCCGTCGCTGATGCCGCCAAAGAGAAGCTCGCCAGGACGCGTCGCACTGCGGCAAAGGCCGCACAGGTCACCGTTGCCGCGCAAGCCGCGTCAGTCGAGCCCGCCGGCCCGGCGCCATCGGCCGTCAAACCCGCCCCGGCCGTCGAGGCCACTCCCGCCGAAGCGTCCCCCACCCCCGCCCCCGAACCTGCGCCCGAACCTGCGGCTGAAGGTTGATCCGCAATCCGCCCCAACCCGGCGCATCCGCGTAGGCGTCGCGCCGGAACCGAAAACCAAGTGACACAAGAGGATATTCCATGGCAGAAATCACGGTAGCAATGATCAATGACCTCCGCACCCGGACCAACGCCGGGATGATGGACTGCAAGAAAGCCCTGACGGATACGCACGGGGATATGGATGCCGCCATTAAGATCCTTCGCATGAAGGGCCTGACCATCCAGATCAAGCGCGCCGACAAGGAATCCAAAGAGGGTGTCATCTCCGCCGCCGCGGCGGCGGACGGCACCGTGCTCGCCCTGGCCGAGGTCAACTGTGAGACCGACTTTGTCGCCAAGACCGATACCTTTAAAGCGTTCGTCGCGGATGTCGCCCGGAACGTGCTTGCGGGCGATGAGGCCGTGGCCGAAACCATGAAGGAAGATCTGGTCGCAATCATCGGCACCACGGGTGAAAACGTGAAGATCCGCCGCATCGCGCGTTTCGCCGCATCGGCCACGACCCGCGTCGAATCGTACATCCACATGGGCGGAAAAGTGGGCGTGCTGGTCGAGGTCGCCGGCACCAAACCGGAAACGATCGCCCACCCGGCGGTCGCCGAGATGATCCATGACCTGGCGCTCCAGGTCGCTGCAGCCAGCCCGCGCTACGTCAGAAGCAGCGACGTGCCGGCCGCCGACGTCGAAGCCGAAAAAGACATTTTTCGCAAGCAGGTCGAAGGCAAGCCAGCAAATATCATCGAGAATATCCTCAAGGGCAAAATCCAAAAGTACTACTCCGAGGTCTGCCTGATCGACCAGCCGTTCGTCAAGGAGCCGAAGCAGACCATCACACAGGTGGTCAATGACGCCGCAACGAAAGCGGGTGACACCCTCACGGTTACCCGTTTCGTCCGCTTCCAGCTCGGCGCGGCCTAATGGCCCGCAACCTGAGCCCCACTGACCGGATGCGGAACACTCCGCAGCCGGTCATTTTTTTGTTTATCGCTCGCTTGACTTCAGTCAGCTTCACTACCTATAATCACCGGCACATCCTTCAGCAACGCAACGCATTGAGATCAGGAGGCGCCTATGTCAAACGCAATTCCCACGAGTCTTGCCCTATCGATGCCCGCCGGATGGGAATGGATTGTGATCCTGATCGTGGCGGTGATTATATTCGGCAAGCGTCTACCCGAAGTGGCGCGCAACCTCGGCCGAAGCATCTCGGATTTTAAAAAGGGCCTGAAAGAGACGACGGAAACGAAGGACGCGAACACCGGCCAGGAAAGGCACAGGGGGGACGCTGACGTGACTCATGACGCTCCCAAACAGTAAGCACCCCCACACGCCATGCCTCCACCCAAAGATCATGCCCCTCTTGCGTCTCATGCGATGCGTCTCGAAGACCATCTCGACGAACTGCGCAAAAGGCTCATTCTGGCGCTTGCGGGCGGGGTGGTGGGAATGGGCGCCGGGCTTTATTACACGTCCGCCATGATTCGCTGGTTGTGCGTCCCGTATGAAGAAATCATGCGGGCCGCCAATCTGGATCCGCGCCTTCAAACCATTACGCCCACCGGCGGCTTTACCACCTATATGCAGATCGCCATGTGGTTCGGCCTCGTGCTGGCCTCGCCGTGGATCTTTTTTCAACTCTGGAAATTCGTGAGTGCCGGCCTTTATGCCAGAGAAAAACGTTATGTCTATCTCGCGGTGCCGGCTTCGGCGATACTGTTTCTCTGCGGCGTGATGCTTTCGGTAATCGTGATCACCCCGCTGACACTGCATTTTCTGGTGACCTTCAACAGAGACTGGCTGAGCGTCGTATCGGCATTCACATTCCAGAGCTATATGTCATTCATGGTCACCATGATGCTGGCTTTCGGGCTGTCGTTCGAGACCCCGATCATGGTCTTTTTCTTAAATAAGTTGGGCTTTCTTTCACGATCACGCATCACGCAATCACGGCGGTATGTCATCCTTGCGGTCGTCGTCATCGCGGCGGTACTGACCCCCGGCAGCGACCTGATTTCGCTGATCGCGCTGGCCGTGCCGCTGTACCTGCTCTTTGAATTGGGCGTGCTGCTGATATGGCTTTTCGGATCGTAATTCTCGACGCACGATTAGGCTTAAGCTGTGGCGCGCAGCCGATTCATCCTAAATCCGGCAGGTCAGCTTTACCATTCGCTCTACGTGCAGGTCATGAACGGGGTCCCGGATCAGCCCAACGCCACATCGAGGAGCATCATCAGCGCAAAGCCGGTCATCGTGGCCATGGTGACCTGGTCGATGTTGGCCGTGTTCCGTTGCGATTCCGGAATCAACTCCTCGACCACCACAAAGATCATCGCGCCGGCCGCGAAACAGAGCGCGTAGGGCAGGATGCCCTGCATGTGCAGCACAAAGGCGGCCCCGAGCACGCCTGCAATGGGCTCAACGAGACCCGACGCCTGTCCGAGCATGAAGCTTTTCATCCGCCCCATGCCCTCCCGGCGCAACGGCAATGATACGGCCGCCCCTTCCGGAAAGTTCTGCAGGCCAATGCCGATAGCCAGCGCAATGGCGCCGCCCAGCGTCGCCGACGAAAGATTGGCAGCCACGGCCCCAAACGCCACGCCCACCGCAAGCCCTTCCGGGATATTGTGCAGCGTAATCGCGAGCACCAACAGCGTGCTGCGCTGCCACGATGTCTTGACGCCCTCCCGCTGCCCCATCGCCAGACCCGGGTGAAGATGCGGCAACACGGCATCGGTCAACCGCATGAAGATTCCGCCCCCCATGAATCCGATCACTGCCGTCAGCCAGGGAATTTGCCCCATCTGTTCGGCCATTTCGATGCCCGGCGCCAGCAACGACCAGAAACTGGCGGCGATCATGACGCCCGCTGCGAAACCGAGCATGGAGTCCATGATCTTGGGGCTGACCGTCCGGGTCATGAACACAAGTGATGCGCCCGCGGCCGTCACGCCCCACGTAAAACAGGTGGCAACCAGCGCTTGAGTAATAGGCCCGAAATCTTGAATGAAATCGATCATTTCGTTTACCGTGTTGGTGCCGTCCGGCGGGGGTCACGTCGTGACATCCACCCGCATGCTCCACCGCCGGCGATGGCGTGTCTCGGGTTGGGCGGGCACATCCGACACGGTGTGCCGATACCGGTATCACTGTACGCGGTACCGAGTTGCGCCGTCAAGAGCGCCATTCGGCGTCCGCAGGGCAAACGCATCTAATTTCTCTCTTTTTTTTCTTCTCCTGGCGCCTGTCGTTGTCTAAAAGGCCGGATCCGGGGCTGGCGTGATCTGGAGTGCGGTGGCAAGCGCAGCGCGACACCGCTTTTTAAAGGGCAGCCCTTCTAAAAGCGGCGTCGCGCGGAATACCGCTTGCCGCCGCACTCCAGAAATCCTGCGCCACGCGCCAAGCTGGAGAGAAAGCCCTGAGCCAGAATCTGAAAAACATAAGAATTTAGATGCGTTTGCCCTGCCGGCGTCCGGTAATTCTCATTATGACCCGCCTCCGTCACGCTCACCCAGAATTACCGAATTACCGTTCCCAGACAAATTTCCGTTTCCCGTTACACGGTGTCCCTGTTAAACTGTCTTTGGTGTCTCGGTGTTTCTCGTTCCAGGTCACTCTCATCCCACGTTGTGCCATGCCCATCACGTCCACGCTCGCAAACTGGCAGGTTCTCTTCCTCAAACCCCGCACGGAAAAAAAAGTCGCGGCGGTCTGTGCGGTTTATGCGATTCCCCATTATCTTCCGCAGCGGACGGTATCCCGCGTCCGTCAGCGCCGTAAGATCACCGTCTCCCTGCCGCTCTTCCCCGGATACCTCTTCGTAGCACTGACCCCCGAGACGCGGAAACCAGTCCTGCAGACCAACCACGTCGTCCGCTTCCTTATACCCAAAAGCTCCATCCGGCTTCTGCGCGATTTGGTGCAAGTCCGACGCGCGCTCTCCCTCACCCCGGACCTCAAGCCGGTCGTCCCGTTGAAACAGGGGCAACGGGTCCGGATCATCTCGGGCCCGCTCCAAGGTTCCGAAGGCGTCGTCAGCAAAATCACCCACTCGATGCGGGTGATCCTGTCGGTCGATCTGATCGGCATGGCGGTTGCGGTCACCGCCGCCCGGAAAGATGTTGAACCGGTGCGTTAACAGGAGGTCATATGGAATCACCCCGCGACACAGCCGTTTTTAATGTGGCCTTTCAGGCGCTGCCGGCCGTATTCTGCGAGCAATCCCCCGACTGTGCGCTGATCCTCGGATCGGGCTGGGGCGATGCGCTTGCGCCGGAAAAACTCCTGGCCCGCATCCCCTATGCGGACATTCCCGGCCTCGGTTCCAGCACGGTGGCCGGTCACGCTGGCGAACTGCTTCTCTGTATGCTTGAGGGGCGGCGCGTGGCGGCCTTCTGCGGCCGCCACCACTGGTACGAGGGTTACGGCTGGACGCCGGTCGTCCTGCCGGTGGAGCTCATCCGCCGCATCGGGTGCCGCACGCTGCTGATCACCAATGCCGCGGGCGGCATTCGTCGCACGCTGCGTCCCGGCAGCGTCCTCTCTCTCGCCGACCACATCAACCTCACCGGCCTCTCACCCCTGACCGGGCCAACCGTGCCAGGCTGGGGGGCGCGTTTCCCCGATCAGACGGCCGTCTACACGCCGCGTCTCCGCGATCGGCTCCAGAACGCAGCCCATGTGATCGGTTTGGACCTGACCGAAGGCGTCTACGCCTTTTCGCCGGGCCCCGCCTACGAAACCCCGGCTGAAATCCGTGCACTGGCGGCCCTGGGCGCCGATGTCGTCGGCATGTCCACCGTGCCCGAAGCGATGGTTGCTTGTGCCGCCGGGATCGCCGTCGCAGCCGTAAGTTGCATCACCAACATGGCCGCCGGAACAGGCGGGTGCGCCCTCTCCCACGCGGATGTCATCGCCGAAATGCAACGCGTACAGCCCCAGCTCGCAAGCCTCATCCGGGGGTTTGTGCGGTGTTGTCCGTGACGTCCCGTTACCGCCCCGCCCGTTTCGCCTTCACATACTCCACCAGCCCGCCGCGCGCGATGAGATCTTTCATGAAGGGGGGAAAGGCGGCGGCCTGGAACGTGCCACCCGTGGTCTCGTCGGTGATCGCACCCGTGTCAAAATCAACCGAGACGGTGTGGCCCGCCTGAATTGACGCCGCCGCCTCGGGGCATTCGAGAATCGGCAGACCGATATTGATGGCATTGCGATAGAAGATCCGCGCGAAGCTTTTGGCAATCACGCAAGAAATTCCCGCCGCCTTGATTGCGATCGGCGCGTGCTCGCGTGACGAACCGCACCCGAAGTTGGCGTCGGCCACAATCATATCGCCCGGCTTCACCCGCTGCACAAACGTCTTGTCGATATCCTCCATGCAGTGCGCCGCGAGCTCTGCCGGGTCTGATGTGTTGAGGTAGCGGGCGGGGATGATCACGTCCGTGTCCACATTGTCGCCGTAGCGAAATACCGTTCCGTTGGCTGTCATGTTCAAGATCCTTTTCTGGTTACCCTATTAGACAAGTTCGTTGGCGTCGGTGATGCGTCCGGTAATCGCGGTGGCCGCGGCCACGGCTGGATTGGAGAGATACACCTCCGACTCAGGATGACCCATGCGTCCGACGAAGTTGCGATTGGTTGTGGCGACCGCCCGTTCGCCCTTGGCCAAGACGCCCATGTGCCCGCCCAGGCACGGACCGCAGGTCGGGGTCGAAACCGCCGCGCCCGCGTTAATGAAGATCTCCAACAGCCCCTCTTTCATGGCCTGGAGGTAGATTTTCTGGGTCGCCGGAATCACGAGACAGCGGACGCCTTTGGCGACATGCCGCCCCTGGAGCAGACGAGCCGCGACGCGCATGTCGCTCAACCGGCCGTTGGTGCAGGAGCCGATCACCACCTGGTCGATCTTCACATCGCCCGCATCCCGAGCCAGCCGTGTGTTGCTCGGCAGGTGGGGAAAGGCGACCGTGGAACGCAGCGACGCCAGATCCACCTCGATCGTCCGGCTGTAAACGGCGTCAGCATCGGCCTCGAACGCGGTATAGCGGTCGCGCCCGACCTCCTTGAGAAAATCCCGCGTGACCTGATCGACCGGGAAGATACCGTTTTTGGCGCCCGCCTCGATCGCCATGTTGGCAATGCACAGGCGGTCATCGACCGTCAAGGCATTCAGACCGTCGCCAGCATATTCCATGGATTGGTACAACGCGCCGTCGACGCCGATCATGCCGATAATATGCAGGATCACATCCTTCCCCGATACCCACGGATCCGTAAAGCGATTTTTCAACACGAAACGAATGGCGGAGGGCACCTTGAACCAGGCGGTCCCGAGCGCCATGCCCGCGGCCATGTCGGTCGAGCCAACGCCGGTCGAGAAGGCGCCCAGCGCGCCGTAGGTGCAGGTATGGCTGTCGGCTCCGATCACGACATCGCCGGGGCCGACCAACCCGCGCTCGGGCAACAGCACGTGCTCGACACCCACCTCGCCGGTGTCGAAATAGTTCGTGATGTTCTGCTCGCCGGCGAAACAGCGCAAGATCTTGCACTGTTCTGCCGCCTTGATGTCCTTGTTCGGCGTAAAGTGATCGGGAACCAATGCCACCTTGTCCTGATCGAAGACACGGGCCACGCCGGTCCGGGCGAATTCCTTGATCGCCACCGGCGCGGTGATGTCGTTGCCCAGCACGAGGTCGAGTTTTGCTTCGATCAACTGGCCCGCCTCCACGCGGTCCAACCCCGCCGCACGGGCGAGGATTTTCTGTGTCATGGTCATCATGTCTCTCCTAGTGAACGTTTTCACTCAACACAACATTGATCGCCGCCAGATAGGCCCGGAGGCTCCCCTCGACAATATCGGTCGACAGACCGTTGCCGTGATAGACCCGCCCGCGGTGGCGGACTTTCACATCCGCCTCGCCCTGCGCGTCGGCATCATCCGTCACCGCCGACAGGGTGAACGATTCGAGCTTTAACTCCAGACCGAGGATGGCATTGATCGCCTTGAACGAGGCATCGATCGGCCCCGACCCCACCGCGACATGCTCGACGACCTTGCCATCAAGAATCAGCCGCACCGTGCTGGTGCTGCTGATCGTATTGCCCGACGTGACCACGAAGCGGTCCAGCCTGACACGCTCCTCGACCTGCGTCTCAAGGCCGCGGGCGAGCGCCTCGATGTCGGCGTCGGAGACCACCTTCTTGCGGTCCGCCAGCGTCTTGAAATCGGCGAACAGCTTCTTGATGTGGTCGGCATCGAAGTGGAAGCCCAGATCCTGCAGCCGCTGCTCGAATGCGTGGCGGCCCGAATGCTTGCCGAGCACCATCTTGTTGCGCGGAATGCCGATGGACTCGGGCGTCATGATCTCGTATGTCGTGGCGTTCATCATCACGCCGTGCTGGTGAATGCCCGCCTCGTGGGCAAAGGCGTTCTCTCCGACAATGGCTTTGTTCGCCTGCACGCGGCTGCCGGTAACCGTCTGCACACACTTGCTCACGGCGTGAATCTTGGTGGTGTCGATGCCATGGGTGATCTGGAACAGGTCGGCGCGGGTCTGCAGCGCCATGACGACCTCCTCCAGCGCGGCGTTTCCCGCCCGTTCGCCGATGCCGTTGACCGTGACCTCCACCTGTCCCGCCCCCGCGACAACCGCCGCCAGCGAGTTTGCGACCGCCAGCCCGAGATCGTTATGGCAGTGTACGGCGATCACGGCACGGTCCATGTTCGGCACCGCGTGGCGGATGCCGCGGATCATCTCGCCGAACTGGTGCGGAATCGCATAGCCGACGGTATCGGGGATGTTGACGGTCGTGGCGCCCGCCCGGATCACCCCCTCGATCACCCGGTACATGAACGCCGGATCTGAGCGGGAGGCGTCTTCCAGCGAAAATTGCACGTCGCCGCACAG
>CAZOJL010000039.1:0-23004 GCA_964580075.1 uncultured Akkermansia sp. | reverse complement strand
TAGTAAACTGGAACAGCCGAACGAATCCGCGTCAGCGCGTCCTCTGCGGCTCTATGTGCTCCTCTTCCACGGCGTGACGGTGCTGGTTGCCTTGGTGGTGTTGACGCCGATCGTGCTGTTCCCCCTGACGCCTGCGTTTGCGGGAAAGGCTGTGGGCGTCGCCCTTTTTGGCGTGGTCTGTGCGGAACGGATATGGGCGATGTATTTGCGGCAGGGGCTTGAGCGTGCTTTTGACGGCGCGGGGAGGGACTGGACGGCGATCGCCGTGGGTTATGCGTACCCGCTGACGCTGGGCGGCGCGATGGCCGAGTTTCTGTTGCGGCATCGCATGCCGCCTGTCGGCCTTTTCGTGTTCGGCCTGGCGGTTTACGGTGCGGGGGTCGCGCTGCGGTATTTGGCGTTCCATGCCTTGCGGCATCAGTGGCATGTGGATGTTTCGGACACCGGCGGCGAACGCCATCTGGTGCGAGAAGGCCCTTACCGGTTCATGCGTCATCCGCTCTACCTCGGTGCCTGTCTGGAAATCGTCGGATTGCCGCTGTTCCTCGGTGCCTGGGGGGCTCTGCTGTTCGGCATGCTGGCCTTCATTCCGCTGGAGGTGTCGCGCGGGTATTACGAGGAGCGCTTCCTCCGCGACCTGTTCGGCGCGGACTACCGGCGATACGCGGCAGAGGTGTGGGCGTTTTTTCCGCTGCCCGTCAGGCCGCGCCGCCGTCCTTGACCGCCGCGGCACGGGGGAGCGTCAACGTGAACGTCGACCCCTGATTGACGGCGCTGTTGACGGTCAGCGTGCCGCCGTGCGCGTGGGCGACCTTTTGCGCGATGAACAATCCCAGTCCCGTGCCGCCCATGGCGTGGCGGGTGGTGAAGTTCGGGGCGAAGATGCGCTGCAGGTTTTCCGCGCTAATGCCGCAGCCGTTGTCCGCCACGCTGACGCGGACGGACGTGTCGAGGCTTTCCGAGCGGACCCGGATCAGCCCGTTATCGGGGGACAGGGCGTGAAGCGCGTTGTGGATGAGGTTGGCCAGCACGCGCGCGAGTTGCATGCGGTCGCCGCGGATTTCGGCGTCATCGCCCGCGGTTTCGCATGCGACATGGGCGCAGGCGTCCTCCACGGCGGTTCGATGGGTCTCGACGCAGGCGCAGACGAACGCGTGAAAATGGAATTTCGTTTTCTGCTCGGGAGTCTGGTGGATCAGGCGCTGCCACGAGTCGAGCATGTCGACGCATTGTCGCATCGCCTGCTCCAGCATGTCCAGATAGCGCCCCATTTCGGGCGACCCGTCTGTCGGCCGATGCTGCAACTCATTAACTTCTATCCTGAGCAGACTCGACGAGCCGCTGGCTACGGTGAGGGTGTTACGCAGGTCATGGACAAACTCCGCGGAGACCTGCCCCAACTCGGCCAACCAGTCCTTGCCTTGGAGCTCGCGGATCCGCTGCTCCAACGCGTCCGCATCTTTCAGAAGCTTGCCGCGTTTGCGCCGCAGGCCGGTCTGCGCGACATGATGCTGGACGACGCGACGCAACTCCGTCGCGTCGAACGGCTTTTCCAGGTAGTCGTTCGCTTCGTTGCGGATCGCCTCCTGCGCCGTGCCGAGGGCGGCGAAGCCGGTGAGCATGATGACCGCCAGATCGGTGTCGCGCTTGCGGATTTCGCGAAGCCCGTCTATGCCGTTGCAGTCGGGCATGCGGATGTCCATGATCACCGCGTCCGGCGTGTGGTCGCGCAACAACTGAAGACCCGCCGCCACCGAATCCGCACACAGCACATGGTAGTTATCTTTGAGCAGGAAGCGGATACTTTCACGCGGTCCGAGTTCATCGTCAATCACCAGGATGGTCTGACGCGCGTCGTCGATATGGGCAAGTTGTTCCTGAGATACCATACACCCTCCCGTGCCTGAAGGCCCTTCACCTCGGAAGAACACGAAGAACAAAAGGAAAACGGCTTAAGCGGATGCCAAGTCTATTGAAGCTAAAAGGCATACGTGTAGGTCAATGCGGCGAGATGACCTTCAAAGTCATACGTGGCCTGCCGATAGAGCGGGTTCTGATTGGCGCTGACGCGGCGTGTCGTGAAGAGACCGAGGGTATAGGCGACATCGACGGTATGAGGGCCGCTCTGATAACCGAGGCCGATGCTCACGATCGACTGGTCAACATCCAGCGCCAGCGGCGCGAACGTCCGGTTCGGTATCGGGCTTTGGAGATAGAGATAGCCCGCACGCAGCGTCCAGTCGGGGGCGAAACGCCAATCAGCGCCAAGGCCGAACGTCCAGGTGTCGTCCCAATTTTGCGGGATGTTGGCGAGGCCGAGCGCGCCGGCCAGCGGGTTGTTGGCGCCCGCGTCGATCGCCATCGTCTTGAAGCGCGAGAATTGGAGCCACTCGACATTGGCCTCGACACAGAGCGTGTCTGTGAGGTACACGCCGTAACCGAGTGCCACGATGGTGGGGAACTTGAACGTGGTCTCGACGTCGCTCTTAGGCGACACCCCGGGGAAGGGGATGTTGGCCGTCTCCATGTCGCCGCTGAATTTCAGGTCGAATGGCGTGCGGCACGTCAGAGCGAGACGGTGACTCGGCGTGATGCGCCAGGTGATGCCGGCATTGGCGCCCACCGCGAATCCGTCAGCTTCGGCAGTCAGGAGGCTGCCGGGGCCGAACGGGAGCAACTGGCGCAACTGCAGGCTCCCGTAGTACAGGTCGAGCCCGAGACAGAGTCGGAGACACGCCATGCGAGTGCGGGGGAGAAGTCCATCACCGCCAATTTGCTGAAAACCGGCGCCGCATAGCGGAACACGCCGTCGGAGGTCCAGCGCGTCTGGCGTCCGTAGGGAACGTGCATGCCGAATCCCAGCGTCAGTCCGCTTCCCTCCCGCAGTGGCCAGGCGATGGCGAAAGCGGGCAACATGCTCCACGGCGTTTCTGTGTCGGTCTGGCCAAGCAGACCTCTATAATCGGCGTGACTATAGCCGAGCAAGGACGATATCTGAACCTGGCGTGATGAGACGTCAGCTAGATTGGCTGGGTTGTAAAAGACGGATGAGGCGTCGTTAACCCAGACGATGTGCTTCCCGGCTTTGCCCAATGCAGCCGCCGTGTCGGGCGGGTTTCGAAAACCGTCCGCCAGGACGGTTTGAGTCGCAAGACCAGCCAAAGCCAACCCAAGTCCAAGCACAGAATTCCGTTTCATCATCGTGATGTCCTCCGTAGGCATTGCGGGTGATACCTCAGGGGTTGAGGCGCATGCAAAAATCTCAGCGGCGAGGACGCCGTTGTCTTGCCTGAGTTTTGGGCAGGGCTAACCGTCTCGGTGAGCCGAAGCCGAACGTTTGCCAAGGGGTTTTGCAAGAGCCTCTGGTTGTTAAAACGTGGAGCGATCACCGTCCAATGTTTTGCAGTGTATGCGCTTCCGTGTGCGATTGCAAGACCATACTCTGATATTTTGTTTAAAATTCGTCTGCGGGACCATTTTTGGACTGGACATCCGCCCCGCATTGGTGCGAGACTGCAATCTAAACACTACATGCAGTGAAACACTACATGCAGTGCGTACCACAATGATGACCGACGTGCCGTCGTCACCGGAATCGGGGTGCTGGCCGCCAACGGAATCGGCGTCGAAGATTTTTGGCGGACGCTTGTTGAAGGACGCTCGGGGGTGGGTCCGATCACACTGTTCGATGCCTCCAAGCTGCCGAATCGCATCGCTGCGGAGGTGACCGGTTTCAACCCAGACATCCATTTGCCTGCAGGCATCAAATGGAAGCGTTTACCACGGCAAGCGCAATTTGCGTTGGCCGCGTTGGATATGGCGATGACGAACGCGGGGTTGAGCGCCGGTAGCTTTGAGAGGGACGTGCGTCAGGTGAATGTCTTCATCGGTGTCAGCACAAGCGCCATCGAGGTGGTCGAGAGTGCCGCGCACAACGTGTACAAGGAAACGCCGGGTCGGGTGCGCCCATGGGTGGTGTGGGCCACACAGCCCCATTGTGTCGCTACCACCTTGGCTGAATATATCGGCAAACGGGTTGCGTTTCAGACCGTTGCGGCAGCATGCAAGGCCGGAGCGGATGCGGTGTTGGCCGCCGTCGAGGCGATCCGCGTCGGCAGGGCCGACATTGTGATCGCCGGCGGCACCGACGCGTCGATTTGCGCCTCCACCTGCGCCGCTTTTTGCACGAGCGGGATGCTCTCCAGCCGCAACGAAGACCCGCACCATGCCAGCCGTCCGTTTGATCGCGACCGTGACGGGGGTGTTTTGGGGGAAGGCGCAGGCATCATGGTGCTGGAAAGTCTTGCCCACGCCCGCGCGCGCGGCGCGCCGATGTGGTTGGAAATATGCGGTGGGGCGTCACATGCCGACACGTTTGGAACGCCGGCCGCCAACGGGTTGGGCACGTGCATGGCCTTGGCCCTGGCCAATGCGCGGCTTGATTCCGGGGCGATTGATTACGTGTGTGCGCATGGGCCGAGCGACCCGTTGATTGACCGCATGGAGACGGTCATGATCCGCAACACACTGGGCCCCCGCGCCTATCGCATTCCGGTCTCTTCCATCAAGGGTGTTACCGGCAACCCGCTGGCGGCGGCGGGACCCCTGGAGATCATCACCTGCGCGCTCGCGATGCGCGACAATCTGGTCCCGCCAACGGCGAATTACACGACGCCGGATCCGGCGTGCGACCTGGACTACGTGCCTCAGGCGCGGCGGATGCGGCTCGAACACGCGCTGATCAACGTCCACGGGATGGGCGGCGGCAACACCGTGCTCGTAGTTCGGAGACCCCCGCCATGACGAATCTGTTCATCCTCGTGCTGCCGGTCGTGATCGCGCTTAATCTGCTGCTCGGCGTGATCGTGCTCCTGACCCATACGCGTCGATTGACCAACCGCGTCTTTGCCATTCTCTCCCTGATGTTCGCCCTCTGGCTGGCTTGCCAGTATTTCGGATCAATCACGGCAAGCGAGGTGTGGCTAGCCTTCTGGATCCGGCAGGCATGCGCCACAAGCGTGTTCATTCCCCTGTTCTTTCACCTGTTGCGCGCTGCCGCGACGCACCCGGAGGCGACGCTCGTCGGTCTGCTGCGCCGGGCGTGGCCTTGGGTGGTGGCGGTGGCCCTCGCCGCGGTTCTGTCCCAGACCCTCTTCTTTTTGACGGGCGCGCGGTTGTCGGTCGGCGGGAACGCGATCGGGGAGCCGCTCTATGGGCCGGGTTTTATCCCCTTTGTCGGCTTCTGGATGGTCGTCGTGGTGGCCCTGGTCTGGAGTTTCTTTCGGTCGTTGGCGCGGGCGGAAGGCGTCTGCCGCATGGAACTGAAAATCATGGCGTTCGGATCCCTGTTCGCTTTTGTTCCGGGCGTCTTGCTTGTCCTCGTGATTCCCCTGTTCACCGGTTCTTCGCAAAGCGCGCGGTTCGCGCCGCTTACGGTTGTGATCTGGCACGGCGTCATGGCCTACGGGATCGCAACCCGCCACATCATGGGCATCGGCGAATTTCTGCGGCATACCATCATCTGGATGCTTGTGACGGTTTTTCTGGCGCTGATGTATGGCATGGCTTTTTACGCCATCGGCAGACTCCCGTTTGATGGGTCTCACGCGGTGTTGCGGTCCGCTGCCCATGTGTTTGCCGCCATCGTGGTGGCGCTGAGCCTCGCGCCGGCGAAAGCGTTCCTCAAACGGCGGGCCGACGCATTGTTTGAAAGCGATCACGAGGGGTTGTCGAAACTGGTGCACGAGGGTAGCGCTCTGGCCCGTTCCATCACCACGGTGGATGCGCTGTTTACGGATTTCAGTCAGTTGCTGCAGGGCGCGCTCGGCGTGTCCCGGATACGCGTCTATTTGCACGACGGGGTGCGCTTCGTGCAGCATCCGGACGGGGGCGGTGAAGCGGGGGAATCCGTGAGCGAGACCGATCCGCTGGCGCGCGCGTTGCGGACAGAGCGCCACCCCTTGATCCGCGACGTGCTGCGGCGTGTCGGAGATACGGCGCTGGAGATACAGGCCGAGCGCGCCCTCATCCGGCTCAACGCCGAGGTGGCCGTCGCCTTGAGGTCAAAGAACGGGCTGGCCGGTTTCCTCCTCATCGGCCGCCGTCCGTACGGTCGGATCTTCGGCAGGCGTGAAGAAGATGCGCTGGCGTTACTCGGCGATCAGTTGGGGTTCGCGATCGAGAACGCCACGTTGTATACGCGGATTCAGGATGCGCGCATTTACAACGAAGTGTTGCTCGACAACCTCGTCACCGGCGTCGTGGCCGCAGATCACGGGGGGCGTGTCACGGTTTGCAACCGCGAGGCCAGCCGCATCCTGCGTCTGGACGCGGTTGAGCAGGTCATCGGCCGTCTCGCATCCGACATCCTGCCAGGCCCGGTCTGGGACGCCCTGCGCGTGTGCATCGCCTCGGGGCTGGGCGTGCGCGACCAGGATCTGGTGCTGCGGCCGCAGGCGGACGTTGAACAGTCGGTGCGTTTTGCCACCGCCGTGTTCGGCGGCCTCGCCGGCAACGCCTCGGGTGCGCTGCTGGTGGTTCAAGACACCTCCACCCTCCGCAAACTGGAAGAGCAGATCCGGCGCAACGACCGGCTGGCGAGCATCGGCACGCTGGCCGCCGGCATGGCCCACGAGATCAAGAACCCGCTCGTCTGCCTTAAAACATTCGCGCACCTCCTTCCCACCCATTTCGACGACCCTGATTTCCGGCACACCTTCGTTCCGCTGCTCGCAACCGAGGTCGAACGGATCAACGCGATCGTTTCGCAGCTCCTCAACTTATCCCGCCCCGTGAAGCCCACGCTGGTCCCGCTCGCACTGCACGCCTCGCTTGACGCCGCCTGCAAGTTGGTCGCACAGCAAGTCAGGACCCATGGACTGATACTTGAACGCCGCTACGAGGCCGAAAATGACCGTCTGCTGGGCGACCAGGGACTCCTGGGCCAGGTGTTTCTCAATTTGCTGCTGAACGGCCTGGACGCACTGGAGAGCGGCGGCGCGCTGAAGATCACGACGCGCACCATCGCCCACCCCAAGTCCCTGTTGCAGCAGGCCACCCGGAGTGTCGCGAAGACCTGGATCGAGGTGCGGGTGCATGACACCGGACGCGGCATCGCGCCCGAGGACCTGACGCACATATTCGACCCGTTCTTCACGACCAAGGCCAACGGCACCGGATTGGGACTGTCTGTCGCCCACGGGATTGTGGCCGAACATCGGGGCCTGATTGACGTGGAGAGTGTCCTTGGTGCCGGCACCTGCTTTCGCGTGCTGCTTCCCCTGCTTGACCCTGAAGAGGGAAGCGGTAATAATGAAACGAAAGGAGAGGCATGACAACACCCGTCTCAGCGTGTCTGTTGTTGACGCACGCCGCGGATCTGGTCGACCGCATGGTTCGATCCGCAGGCGGCTTGGCCGACATCCATGCCGTGTCGGACCGTGCCGAACTGACACGCGCCGAACAGCGGTTCGGATCTGCGGTCTGGATGCTCGACCTGAGGCACCCCGAGACGGGAGCGATCCTCGCCGCCGCCTCCCCGGAATCACGCGGCTGCATGATCGCCCTCGGCCATCCGGAGTCCGATGCGTATCTCGCTTGCCGTGATGCCGATATCTTTTCCGCCGAGCCGCTCGACGTGTCTGCGGACCAGATCCGGCGAACCCTGCGCCATGCCATCCTGTTGCGTCAGGCGCGCGAAGATCTGGCCCTGCTGCAACTCCCGCGCGCCGTCCGCCCGGCAGAACCGTATCCCGCGGCCGGTGAGCTGGCGCTGAACCTCGCGCCGCTCCATGAATTGTGGCGCGCCTCGCGCCATTTTCGTGACCGGCAGAAACTCATGGAACAGTTGGCCGAAGGCATCGCCGCCGTCGGGAGATTCGCCCGGGTGGGCGTATTTGTCCGGCTTGACGACGATCCAGCCTACCGGCTGCGGGCGGGTGTCCGCTGCCCGGACGGCGCCGATGCGATTGCGTTCGACCCCTCCGATCCGCTCGTGCGATGGCTCGACCGGCAGGCGCACCTGGTCTGCCGCGCCCATCTCGATCATGTCGCCGACGGGCGCGACCAGCAGATGCTGCGGCGCGCGCTGGACAGCTCCGGCGCGGAAGTCCTGGTTCCGCTTCTCGGCAAACGAGGCCTTCTGGGCTGGATCGCGGTCGGCCACCGCGCCACCGGAATCCCCTTTGCGTCGCACGATCTCTCCGACCTCTCCGTCATTGGCGAACAGGTCGCCACATTGCTTGAAAACGCGCTTCTGGTGGAAGAACTGGCGGTACAAAAAACGCTGGCCGAGAACCTTCTGGAAGCCCTCCCCGTCGGCATCCTGGCCGTTTCCGAGGACGGAACGGTGCGCTGGTTCAACCGTGCGGCGGAGCTTCTGTTGGGCGTGACCGCTGCGGAAACGGTCAATCGGCCCGTGGAACAGGCGGGCAGCCGCATCGCCGATCTGGCCCTGCGGACGATCCGTTACGGCGCAGACCCCGCACCAGTCATTTGGACGGATCCCGGGAGCCGGCGCACCCTGCGGGCCGATGTCCAGCGCATCGGCACGAATGGAGCCTGTCTGGGTGCCATGCTGCTGTTGACGGACATCACGCGCGAGCGGTTGCTGCGCGAGAAACAGGAGGAGATGGAGCGCCACGCGTTCTGGACCGACCTCGCCGCCGCCATGTCGCATGAGGTGCGCAACCCGCTTGTCGCCATCAGCACCTTCGCGCAGCTCCTTCCCGAACGCTACTCCGATCCCGAATTCCGCCAGCAGTTCTTCAGCATCGTGACCGGCGAGGTCGGACGGCTGAACACGATCATTACCCAGATCAATACGTTCGCCCACCCGCCCCAGCCGGTCTTCCGCAAAACAGCGATGGCCGAGATCGCGGCACGCGCCTGCAAGCTTGCCGCGCAACGGGTCGGGCCGGGCAAACCCGATGTGGTGTGCGATGTTGACGATTCCCTGCCGATGATCCATGCCGATGCCGATGCGCTGATTGACGGTATTGCCCACGTGCTGGTCAATGCGTATGAGGCGGCGAGCTGCAGACCGTCATCCCGCATCACCCTTTATGCCCGGTGCGTCGGCGTGGATCAAAGCCGATCCCTCATGGTGGCCGTTACCGACAACGGTCCGGGCATTGCCGCCGAGGTGCGGGACAAACTCTTCTCCCCGTTCTGCACGACCAAACCGCGCGGATTGGGTTTGGGCTTGCCGCTTGCGCGGCGGACGGTCGTTGACCATGGCGGGCGTATCGATGTGGACAGCACCGAAAACGGGACCACCGTGACGATCACCCTGCCGCTGGAAGGGCGGCTTAGCTAGGTCGAATCGCGTTATTCCGCGTCGAGCACGTCGGCGATAGCGTCGGCGATTTCCATGTTGGTGTAGACGTCCTGGATGTCGTCGAGTTCTTCCAGCGTGGCGATGAACTTGTTGACCGAGCGGGCGACGGCGGCATCCGTGACGGCGGCAAGGGCGGTGGGGACGAGTCCGACGCGGGAGTTCTCCTGGTCGAACGGGATGCCTGCTTTCTCGAGCGCCTCGCACACGACGGAGTAGGCGGACGGCTGGCAGGTGACGGTGAACCCGCCCTCTTCGGTGACCATGTCGTCGGCGCCGGCCCCGAGGGCGACTTCCATGACCTGATCCTCGGTGATCCCTTCCGCCGGGATCATGATCGTCCCCTGGCGCTCAAAGTTGCGTGAGACCGAACCGAGGGTGGCGAAGTCTGAGTTGTTCTTCTTGAACACGTTGCGCACTTCGGCTGCCGCGCGGTTCTTGTTGTCGGTGAGTACTTTGACGACAATGCCGACGCCGCCGGAGGCGTACCCCTCATAGGTGATTTCTTCGAGGATGTCCGCCGCCAGTTCGCCGGTTCCCTTCTTGATCGCCCGGTCGATATTGTCGTTGGGCATGTTGACCGACTTCGCCTTGGCAATCAACGTGCGAAGCGTGGGGTTGTTGCCCGGGTCGCCGCCGCCCTGTTTGGCGACGACCGTCATCTCCTTGGCGAGTTTGCTGAAAATCCTGCCGCGCTTGGCATCCGCCGCGCCCTTCTTATGCTTGATGGTTGCCCATTTACTATGACCGCTCATTGTGCCTCCCCCTTCGCTGTGCCGCGTCCGCGCCTCAGCGCGTCCGCATCACGTGTTTTCCTATAAAAACCTGTCACCGATCACCGGCCCACCGCCCCAACGCCGGGCGGCATGTCGCATCCCAGCAGATCGCCGGGCGCTTCGGCTTCATATCCCTGTATCCACCCGTTCTCGAAACCCAATTCCTCGCACGCGTCCGTCACGCGCCCGTACTCCTCGGCCGTGACCTTGCGGTCCCACCCCGGCAGGCCTGGCGCCTGATGCGCCGGCGTGTACTGCGACATCACACTGATGTGAATCTCAGCACCCACGTGCGTCGCCAGCCAGCGCAGGTTGTCAACCGCCTCGTCGGCCCGTCCCGGCAGCACCAGCAGACGGCAGATGACCCCCCGCCGTGCCGTGCCCGCCGCGCTTACCTCCAGCGGCCCCAGGTGTTCCCAGAACCACCGCACACAGTCACGCGCGACCGCCACATACGTGTCGCAGGCGGACGCTTCACGCGCCGTTTCGTCTTGGGCATAGCGCAAATCCACCAGCGCGATGTCGAGCAGGTCTGCGTATGCCGCCAACGTGTCCGGCAGTTCAAAACCGGACGTATTATAGACAAACGGCAGCCGAATGCCAGCCTGAATTAGCGGACGCGCCGCTTCTCGTATCCGCGGGAGCCAGGGGGTGGGGGAGACGAGGTTCCAATTGTGGCATCCCTGTTCGACGATCCCACGCATCCGGGCGCTCAGTTCCTCGACCGTCAGTTCCTCGCCCATCCCCCCCTGGCTCCAGGGATGATTCTGGCAGTAAACGCAGCGGAGGGTGCAGTGCGAGAAAAAAAGGGTTCCCGATCCGCGCTCACCCGAAATCGGCGGCTCCTCCCCGAAATGCGGACCGGAGCGGAAAAGCCGGGGCGCCGCCCCGGCCCGGCAAAATCCCGTCTCTCCGGCCCGCCGGTCCACGCCGCACCGACGCGGACACAGCTCGCACGGCGCGGCGTCGGCGTACACGCCGGATGATCGGTGACCGGTGATCGGTGATTGAGACACGGAATTCAGGCTCCCATTAATGAAACAGCTCTCCAACTGCCAATCGCTTACATCCTGTGCCCTTTAGGTTACCACAGGACACGTGTGCGGGGAAGAGAGAACGGGGGATTAGCAACGCCCTGAACGAATCCCTGGAGGGGATCGAGGAGTGGGAGTTTGCCACGCGCATGGGCGCCACCCGGGCGGAAGTCATGGAACTGCTCGACGCACTCATCCGCCTGCAGTCTTCCGGGCAGGGGTAATGAGACGTTGGGGAGGCGTCGGTGGACGACACCGAAATTCCCCTCGTTATCCGTAGTCGTCGCCGAAGTCGTCCACCGGTTTTTGCCGTCCCTCGGGATTCCCTTGCGGCTCGGTCCCGTTTCTGGCATTCTCTGTGCATGGCTGAGCGCATAACACCGATCCGCAAGACCCCCATCGAGATTTTGAACGACCTCGTGGAGGGGCACCGTGATGCCCGGCTTGAAGGGGCTGAAAAGGGCATGAAGTACCTGCTGGCGTTCATCGGGCGTGCCCATTCGATCCCCAATGCGGTGAAGTTCTTTCTCTATGACCTGCTCGCCGAAGACGCCTTCCGATCCGGCGATATCATGACGTGCCGCAAGGCCGTGGACCTGGCGCCCACCTATCTATCGGCGGCTCGGGACGAGATGCCCCACCGCGTTCGTGAGTACGTGCCATCGATCCGTCTGTACGAGCTGGGGATCGCGCTGGCCCTCGATGACGGGGAGTTTGAGAAGGCGCTATCCCTGTGCGATGAGGCGACCGCCATCGGGATGGGCAAATCCTATGCGGCCAAGCGAGCATCAATCGAGCGGATGATGTAGGCTGCAAGGGACCGGACGTGCTATTATTTCCCTATCCTCATTTTTTCGCCATTTTTTCGCAGCGAGTGACTCTTTTCAGGAAGGAAATGGAACGGAAGACCCGTCCCTTGGGATTCGTATCCGTCGAACTCCGCCTTCATCAGTGAGTCAACGGCACGGTTGAGCGTCATTGATGGCATCCCAGGCGGCTTTACGCCCAGACGGCGGTCGAGGTAAAAACAGCGGGGGCATTTTAGAAAGAACTCTATCTTGGATCGGGACAGGGGGAACGGCTCCGAACTGGCGGGGTCGAACAGGTTTCGCTTTCTCTTGGCTGACATATGGGCCTCCTTGAAGTTGACACCACTCTTTACCGGCAGTGCAACTGGGTCAAGTGTTCCAATGAAATGGAACTTGTGCCAAGCCGCCTTGGGCCGCTTGCCGATGACCGATGTTACGCAATTCAATTTGCACGCCTTTGCCGGCCATTGCATGCTTGTGCAATTATTCACTTGTCCGATTCCGCTATCTGTCAGACAACGGACAAAAGGAGATAAGCCATGTCAAATCTAGTTTCGTGCCTGAAGTCCGAAATTGTCCGTCTGTCTCGTAAGGAGGCCAAGGCGGCGGCTGACCCCCTGCGCAAGCCTTCCGTTGCAGCCCGCAAAGCCATCGCCGACCTCAAGCGAAGGGTAGAAGCTCTGGAGAAGGAACTGCGGCGGGTGAACGGGGTTCTGTCGAAAGTACCGTCAGTTCAGCCTTGTCAGACCTGTCAGCCTTGCTCGTCAGAACCCGCCGAACCCGCCGCAATCGACGTCAAGATGCGGATTACCTCCCAGCATGTCAAAAGCCTGAGGAACAGGCTGGGGCTGACCGCTTCCGCCTTTGCCAAACTGCTCGGCGTCACAACGAAATGGGTCTACATTTATGAGCAGAAGGCGGGGGCGCTCAAGATGCGTGCTGCGACACTAGCCGCCTTCCAATCAGCCAAAGCCATGACCGCCAAAGAGGCAAGGGCCAAACTGGGGATAGGCAAGTAGCGGTACTTTGTCGGGGGGAGCCGCCTGCCATATAGAATTCGGTTTCGATTAGCCGAAGGGTTCCCGGGGGCGTGGGGGCTGGCCCTTTGGCTGGCGGAGGGGGTTCCCTTTTGAAAATCGGCTGACAAATTTCACGGGGGCTGGCCCCTTTGGCTGGCGGGGGGGGTGCCCTTTTGAAAATCGGCTGACAAATTTCACGGCGGGGCAGGCTGGCCCCCTCGTTGTCAATCGGCAAAATCTGGGGGTTCCCTTGGCGAATAAGGCGGCTAATTTCTGCCTTTCCGAATCGGCGGGTTCCTTTGGCGGGAATAAGGCGGCTAATATATGTAGGGGCCGTCAGGCGGCAGCCTTTTCTGCCATTCGGAATCGGCGGGGTTCCCTTGTCGGTCAGTGGCGAGCTAAACTCTGGGGACGGCATGCAAGCGAGTGAGGTCTCTCTTGTGTTCGTCACTGTCTGGTGAATGGGGGGTTCTGTTCGAACATCCTTCTTATCGCCGCCAGTACCTCGCCGAAGGTTTCCTTTATATTCCCAGATGTAAACCGTATTTGAACTATACCAGCCAGATTCGAGAAGTCCTCCACACCTTCTTCCTTCAACACGATTGCACGGTCAAATCCAAGCTGACCCTGAAAAAGCCCGATCTCGTGGATCACATTCTGTCTAGCTCTAAGAGCGCCGCCGAGCATCTCATCTTCTGCCGTCATAACCAGCAAAGCCACGGACGAAGCACTCACCATGTTGTCAAGGACTTGGATAATGGAAGTTCCTGCCCGTGCATCACCCTCAAAACACTCAACCTGAAACCCGTGTTTATCCGTAAGATGATCCCGCAAGTCCCGCCACATGGAGGATTGCCCGTGTCCGATGAAAACAACGGGGGGGCGGGAGGAAGCTGCGTGGCACCCATGCTTCTGCATGGTTTGGTCAACAAGGCTTGCAAGTTGCAGGAGAGGGGCACGGGAAGTGCAGAAAATATCGATCTTCGTGCGTGCATTCCACTTGTATGAACTCATGGAAATTCGAAGTGAGTCAACGGTGAAATTTGTGAATAATGTTGCACGTGCGACTTCATACGGGGTGTTGATGTCTAGAACAAACTCGTCGAAATTATCATACGTCCATTCCTCGTCCCCTCGTTCGACCGCCAGAGTCGAGAATCCGATGTTGGGCTTAAACGACTTGTAGCATGAGGGCAGTTCTTTGAAGACATCTTCAAACGCACGCTGAAGGTTCCGCATACACTCTGAGTTCACCCACAGGCCAGAATATGTCTTCATGCGGTTCATGCTCTATCCTCCAGTCGCCAGTTTGCTAGGCCTCACGCCACATCCCGTTCCGCCCAGTCGCCGCACAATAATTCCGCCTGCTGTAGCACGGTCTGGGTCGCCTGCTCCTGCTTATCTGGCGGATAATCGTGCTTTCGGAGAATACGCTTCACCATCGTCCTGATTTTCGCCCGTACCGAGTCTTTCATTGTCCAGTCAATCGTGACGCTCTTGCGAACCGCCGTCACCAGGTCACGGGCAATGGCCTTGAGGGTGTCATCGCCCAGTTCCATCACTGCCGAGTCGTTGGTTTCAAGGGCGTCGTAGAAGGCCAGTTCGGCTTCGTTTAGCCCCAATTCCTCGCCCCGAGCCATCGCCTTCTTGAAGTTTTTCGCTATCTTGACCAGTTCGGAAATGACCTGGGCGACCTCGATGGTTCGGTTCTGGTATTTGCGGATCGTCTCCTCCAGCATTTGTGGCGTCTGCGATTTTAAGCCACGGAACCCCCACATCGGATACCCAATGATGGATGGGGCGTGGCGAGGCCCCACGAGTAATATCGCAAATATCCCCTAATCGAACAGTTTTCCATTCACCGCCCATCGCCCAACTCCTTCTCGATCTCTTCGACGGTGGGGAGACAGCCCTTGAGTTCCTTGGGCAGGGCTTTGACCAATTTGGTCTGCCATTCGGCAACGCCGACGGGGGTGCCGATATGACGCAAGGCGTATTCGACGGTCGTCTGTTTCTTGTAGCGGCAAAGGATGAGACCGATGCTGGGGTTGTCCTGTGCCGTCCGCAGTTGGTCATCAACGGCGGAAAGATAGAAATTCATCTTGCCAGCGTGCTCGGGTTTGAACCGCCCCGCCTTGAGGTCAACGACGACATAGCAGTGCAGCCGTGCGTGGTAGAAAAGCAGATCGAGATAGTAGTCCTCGTCATCCACCGCCAGATGAACCTGTCGCCCGACGAAGGCGAAACCAGCCCCCATTTCGAGCAGGAACTTGACGATGTGGTCAACCAGCCCCCGCTCCAAGTGGCGTTCGGCAGCGTCGGTTGCGAGTGTCAGGAAATCGAACGTGTAGGGGTCTTTGAGGGTCTGCTGGGCAAGGTCGGACTGCGGAGCGGGTAGCGTCCGCTTGAAATTCGTGAGGGCTTTCCCTTGCCGCCCGTAGAGGTTGTTGTCTATCTGAAGGTCGAGGATGTTGCGTGACCAGCCGTTTTCCAGCGTCATGCGAGCGTACCAGAGACGCTCGGCGGGTTGCTTGACCTTTGTCAGCAGAATCCTGTTATGCCCCCACGGTATTTCTGCCACAGGTTGTGGCAGATTCTTCCCGTCCAATTCTCTCACAGGCTGTGAGAGTTTCTCAGGCGCCCCCGTTTCGATGGACGAACCCTTGCCGACCTCTTGTGTCCACGCCAGATGAAAACTTCGCATGAACCAGACGTTCTGGGGGGAGAACCCCGACATTCCGGGAAACGCCGTTTGCAGGTCGGCGGCTAGTCGCAGGACGACAGACTTTCCCCACCCTTCGTTCTTCTGGCGTTCCACGATCACGCCGCCGATATGCCAGTAGAGGGCGATCATCTCACGGTTGACGGAAAGCGATGCTTTGACCTGTGCGGCACGGATGCGGTCTTTGATCCCCTGCAAGGTCTCGGCGTACCCGTCTGGCAGGTTCGCCGTCGCCTTCTTCACGGTGTTGTCAGTCGCCGCTTTCATCACGCCTCACTGTTTTTTCAGGTGGTGCTTGCGCCATTGCGAATCTACCCTATCACGGCACATCATACCCCAACCCCTTCAGGTTGCCCCGAATCTTCTTCTCCAGTCGTGCCGACTCTGCGAACTGCTCGCCCAGCGTCTTCGCCAGTCGTGCCATCTTCTCGGGGAACGGCTCGCCGTCATCTTCCACATCAGCCGCCCCGACATACCGACCAGGGGTCAGCACAAACCCGTGCTTTTCGATGGTAGCCAGAGCCGCCGAGTTGCAGAAGCCAGCCACATCCTCGTATTTGCCTGCGTCTTTCTCGCCCCGCCAGGCGTGGTAGGTGCCAGCGATCTTCTGGATGTCCTCGTCGGTCAGTTCACGATGGGTACGGTCAACCAAGGTACCCATCTTACGGGCATCTATGAACAGGGTCTCGCCCCGCCGCTCCCGCAAGCGTACCGCACCCTCACCCCGTCCCTCTCCCAGTGGGAGAGGGTGCCGCAAAGCGGCGGGTGAGGGTTGCCCGGACTTGTTCCGGGCAATAAACCACAGGCACACGGGTATCTGGGTCGAATAGAACAACTGCCCAGGCATTGCCACCATACAGTCCACGAGGTCTGCCTCGACGATGGCCTTGCGAATCTCGCCCTCGCCCCCCGAGTTGGACGACATCGAGCCGTTGGCCAACACGAAGCCTGCGATACCGTTGGGGGCGAGGTGGTGGACAAAATGTTGAACCCAGGCGAAATTGGCGTTGCCCACGGGCGGCACGCCGTAGAGCCAACGCTTGTCCTCCTGAAGCCGCTGTCCGCCCCAGTCTGAAATGTTGAACGGCGGGTTGGCCAGGATGAAGTCCGCCTTCAGGTCAGGATGCTTGTCGTTTAGAAATGTGTCCGCCCATTGGTCGCCCAGATGCGACTCGATGCCACGGATGGCGAGGTTCATCAGGGCCAGCCGCCAGGTCGTGGGGTTACTTTCCTGCCCGTAGACGGATATGTCGCTACGCCGCCCGCCGTGTGCCTCGGCAAACTTTTCAGACTGCACAAACATCCCGCCCGAGCCGCAACAGGGGTCGTAGACTCGCCCCTTGTACGGTTCGATCATCTCGACCAGCGTTCGGACGACGCAGGACGGGGTGTAGAACTCGCCGCCGCCCTTGCCTTCGGATGAGGCGAACTTGCCAAGGAAATACTCGTAAACCCGCCCCAGCACATCCTGCGAGCGGCTTCTCTCGTCGCCGACGGAAATCGTGCCTATCAGGTCAATCAGTTCGCCTAGGCGGGTCTTGTCGAGGTCGGGACGGGCGTATGTTTTCGGCAAAATGCCCTTGAGTGATGGGTTCTCTCGCTCGATGGCGTCCATGGCATCGTCAATGAGTTTGCCGATGGTCGGTTGCTTGGCGTTGTTTTGCAACTCGACCCAGCGGGCCTTCGGAGGAACCCAGAACACATTTTCGGCGAGGTATTCGTCACGATCCTCGGCGACCTTGGCACGCTGGGCCTCGTTTTTGACGAAATAGTCGCTTTTCGAGTCGGCGGATTCCTTGACCAGCCATTGATGACGGGACTGGAACGAGTCAGAGATGTATTTCAGGAAGATCAGTCCCAAGACGGTGTGCTTATACTCACTGGAATCCATCGTGCCACGGAGTTTGTCGGCGGCGAGCCAGAGTTTCTGCTCGAAACCGAGGCTGGCGGTGCCGTTACTGTTGGTATTTTCGGCTGTCTGCTTGTTGCGTGCCATATTGCTCATTCCAGTGGTTGAGACGATACTCCAACGGAGTGCATTTCGCAAGCCAACATTCGGAAAATCCGCAGGTGTTGATCCGATAATCTCGGCTACATAGGGCTACCTTCGCCGCCACACGAATATCCATTATCTTCTGACGGGGGGTACCCCAAGCCTTTCAGGCATAGCCCTTTGTCTGGCCGCCAAGTTCCCTACGGGAATAAGGTGGCTATTTTTTTGCCATTCAGCATCGGCGGGTTCCCTGGCAGGCGTAGGGAATGTTTTTCGGGATTATTGGGTAACGCTTACTCGAAAGTGACGGATTTTTGGCGTGAGGATGCTAATATACAGAGTCAGAATAGGGTTCACGGTCGGAATCGCTGCGGTCAACTATTCAAGCGATTGGAACATTGCAGTCAACGATCGGGCGGATTATCCACAACCTGTCTGGACGTCAGGAAAGCCCCCAGCGTGCCCGCTGTCGCGTTTTCGGGCTTTACGGGGCTCACCGGCAGGGGTCAGGCTGAAATGCCATTAACAGAGGCCAGAGGCCAGAGGTAAGACGCAGCAATTCTAATTTTGAACGCATCCGTACAGTCGATATCGCTATCGGTATCGGGGTCGAATGCCCGCCTTTTCCGCCGATTTCAATCCCAATGCCGATTTGGATCCCGATAGCGGCTGACATAATGAGAATTGCTGTCGCCCGGCGGCCCGGGCGCATCCTGTCTCGTGATTCTTGTAAGGGACACTCCAGTTCATTCAGGTCGCGGGTCTGGCGGCGTGTTCGCGTACTGCGCCACGCTCGCGGCAAAGGTTTTCACGGTGATCGGCTTGACGACGTACCCCGCGCAACCCGCAGCTTCGGCCTTCTGCCGGTCGCCTTCCATGGCGTGGGCCGTAAGCGCCACAACGGGAATGTCCCGCGTGGCCGGGTCGTTTTTCAGGCGACGGCAGGCTTCAAGGCCGTCGATTCCGGGGAGGCCGATATCCATCAGAATCACATCCGGGTGTTGTTCCCGCGCCAGGGGGATGCCTTCCTCGGCGTCCCACGCGCAAACCACCTCAAACCCCGCCATGCCCAACACATCGCGTTGCAGTTCCATGTTCATCCGATTGTCCTCGACCATGAGAACCTTCATTTCTGAATTCCCTTCGCTCTTTTCAACGCCACGTCTGAAACCGCACGCATGCTCGCGGGCGCTTGCGTCAACCGGGGCGACAACATTCGGTGCCCCCGCCCCGCATTCCTTCCGCGCAGAGCGGCAGCGTAAAGACGAACCGGCAGCCCTTGCCCTCGCCCTCGCTCTCCACCCAGATGCGTCCCCCGTGCAGGTCTATGAACTTCCGCGTGATCGCCAATCCCAGGCCCGTGCCGCCCTTGCTCCCATGCATCTGATAGAATGCCTCAAAGATCTTTTCCTTCTCTTGCGGGTCAACGCCGATTCCGCTGTCGGCCACCGAGATCTCGATAAAGGCCTCGCCGGGCTCGGTGTCAGTGGGCATCGGCGGCTGCGCCGCGGTCATTAGACATTGGTGATTAGTTCCCAGCGTCCCCTTGACCAATGACGGCCCGCCAGTGCCCAATGATGGTTGACTGATGGGCCGCGCGCCCACACGGATCCAGCCTCCATTTGGCGTGACTTTCGCCGCGTTGGAAAGCAGGTTGTACATCACCTGCTTCAGCTTCCGGGCGTCGGCAACGATCATGGTTTCGGTCAGTGATTCCGGCACATCCACCGTCAGGGCGATCCCGTGTTTAAGGCACTTCTCGCGGGCCATGACGACGCTGTTGTCCAGCAACTCCTTGACGTGGACCTCATCTAAATCCAGGTTCATCCGGCCCGCATCCACCTTGGAGAGATCCAGGATGTCGTTGATGAGGCTCAACAGGTGCAGGCCGCTCTCGTGAATGTTCCGCACATGCTGCGCCTGCTTCACGTTCAGATCGCCAAAGTAAGGCTCCCCCAGCGCCTCCGAGAACCCGATCACCGCGTTCAGCGGCGTCCGCAGTTCATGGGACATGACGGCGAGAAAATCGGACTTCGCCCGGTTGGCCGCCTCGGCGGCCTCCTTGGCGGCATGCACTTCTGCAGTCCGCTTCTCGACCGTGCTTTCCAGAGTGGTGGAATACTGCCGCAATGCTTCCTCCGCCCGCTTGTGCTTCAAAGCATTGGAAAACATTTCGCTCAGGAGATGCAAGACTCGTACGTCCTCCTCCGCCCAGACCCGCTCGGCGCGGACCGAATCGAAGCCAATGAAGCCTACCAGCGAACATTCGAAGACAACCGGCACCGCCACGAGCGACTGGATAGCCTGCGCTTGCAGGATCTCCTGCAAGGCGCTCGCCTCGGGCGGAAGCTCGGCAACGCGGGGGATATAAATGGTTTCGAAGCGCCGGAGTCTGCCCATCCACCATGGAAAAGCATCAATGGACAGGTTCTGAAGCATGCCGATCGCCGGCTCGATTCCCGCCGCGCACCATTCGTGCGTGTTGCTCATCTGCAGCCCGTCCTCGGAAAAGAGAAAGAGGTAGCAGCGGTCAACCTTCGTAAATTCTCCCACCTCGGCCAGAGCCCGCGTGATGGTGTCGTCGGTCGCAGTCGCGACGACATTGACGAAGCGCGTGGAAATAGACGACAGCAGGGCCTCGACCGCGATCCGGTATTGGAGTTTATCCCTTGCTTGCTTCAGTGAGGTCAGCATTTGATTGAAAGCATGGGCAAGCAGCCCGACCTCATTCGAGGATGTGACTGCAACCGGTGTTGACAGGTCCCCTTGCGCGACTCTTTGTGAAGCAGCGGCCAAGTGACCGATAGGCCGCGCAATCCGTCGTGACATCAGCCAACCCGCCGGCAGGATCAGCAGGACGCCGGCGATCATTACCCACATAATCGCAGCCCTCAGCGGCCCGACCTCAGCTTACATAGTCGCCAAGGGCCTCTGTATCAGCACTCCCCACCCCAGTTCACCCACAGGCATATAGGTCCCGACCACCTGGCGTCCCAACTCGTCCGTGTAGCCCCGCACTGTTCCCGATTCGCCGGCCAGCACTCGTTCGACGATAGGCAGCCTGCCCAGGTCAACTCCGCGAACCTGCTCTATCTGCGTATGAGCAATCACGCCGCCGTCATCCGCAATCACAATGACGTTACCGTCTTCCCCGATGCTAACGCCCATGAACGAACGCATGATCCTCCGGAAACTGATGTCCGCGAAAAGGACGCCGACCACCATTCCGCCGTCCATGATAGGCAACGTAATGCATTGCATCGGTTCCAGTGTCGCCGGATCAAGGGAGATCCCGGAAAACACCTTGTTGCCTCCCTTTGCCGATTGAAAGCTCGGCATCCCGGACACGTTCTCCGGTTGGCCGGGCCCGCTTCGGTAAATCTGCATGCCTTCCATATCGGACACGCAGACCCGGGTTATCGCCGGGAAGGCCCTTTGGACACGGTCAACCCCGACGAGGATCTTTGCCGCGTCCATGAGGCGCAGCTCCGGTGTCTGAGCAAGCAGCGTCAAGGTTGGCTTGACGTCGGCCACCTCCGCTTGTATCTCCCGAGCGATACGAGCGGCGACATTACGGTCTCCATCGCACACCTTCCGGATGACGATATTCGTGCTCAACCGCCTCACAAACCAGCCGGATACCACCAGGCACACGACCATCACAAGACCAAAGACCAGAAATATCTGGCGGAAAAGACTATTCAAGCGCATGGAATCTATCCTCCTTTATGCTCTATCCGCTCGCAACACGACGGGTGACTATACAGGACTATTCAGGAACGGCATTCATTTTACCAATCCATGGTTAATCAGGTATTCGCGGGCAACTTCATCCGCTTTCATCTTTTTGATGTCCACGTCCGCGTTAAGCGCCTGCCAGACTTTTTGACCTTCGGCGACTATCTCATGCGTGGCGCGCTTGCCTCGGCCAGGGAATGTGGCAACCAACTCATTGAGGATATCCGCGATCTCAGGATGCTTATCAAGAATTTCCGCCCTGACGTATGGGGTCAAGTCATACGGAGGGAAGAACGTCCGCTCATCCCGATACACGTGCCAGCCGTATTTGGCAATCAGGGAATCGGTGCCGAAGAGCATGGCCACTTCGCACTCACGGAGTTCCAATCCCTTCATCGAAGCGCCGGGCGCCCCGGTCATGAGGAAAGCCTCATCCACTTTGAAGCCGTATAACTCCTCCAGAGCAGGCAGGCCATCGGGGCGTACGGAGACTTCGAAGTTAACAAACGTCTTGATCTTGCCTTCATTCTTTCGATAAAGCGCCGCCAAATCCGAAAGGGTTTCCACAGCGTGTGCTTCGGCGAATGTAGCCCATGAGGCCAGAGCGTAGGTGTTGTTGTTCCAAATCGGATCCAGCCAGATGAACCCTTTGCCCGCTTCCTCCTTCGATACAAGCCCGTAGAGCTGGTTGTTGTCAGTCCCCGGCTCATAGGTATGGCCGAGGTGCTGCATCCAGGCGGTCCCGGTATAGTCGGCGCAAACATCGATGTCGCCGGTTTCCATTCCTTTCCTCAGAGCCATGGTGGAGAGGTCCGATACGAGGTTGACCTTGAAGCCGCGGGCTTCCAGCGCCTGCTTCATCATCTGCCCGATGATGCGCTGCTCCGTGAAGTTCTTGTTCCCGACGGTTACCTTCTTCGTCGGCGCCGGCGGCGTCGGCGGCCTGCAGCCGGCAACCACGAAACACGCTGCCCACAGCAGCACGAGGAACAGCACGGCACGGCGTGGTTTCTTTCTCATTTCTTATCTTTCATAACACGGCCAACAGTTCCTTCCGTTGTTGACACAACCCGCTCCCCCGCGACCACGGGAAGGCAGAACGTCACCCGGCATCCCCTGTTGTGTCCTTCACTTGTCATGCGGATCGTGCCGCCGTGCAGTTCCACAAGCCTCATGCAGATCGAAAGCCCAAGCCCCGTTCCGGGAGTCTTGCCCTGAAGGCCGCCCTTTATCTGATAGAACGGATCGAATACCTTCTCAACCAGCTCGGGCGCGACGCCAATGCCCGTATCGGAGACGCTGATGCAGAGTGTGGGCGTTTGTGGGTGTGGGGGTGTCGGAGTGTCGCAGTCTCCCACACTGCCAAACTCCCGCACTCTCACACTCTCACACTCAGCACTCAGCCTCGCCTCCACCGTGATTGCACCGCCGTCAGGGGTGAACTTGGCGGAATTCGACAGTAGATTGTGCATGATCTGCTTCAACTTCCGGGCGTCGGCCGTAATGGTTCTGTCCGTCAGGTCAGCGGCGACGGATCGCAGATTTCAGGCGCGACGGGAGAGGCAAAGCGGTCCGCGTC
>CAZOJL010000038.1:0-23163 GCA_964580075.1 uncultured Akkermansia sp. | reverse complement strand
AAAAAAGATAGCATGTAGTGGGCCACGTGAGCAAGAGCATAACCCGACAGACTGCAATTCTGATTTTGGAGATGAGACCATCGGCGTCGGGGTCGGTATCGGGATCGATATAACCAACGGAAATTCGACCCGAACCCGATTTCGAGTTCGACTGGTCGGATGTGCTCAAAATGAGAATTGCTGGTTTTGCGCTTGAACAGTCGCCGGACATTAGCGTATGATGACCCGCATGTGATTCCGCCAGCCCGGTCGGGCGGGCAGGTGCGACACGCAGGAGAGGTGGCCGAGTGGCTGAAGGCAGCGGTTTGCTAAACCGCGGTACTGGTTAACGCTGGTACCGGGGGTTCGAATCCCCCCCTCTCCGCCATTTTATGCGGTTCCATCAGCGGGCCCCGTCGGGGCTCGCTTTTGTTTTTGGGAATCCGGGCATGATGTATATCAGCACACGCGGCGGGGACGCCCCCATGCCGTTTCAGGACACGGTGCTCACGGGTTTGGCCCGCGACGGCGGCTTGCTGCTTCCAGAGCGGATACCGGACGTGCGCGATCGCCTGCACGCGTGGCGTCAGCTCGGCTTCCGCGATCTGGCGTATGAGATTATTCGGTTGTATGCGGACGACATTCCGGATGCCGATCTGCGTCGGATCGTCGACACCAGCGCTGCCGCGTTCCGCCATCCGGACGTCACACCGGTGGTTCCGGTCGGTCCGGTGCATGTCCTCGAATTGTTCCACGGGCCGACGCTGGCTTTCAAGGACGTGGCGCTTCAATTTCTCGGCAATCTGTTCGAATACATTCTCACCCGCACCGGGCGGGAGCTCAACATCGTGGCGGCCACGAGCGGCGACACGGGCAGTGCCGCCATTCACGGCGTGAAGGGACGCGCGCGGATGCGCATATTTGTCATGTATCCCCGCGGCCGGGTCAGCCCGGTGCAGGAGCGGCAGATGACGACCGTTCTCGATGCCAACGTCTGCAACCTCGCCGTCAACGGCACATTCGACGACTGCCAGCGGATCGTGAAGGATCTCTTCAACGATCTGGATTGGCGCGACGCGCATCACCTCGGTGCCGTGAATTCGATCAACTGGGCGCGCGTGCTGGCGCAGATTACCTATTATTTTTACGCTGCGTTTCGCGTCATGGACACAACCGGCGCAACGCGGGTGCGGTTTGCAATCCCGACCGGCAACTTCGGCGACATCTTTGCGGGGTACGTGGCCTGGCGGATGGGCCTGCCTGCCGACCGCCTCGTGCTGGCGACAAACGAAAACGACATCCTGACCCGCTTTTTCACGACCGGTGTTTACACGGCGGGCGACGTCGTGCCGACGCTGAGCCCGTCCATGGACATTCAGGTGGCGAGTAATTTCGAGCGCTACCTCTACTACCGCGCAGACGGCGACCCGGAGCCGGTGCGAGGCTGGATGGGAGCGCTGCAGACGGAGGGGCGTTTCGCGGTCAGGGGCGCCGGTGGCGCCGCGCCCCTCGATCCGATCATCCACGCGGGACGCGGTGACACCGAAGCCACCGTGCACACGATTCGCCGTTTCTGGGAAGACTACGGCTACCTGCTCGATCCGCACACGGCCGTCGGCGTGCATGTGGGCTTGCAGCATACCGACGCCGGCGCGCCGATGATCTGTCTCGCCACCGCGCACCCCGCGAAGTTCGGAGACGCCATCGTGCGCGCCACGGGGACTGATCTGGCGCACCATCCGCTTCTCGACGCCCTCACCGGATTGCCGACCCGGGTCGAGGCTGTGCCCGCCGACACGCGCACCGTGGCCGCCCTGATCGCGCACAAAATCGCGCGGAGCGCCTGAATTGCAGATCTGTTGCTGATTCTGTTTGACATCACGCCCGGAATAGACGATTGTATGCGCGTGCTGAAGTGGGTTTCAGCTCCATTTAAAGGAAAGACGGAGTACGATGAAGAAATGCGTGTGGATGTTTGCGGCATGTGCAGTCGTCGTTTCGGTGGTCACCGGTTGCAAAGAGGAGAAGAAGCTGCCGCAACCGGTCACGGATGAGGCCTCTGACGACACGGCCAGAATCAGCGAGCCCAACGAGATCACGATGGAGCAACCGGTTGCACCTTCTGCCGATCCGGAGAAAGTGGTCGCGCGCGTCGGCAAAAAAGAGATCAAGCAGGCCGACGTGAACAAGATTGTCGACGGCCAGGTAGCCCAATACGGCGACCGGGTTCCAGCGGCCTTTCAGGCGCAGATGCGGGCCGAAATGCAACCGCGTGTCCTCGAAATGTTGATCGCGCAGCGGGTGCTCCGCGACGAAGTCGCCCGCCGCGAGATTGTCCTGAGCGACGATCTCATCACCGAACGGATCGAAGAAATCAAGAAATCGCTCCCTTCGGAGATGACCCTTGAAAAAGCGTTGGCGCAACGCGGCATGTCCATGCGGGAGCTGCTGGACAACATCAAAGAGGGGATGCAGTTTGAGAAATTGATCGATGCCGAGCTGGAAGGGAAATTGGTGGAGCCCACCGAAGCCGATGCGCAGGCGTTCTACGATGAGAAGAAAGCCGAGAATTTCACAACCGAAGAGAAGGTTCAGGCGAGCCACATTCTGATCACGCCCGAAACCAAGGACGATGCGGGCTGGACGGCCGCCCAGGAAAAGATTGAGGCCTTGGCGCAGGATTTGAAGGACGGCGGCGATTTTGCAGAACTGGCGCTGGCTAACTCGTCGTGTCCGAGCAAAGAGCGTGGCGGTGATCTTGGCGCGTTCCCGCGCGGCCAGATGGTGCCTGAATTTGATGCAGCCGCCTTCTCACAGGAAGTGGGCGTCGTCGGCGACCCCGTCAAAACGCAATTCGGCTTTCACCTCATCAAGGTGACTGACAAAACGGTTGCCGGTGAAGTCCCCTTCGAAGAGGTGAAGGAAGACATTCTGAAGTCGCTCGTGAATGCTGAAAAGGCGAAAGCCGCTGAAGCGATCATCGATGGCCTGAAGGCGAAAGCCGACATCGTGCTGGTCGACTAATCTTTCTGACTGTCACGCCACAATCCCGCCACCTCATCAATGTAGAGGTCGAGATACTCCGGCGCGGCGGCAGATACATGGGGCATCAGGAACAGGTTGGGCGCGTGCAACAGCGGCGAATCAGCGGGCAGTGGCTCGCGAGCAAACACATCCAGACAGGCGCCGCGCAACCGCCCCTCGCACAACGCCCGCACCACGGCATCCTCGTCAATCGCATTGCCCCGCCCGACATTGTAGAGAACGGCCCCGGGCGGTAGCAGTGCCAGTCTCCGGGCGTCCATGAGGTGGTCGGTCTCCGTCGTCCGCGGCAGGACGAGGATCACGTGATCGGCCTGCGTCAGCGCGGCGTCAAGCTGTGAGACGGGGAGCAGGCAGTCAGCCGCATCCATCCAGGACGGACGGGAGGACAACGCGGATTCGGCCGGAGTCTGGCGCTGAATCCCCGTCACACGCACGCCGAACGGCTTGAGCAGGCGTCCCACCCACTCCCCTACCCGTCCGAAACCGACGATCACCGCATGCGTCCCGCGCACGCATCGCAGACGTGCGGCGAGTGTTGCGCGAGGCCAGATGTCACCGGTCGCCTGACGCCGCGCACCCTCCAACAGTCCACGGCTCTCGCCCAGCACCATCCCCGCAACGGTCTCGGCCATGAGCGCGCCCTGAAAGGCGCCGTAGGTCACCCGCATCCCCGGCCGCGGGGTGATCTGGAAATAATCCCGGCCTGCCGCCGGCGTGGAAATCCAACGCAGGGCGGGCGCGGCATCGATCCATTCCTGCCGAAAGCACCACCCGATCCCCATCTCGACTTCGGCAAGCCCCCGCGCGAACGCGGCCTCGTCGTCGTACACCGTAACCGTCGTACCCGGCAACGCGCGGCGCAATCGCTCAGCCTGCGCCGCAGTCAGCGCGAACGCGGAAACGGACGAATGCAGCCATACCGCGACCCGCCAAGACGATGCCGGTGTGTCAGTCCCCTCATTCATTGTCCCTTTGGGGTTGTTTTTTGGAACGGAACGGCCACCAACCACGCTTGTTCTTCTCTTTGTCACGCTTCTCGATCGCATCTTCTATCGCCATTTTTTGAAAGGGCAACATGCGCTTGCTGCCCGAAGCCACCGGATCCCGCAGCTTTTCCTGTCCGAGGAAGGTCACCACCGATTCCTCCGATTTGAGCTGTGTCTTGATGAACACGTCGGGCGTGGCCCGATGGACGACCGTCAGCATCCCATCGGGCGCGATGTCGACGGTGGGCGGAGTCACCCGCAACAGCGGCCCGAGGGAGTAGGTACGCCAGACACGCGTTGCCGGTTCGTCTTTAATCTGCAGGAATATTTCCTCCATCTGGTTACGTACCCAGTACGCGAGCCTCATCTGACGCTGGAGCGGCGGATGACCCGGAAAGACCTGGGCCACCCGGGCCAGCTCCAACCCGGGCACGACGTCAAACGACCGCGGAAAGGATTCATAGCGCGTTCCGCCATGCACCGTCACCAGCCGCACCAGGTAACGCCCCGGATCGCGCACCGGAAAAAAGCGGGAGACTTCGACGCGCCCCTCCCAGACATCGTTTGCCGCGATCGTCACCTCGCCGATGTTCGCTTCGGGGTCGAACGGTTCGATCAGATCCCGGACCTCTCCGCGTGTGACGCTCATCAACAAATGGGTTCCGACCAATCCTTTTCGCACCTCGAACACCCGCGTCGTCCGATTGTGGATGCGAATGTCGGCCACAATCGGCTCACCCGCAATATACACCGTCTCGGCCGTTCGAATCAGAAGCCCCATCTCCTGCGCCTGACAGCACAGTACAGCCCCGACCAGCCACGCGCCACTTCCGGCAATCTGTTTCAGCATCTTGCACCCCATTTCTGAATCCGCTTGTTAAACCCCCACGACCAGCCCATCGTAACTCACATCAACACCGGCTGGCAACTCCGACCGCAACGTCTCATGATCCAGATCGTGACACAGATGGATCAGGTAGGCCTGCGGCGCGCCGATCCGGCGGAGGCAAGCGAGCGATTCATCAACCGTGAAATGGGTGGCGTGCGGCACATAGCGCAGCGCGTCCAACACCATCAGGTCAACCCCGCGCAACGCCTCAACCGACGCGTCTGGCATCCGGTGACAATCAGGAACAACCCCCAATGCGCGCCCTCCCCAGTCAAACCGAAATCCGCAGACTTGCCCGTCGCCATGCTCAACCGGAATGGGTTGCACCTGCACATCACCCACCGTAAAAGGGGCCGTCACTTCGCAGAATTCGGCCAACGGCCGGTAAACGCCCGGCGTGCGCTCCGTCCCCACATAGTTATAGATCCGGCGGATTTCCGACAGCGTCTCGTGTTGCGCAAATACGGGGATCGCCCTCCCCTGCATCGTGTTAAAGCGACGAATGTCGTCAAACCCAAAGACGTGATCCGCATGCGCGTGGGTGAAGACGACCGCATCAATCCGCGGCACCTGAAATGTCAGGGCCTGTTCCCGAAAATCGGGCGGTGTGTCCACCAGTATGCGCGTCTCCCCTGCCGACACATAGACGCTCGTCCGCCGCCGCCGGTTGCGGGAATCAGCGGAAAGGCAGACCCCACAACGGCACCCGATCATCGGCACCCCGACAGAGGTGCCTGTACCGAGAAACTGAACTTGAAATTCGCGATCCGGCATGAGGTTCCCCACGGTAACGGCAGTGGCGAATAGCATAGGCGCTTTCGGTTTGAAAACAAAGCGTTTGTTTATGAAGCCAGCCTGTTTTTTCACACGCCTCCCTTGTTTGAAACCCCGAACTGTGCTATTGTCTGCACATGAACAGGTGGCTTTTTCTTCTTTTGGCCTTCCCCCTCCTTGCCTGCTCCCCCTGGGCGGAAGGGGCGGACGCGCACGTGACGATCGAGGCCGAGTCGGCTGGAACCGTCGACGCGCCCGTGGTCGTCGTGACGACGGACACGGTTCCTGAGGGCTCCAAGCTCGTGCCGGACGCGTCTGGCGATGCCTATCTCGCAATCCCCCAGGGACAGGGGAATCCGCCCGAAAATCCCGCGGGAAAAGCGGCGCTGATGATCGATGTCCCGGCAGACGGCACTTACACGTTGTGGTGCCGCGTCTGGTGGATGAATGAATGCGGCAACTCCTTCACAGTCCAAATCAATGATGCCCCCCCGTTTCTGTTCGGAGAGGATGCAACCTATAAGACCTGGCACTGGGTGCGGTACCCCGTGGCCCGGACCGCCAAGCCGATTGCGCTGAAGGCGGGTCAAAACACGCTCACGTTTCTCAACCGCGAAGACGGTGTCTGCCTGGACCAAGTGGTGCTGAGCACCAACAGGCGCTTTGTCCCGGTCGATCAGGAACCGGTCGGAGTGAAATCAAAATGAGGCCTGTCGGACGTGTGTGTGAGCACCTGGCGGGTTTTGGGTTGGTGGTCGCGCTCGCGCTGGCCCCGACACAGTGCGGCTTCACCGCACACGGGATGAATGTCTCGCCCGCCGACCTGCTGCTGCTGCCCATCTCCCTTTGTTGGCTGCTGGGCATCCTGATCACCGGACGTTGGCGCCGATTCGTCCCGCGCCGGGTCGTCAGAGCAGGGATCGCACAGCACCCGTTCTGGGTGTTCTGGCCCCACGGGCTCTGGGTGCTGATCGCCACCGTCTCGCTCGGTGTCGCGCCAGATCGGACCGCCGCCGTCCAGGACGTCATCCAACTGACCCTCTACATGATCGTCGCCCCCGTGCTCGTCTTTGATTTCATTCGCCCTGCGGAGGCGCTTCTCCCCCGACGGGTGGCACTCGTGCTCGCCGCCTTGCTTGTGCCCCTGCTCGTCACCATCGCCGTTGCGGCGGCGCAGTACGGCAACCCAGATCTCGATGACCTCGCGGTGCGCGGCCTGTTTCGCAACCGGAATGTCCTGGGGGGCTTTCTGGCGCTGACTGCACCGATCCTGTTCGGACTCGCAGCCGATGCGCGCGGAAGGCTGTTGGCGCGCGGCGGCGCGATCCTGGCGCTGCTGGCCGTGATGGCCGTCACACTCGCTGGCGCCGCCTATGCCGCAATCACGCTGACGCTGCTGCTGATCGCCGGCCGGAAGGGCGCGCGGCTGTTCCTGACGACCGCGCTCTGCCTGGCACTCTGGCAGGTATGCGTCCTGCCCCGCCTGCCGCGCGAGAATGATCTCGCACACTTTCGATCTGTCGCGCTTTTTGATGCGAACGGCGCACTGGAACGCCGATACCCCGAATGGCAGGCCGCTGTATCGCTCATCCTGACCCATCCGCTGCGGGGTGTGGGCGCGGGAAACTACCAGCGCGAGATCGGGCGGTATTACGACGTGGTTCCCCGTGCCACCGGACCGTCCGAGCCGGACAGCCAGAACCTCTATCTCGTGATCGCCGCTTCAATGGGCCTGCCGGCGCTGTTCGCGTGCATCGCCCTCTTCGGCCGGGCTGTCTTCGCTGCCGCACGCGCCGCGAGGGGGTTGCGGACCTGGCAGACGGGGCTCGCCAGCGGACTTGCGGCTGGCATCAGCGCGTTCGCCCTGACCGCCCTGTGGCACCCGCTGCTGGTGCGCGGGATCGGCATCCCCCTGGCTGCGGCACTCGCCCTGGCCCACGGGATGGCCCGTCGCGACGACAGGCCGTTTTTTTCAATCGCTTCTCAACCTGTTCCGGACACCCCTTGAGGATGTGTGCCCATGGATTCTAAACGTGAACCGATCTTTACAATCCCCCCCGAAAAGGGGCCGAATCGTCTGATCCGGCTCCTCCTGCGTTCCACGCACAGTCTGATCGAGCGTGCGTTGGGCCTCCGCGAGGTGGACAACATCTACGCCAACGCCTGCAGCCTGAATCCGGAGACCCCCTTCTCCGACCGGATCCTCACATCCATGGGCGTGGCCTACACCTATTCGGAGACGGATCTGGCGGTGGTTCCCAAGACAGGCCCGGTGGTCATTGTGGCCAACCACCCGTTCGGCGGCGTCGAAGGAATCGTCCTCTTGTCGCTGCTGAGCCGCGTCCGCCCGGATGTGCGTGTGATGGCCAATTTCATCCTTCACGCCATTCCGGAGATGCGCAATGATTTCATCTTTGTCGACCCCTTCGGTTCGACGGGTTCGGCGCGGGCCAACCTCAAACCAATCAAAGAATGCATGGCGTGGCTGAAACAGGGGGGCCTGCTCATCGTCTTTCCGGCCGGCGAGGTGTCCGGTTACGACCGTCGCGCCAACCGCGTGCGCGACAACTTCTGGAGTCCGACCATCGCCGCGATTATCCGGAAAACAGAAGCCACCGTAGTGCCGATGTTTTTTCCCGGACGTAACAGCACGCTTTTCAACGTGGCGGGCGTGATTCATCCCCGGCTGCGCACTCTGATGCTGGTGCGCCAGGTGGTCAACAAACGCGGTCGCCGCCTGTTGGTGCGTATCGGTTCGCCGCTGACCTGGAAACATTTGGAACGGGTCGCGACCGATGACGCGGTGCTGGTCAGCTACCTGCGGTTCCGCAGTTACCTGCTGGACGAGCGGGCAACCCGCCGTCAGCGGCGCCTCTTCCTGGCGCATCATCCCCTCGCCCTCCCCCAAGATCCGATCATCCCGCCCGAGCCGACCGAGCACCTCGTGAAGGAAATTGCCCTGCTGCCGCCGTCAAATAAACTCGTCGAGAGCGGCGATCTCTCTGTGTACATCGCCCGTTCGTCCCAAATTCCCGCGATCCTCCGGGAAATCGGCCGTTTGCGCGAAATCACCTTCCGCGCCGTCGGCGAAGGAACCGGCAACGAGATCGATTTGGACGATTTTGACTACTACTACAACCATGCGTTCATCTGGAACCGCACCCGTCAGGAAATCGTCGGCAGCTACCGCCTCGGCCTCGCCGACGAGATCGTCCGCGAACACGGCGTGCAGGGGCTCTACACCCATACACTCTTCAAGTTCGACGAACAACTCATGGATCGCATCCAGCCCGCCATTGAAATGGGCCGGTCTTTCATCCGCCCTGAATACCAGAAGGCCTACATCTCCCTTTTTCTGCTGTGGAAAGGGATTTCGACGTTCATCGGCCTGAATCCGCATTACCGCATCCTCTTCGGTCCGGTGAGCATCACCAACGAGTACCGGGAGGCGTCGCGCGGTATGATCCTCGCCTGCATGCGACAGATGTGCATGGCCGGAGAACTGGTCTCGTTTGTCTCCCCGCGCATTCCGCCCAAGCCGCCGCGCCGCGCCGAGTGGTGCATGAAGGAATACCAGCATTTCCTCGCCGATCTGGACCTCATGGCCAATCTGGTCTCCGAAATCGAGCCCGATCACAAGGATATCCCGGTCTTGCTCCGCCAATACCTCAAGCTGGGCGGAAAATTGCTCGCCTTTAATGTCGATCCTGAATTCAGCTCGGTCGTGGACGGCCTGATCATGGTCGAACTCTCGCAGGCATCTCCCAAAACCCTCCGCCGCTACATGGGCAATGATACGGCCGACGCCTACCTCCGCTACCACGGCATCTCCGAATCAAGTGAGTCCCCCACATGACCCTGCTGCTGCTGGCATCCTTGGTTTGGGCTTTCTCATTCGGACTGATCGGCAACACGTTGAAGTCGGTCAATCCGGATGTGGTTTCGTTTTTCCGGTTGGCCTTGGCCGCCGCCGTTTTCGCCCCATTCGCCCGCCGCCTCCCATGGAAACGCGTCATTCAGTTTGCCGGCGTTGGCGCCCTCCAGTTCGGGGTGATGTACCACGCCTATAACTGGTCATTCCAATACCTGAAAGGGTACGAAGTCGCGCTGCTCACGGTCACCACGCCCTTTTTTGTGACCGCCCTGAACGACCTTCACCGCCGGCGCTTTAAACCGCTCAACGCGATCCTGGCCACGCTGGCCGTCCTCGGCGCGCTCATCGTCCTGGTACGCGGCCCGGTCGCGCATGCACCGCTTGTGGGAGTCTTGCTGGTCCAGCTTTCCAACATCTGCTTCGCGTTCGGACAGCTCATCTACCGGCGTCTCGACACGCGTGGCGAAACGGTCGCCTCCGAAGCCGGCGCCTTCTTTTACTGCTATGTCGGCGCCACGCTTGTCACCGCGCCGCTCGCCTTCCCCGCTCTGAGCGACACCATCGCCGCCCTGACGGAGCAACAGCTCGGCGCCTTGATCTATCTGGGCGCAATCGCTTCGGGCGTGAGTTTCTTTTTGTGGAATCGCGGCGCCCGCTGCGCCTCGGCCGGCACGCTTGCCGTGATGAACAACCTGAAGATCCCGCTGGCTGTCCTGGTTTCGTTCCTCGTCTTTGGTGAATCAGCACACCTGCCGCGCCTGCTCATCGGCGGCGGACTCGTGATTGTCGCTGCGGCGACCGCCGTCTGGAAACGTGGAAATGATTGAGCGTTTTGGTCTCTACCTGGTCATGACCCTCCCCCGCGTCGGCTACGAACGGTGCGCCGAAGCCGCCGTGCGCGCCCGCATCCGCTACCTGCAACTCCGCATGAAGCGCGTCCCCCGGGAACAGGTCGAAGCCACCGCCCGGGCGGTACGCGCAATCACGGCGGGATCTGAAACACGATTCATTCTCAATGACGACGCCGATCTGGCCGTACAGGTCGGCGCCGACGGCGTCCACCTCGGGCAGACCGATGAGCCCCTCGCCGTGGCGCGCGCGCGCCATCCGCATCTGCGCTTCGGACTCTCCACTCATGACCCACAGCAAGCCCTGGCTGCGTGCGCCCAACGCCCCGATTACATCGGCGTCGGTCCCGTTTTTCCCACGACAACAAAATCTCTGCCAGACCCAACCCTCGGTCTGGACGCCATGGCCGCAATCATCCTCCGGTCACCGGTCACCACCGTGGCGATCGGGGGAATCAACGCCGGAAACCTGACCGCCGTGCTCCAGGCAGGCGCCATCAATTTCGCCGTCGTGCGCGACGTCTGCGCCAGCACCACCCCCTACGACGCCCTGCGCCGCCTCCAGGATATCTGGATGAACCTAAAAAGGGCAGAAGACTGTGAGACTGTGAGGCTGTAAGGATTGGGATGCCATCGGTTATGCAAACGGGACTGTTCACCATTGGGTGCGTGCGAATAAATCTGTAACCTGTTCATTTTCAACCTCATAGCCTTACTGCCTTTCAGCCTATAGCCTTTTTTAGGATCAATGGAGACGGCGGCGGTCGGCGCTGCAAGTGTTTGACGATGCGGTCAACATCCGGGATGGCGTGCGCGAAAAACTGCTTGAAGCCGCGGCAGAGATAGTTCAGCCCCGGCTCGCCGTCAGCGGTTCGAATCAGACGGTTTTTCGGGCACTCGCCCCAGCAGTCCCGGAGATACAGACACTGGTGGCACTGCGACGGAAGCGTTTCGTGCTTGGCATAACCGAATTTCACCTGTGACCGCGAAAACGCCATCTCGACGAGACGTGCCTGCATGATATTGCCCAGGCTGTATTCGGGATACACGTAGTGGTCGCAGGCATAAAGCGATCCATCATTCTCCAATGCCAATCCCTTGCCGCAAAATTCGCTGTAAATGCAAATCTGCGAGGGCATCCCCATGTGCTGCGCCACGAGCGTTTCAAAATGGTTGACGAAGAACTTGCCGATGTCCCGGTTCCGCCACTCGTCGAAGATCTTGCAGAGGAAGTAGCCCCAGTCTTCCGGATCGACCGACCAATCGGTTACAACGGAATCTGGATGTCCGGGGCGCGCGCGCGGATCACCGTCGCAGGGCAACGTTTCCGGACCCCAGGCCTGCGGCGCCGCCCGCTCGAAGCCCGTGTACTCGACGATCGGGATGAACTGGGTGCGGTCGGCAGCGATCTCCCGCCGCAGAAAACGGTACACGTCCAGCGGGCGACGGGCGTTGTGCCGGTTGATGCAAACCATCGCGTTGAAGGGCACGCCGTCTGCCGGCGAAACCACTGCGATGCCGCCCGCCCAGTGCCACTTCGATAATTCCTCTCCCGAACGGTCACGTTCCCTCTGGCGCGCCAACCGGAATTAAGACATCCACCCACTTGCCTGCCGTGTCGCCATTCGGATTGGGCCACTGTTGATAGGTTGAGGTGGGGGACCAGGAGGCTTCTGTCGGTATCTCGCCCCCAACCCCGTCATTGCGGATTCTCCCCTGCGGTCGGGGCGGGAAGAGCTTCCCATCCACCTCGGCGAGGATCATGCCTCGGGTAAAGCCGGGATACCGAAACCGTCCATCCTTGTCCGACTGCACGGTGGCGATTTTGTTCTTTCCGTTCTTCATGGACTCAACCGTATCCGATGGATTCACCTCCCCGGCGAGCACAATATGCACCGGCACCGAAAGCGGCTTGCCGGTATTCTTATCCACCACCCGACCGACAACGCCATGCGGCAGTTCCACAAGCCCCTCGCCCAAGAGCAGCCGCATGCCGCGCGGCGGGATGTAGACCGGGCCATACATCTGGAAGCCATTATCAACCATATTGTCGCCGTAGTACTTCTTCGCAAATTGAACTTCCCCTTCCGCTACGCGCACGATGCCACCGGATTCGACGTCCATGAGTTCGCTCATGTGGTTCCGGGAAATCCATCCGTTCGATTTTGCAAGGCCGGTGGCGCGACCCACCCGGCTCTTGATGAGTTCCGGCAAGGTCCGTTCCACGCGATTGCGCTGCCAGTCGCCGTCTGGCGAGATGCCGGAGAAATCGAGCTGCGAGTAGATCTGTTCAGCCTGCAGCCGGTTGGGGCCGCCGAAGACATAGTTGGGATTCCAGATGTAGAGATATTCCCGCACGGCGTTGGTCCCTTCGTTGACCAGCACAAAGAGCGCCTTGCGGCGGACGACCGGCCTGTTGCCCACCAACTCGACCCCGGCCGGCCGTATGAAAGCCGTCACCTTCGTTCGCGCGGTCGGGCTCTCCGCCGTCACGGCAAACCCGACATCGCCCTCAAACTTTTCCCCTAACTGGAAGAGGCCATCCGTACGCCAGTAAGGAAGGAATTCGATCTGGCCATCGTCGTTGAAATAACCGAATTCATCCAGCGCCCGCAACACGCTTGTAGCGGCGACCCGGCTGGCAAGCCCGCGGATATCCACCCCGATATCGTGCAACAGCGCACGGCCCAGCGCCACACGATCAGAAGCCTGCGACCTTCCGGAGGTGGTCATTGTCGCGGCGTTTGGAAGCAATTGCGCTGACAGCGAGGTGTGGGGGGCGGCCAGGTAGCGGAACAACCCCAGCGGGAAACGGTCGGCCAGCGTGGCCGCGGCGGAGAGCGCCTCGCCGCCTGCCGGGCCTTCCAGCAGCGCGCGGGCGGCGGCAGTCTCGTGCACCGAGCCGGCCTCGGCGCGAACCAGGAGATTGCTTCCCGAGAGCGAGCCGCGAGCCGCCGCGTCCAGGGCCGGAACCGCGGCTTTATCGGTCCAAGGCTGCCACTGCGGCAGGCGCAACCGGGAAGCGGTCACCCGAGCCGGATGCGTCAGCAGCGTGAAGCCCATGGTGCGCGCGCCGGCCTTCGCGGGCATGTTGACCAGCGCCATCCGCCAGATGACGTCCCCGGCGCTACTGCGCTCCACGCTCATCGAGGGTTCCTTGTCCCTGATGACAAACCCCTCTGCGTTCTGAGCCAGCCAGGTAAAGCCCCGGTCGCCGTTGCCCAGAAAAAAGTGTTTCACGAGCCCCTTCTGGAGACTTCCGTCTCCCACCGGATCAGCCCCGTTGAGCCACAGCATGCCCGACTTGGGATCGAGGCTGCCATAGCCCGGCGGCAGGGGCTTGCCGGCGACGGCTTCGGCTGGATTGCCGGCGATGGCGGTATCCACCGGTCCGCTGAGTTCCATGACCAGGTCGAGTTTCTCAAGCGCGGTTCCCTTGGGATCACACGTTACCTCCCCGGTCATGGACCCGTCCGCGGCGTAGCGCACGCGCAGGCGCCCCTTCAATTCTCCCGCCTGCCATGTGGCGTTGGCCTCTACGCCATCGTCCGTTTGAAGCAGTTCGGCCGACGCGTCAGCCTTGACCTGAAAGGGCATCCCGTCCATGACGGCTTCCAGGCGCACCGGCGCCGCCAATTGCGGTCCGCGGCCGATACGCTTGAGCAGTGGCAGCGGCCACTCCTTCTCGGTCCGCCAGACCAACGGAATGTCGTTTGTCACTGCGAGAATCTCGAGTTGAGCCGGCAACCCGATATCATCCACCGTGAAGCTGTGCCGGGGTGTCATCACCACGCGGTTCGACAGCGTGATGTCGGCGCGGACAGTGGCAGTGGCCAGCAGCAGCGCAATGACAGCGACACAGGATGTCCACTCCAGATGGCAACGCGCACGAAATCTCAATGTTACATTTTCTGTACTCATCATGCTCCCTCACTTTTCACACGAAACGAAGTCCGTTTGTATCGTCTTTTACTTCTCACATTCCCCATACAAAATCCGGTAATCGTGATACGGTATCAAGACCGGCCCGTAGCGTTCGCCCTTCTCCCCGGTGCGCGCGATGAGTTCGCCCGTCTCCAGATCCGTCAGCACCGGCGTATCATCCGCCTTCGCGGTCACGGCTGCCCAGACCGTCTGAAGCCTGGCGGGAATCGCCGTGCGATCGAGCGCCGCACTGCGCTTCTGCGTATTCGGGCCGCCCAATACACGTGCGGGGTTGCGGATATCCAACGGCAGTTCGACGTCCTCGTCGGATTCATTGAGAATCACGAACAGGGCCTTGTATCCCTTGCCGTTCTCCAGCGGCCGGCGATAGACCGTGACGCGCACCTTGCTCTCGTCGCCCGGCTTGTCACCCATGCGCACCTGCGCGTCGTTGCGCCAGAACGGCAGTTTCTCGATGCCGGCATCCTCGAAGAACCCGAAGCGCGAGAGCCGGCTGAGCAGCCGCACGGCCTGCTCCTCGTGCTCCATGTGCGTGAGACCGAGGGTCGCGCCGGCGAGCAGCTCGCCGCCGCGCGTGACGCCAAAGTCGTGCAGAAGCCCCAAGCCGAGCATCTGCCGGTCGAAAACCGGGTTGTCCCCCGACCCCGTCGGGGTCTCGGCCGGCACCATCGTGGCGATCAGGCCGGAATAGTTCATTCCCATCGCGCGGTAGAGCGAGTTGGGATAGGCGACGATCAGGTCGATGTCGTAGGACCGGAACACGGCCCCGCAATCCTGCAGGATGAGGGTGTCCCACAGGAACGATTCGAGCATGCGCGCCGAGTTGTTCGCCCGCACATGCTGCCGCTGCGGCACGTTGTTCTCGGCGTGCACGCGGGCCAGGCGCTTGTACACGTCGCGCATGAACGGCATCGTGAATCCCGCCTGCCACGGCAATTCGTTCGTCCCTACGGAGTCCAACGGGCGGTACCAGGCATCGCCCATGGCCACGTTCTGCGACGTCTGCGCCGGCTGGTACGGATCCATGAACCAGCCGACCCACCGGCCGATGCGCACGAGGCGCTCGAGGTAGAAGATCGCCTTGTCCTCGTAGAGCCGGTTCATTTCGTTCAGATTCATGAAGGTGGACTCGCCGACGAACAGGTAGCGCCAGTACGGCGGCTTGTCTTTGCGCCATTCGCCGCAATTCTCGTAAGGAATGTTCGTGGGCGCGCCCGATGCCGTCCACCACGCCTTCTTCAGTTCCTCGTCGCCGCACAGGTACACGGGATCATTGAGATCGCCCCGGAACGTGTATTTCGAGCCCTCGACGTTGAAGGCCGGCGCCGGCCTCAGCCAGAGCTTCGGGCTCGACGCCATCCATTCCTCGCCAGCGTTGTACTGCCAGGCATAGAGCCGGGCGTTCTCCGGCTTGGGTTTGGCCGGATGCGTCAGGAACGTGAACTCGATGGTCCGATTTCCCTTGACCTCGGCAGGATGATTCACGAACACCAGACGCCAGGTCACGTCGCCGGCTTTGTTGCGCTCAATCTGCATCGCCGAGCCTTCCCGGTCCAGAATCCAGCCCTCGTCGTTCTTGCTGTAGTACGACCAGCCGCGATCGGCGCTGCCGAACCAGATCCAGGGAACGAATTTGCTGTAAAACAGTTCCAGCCTCGTCATCGTGCTGTCCCATATCACACCCGGCTTGTTCGGCAGGCTGCATTCCCACCGGTCGGCCCCCATCTGGTCGCCGCCGCCGGAGATGCACTGGGAGATCGCCAGGTCCACCGTGCCGTCAATATCCGTGACCAGTTCGAACCGGTCGATCTTTGCCGGTGTGTCGGCTCCGTAGTTCAGCGTCGCGTGCATCGAGCCGTCGCAGTCGTACTGCATCCGCAACTCGGCCTGGATCGGACCGATCTGCAGCGTGGAGACATACTCAATCTCACTCTTCCAGGTCCGGACGGCCTTGGCTGGCGTGACCACTTTTGCGGAAACGCGCTTGCCGCCGATCACCGCCTCCAGCCGCATCGGCGCGCGCAACTGAGGCCCCCGCCCGATGGACAACAGCGTCTCCGCCGGCACTTTCGCGTCTGCCCCGCGCAATTCGAGCGGCAGTTCGCGCACGTCGGGCCGGATGACGATCTGCGCCGGCAGCCCCGAGGCGTCCACCGTGAAGCGGTGCTTGAGCGTGCTAAATCCCGTGTCGTCCGCCACGATCGGCGTGAACGGCTCCCAGACGGTGTCGTCGAGCCCGATCGTGTTCTCCATCCACGGCGCCTTCTGATACGACTCGCGCCGCGTCCCGCGCGGCGCTTCGCGGACGAGCACCCTATTCGCCCGGTCACGGTCCGTCTTCTCCTTCAGCCAGGGCTGCATCTGGATCTTCTCGCCCTTGATGGGCTTGTCCAACGTGCTGGCGGACGTGAGATGGACGAACGGCTTGGTATCGGTCTGCTCCGCCACGATCTTCATGTTCTCGTCGAAGAGCAGGACCGTCACCTGGTACACATTGCCGGGCGCCATGTTGGTGGCATCGCACAGGAAGGTGGCGAAGTTGCCGACCATCTTCGCGGAGAACTCGTGGATATCGGTCTGCTCCCCGGACTCGATCAGCTTGACGATCAGTTGCGCATCCACGGCCGTCTTCACCTCGTCCCTGACGCCTTCGATGCCGCGGTCCACCACGGCCGCCAAACGCTTGGTGTAGGGATCGATTTCCACCCGCAGATCGAAATCGGGATTGCGCGGCGGCCTCAGCTTCTCGATGGCGTCGATGCGCGTCTCGCGGAACGTGCCGCCACCGGGCCCGCCGGCATCCATCATGTGGAAATGGATCAGGCGCGTCAGAAAAATCCTCTTGCTCGGTTCGTCCTTGCTGCGCACGTCGAACCAGAGCACGTCGCCGCCGGTCGTCATGCCGGGCAGTTGCCCGCGCAGTTTGATCTTGCGCGTTTCGCCGGGCCGCAGTTCAATCAGGCCGCCCGGGGTCTCGGCCGACTCGTAGGTCGAATACAGGGGGCCGTCGCCGCTCTCAATGTGGAACCCGAGGCGCACGGTCTCCGACCGCGTGTTGTGGTTCTTCAGCGTCATCTGAACGTCCAGAATGCCGTCCATCAACGGACCGAGCTCGTTGATCTGGATGACCGGGGCCTTCGAATCGAACACGAGCTGCATCTTGGTCACATTCCACCCATGCGCATCAAACGCGTTGAAAAGCGCACCGTTGCCGCCGATGCCGCGCGAGAACCAGGCGCGGTACACCGTTCCGTCTTTGGGCGGGATGTCGACGATGGGCCGCCCGTCCTCCTCTTTTCCGTCGTACTGTCCGTAGCGCAGCGACTTCAGGGGGATCGCGTATTCGATGATCCACCTTGTTCCGTCAGCCAGAGAACGGATTTTGGCGCCGGGGTTGTACTTGTAATCGCTGCCGTCGAGGCTCCAATACCAGTCGCATACCGTGCCGAGGGGATTGACATCCCAGCGCAGCAGCCCCAGCTTGAAACCGCGGGCCATATCCTCGATCGGACGAATCTCCAGTTCAGTATGATCGTCTGCCAGGGTACCGTAGATCGGATGCATCAGTGTATCGGGAAAACGTCCGCGCGCCTTGAGCCAGGAGTCCACCGGATAGATCGGCGAGGAATGACAGATGTAGAGGTTCTCCTTGTCATAACCCGCGTAGATCTGGAGTTGCGTCTGCTGCGGGGCCATGAACTTGAAAGTTCCGAATCCCCAGTCGTACCAGAAACCGGAGAGCGCCGAGGCGTCGTCCCATTCGCCCGGCGACATCATGCCGTCGATTTCGGGGGGCTTGCTGAGAAACGGCACCCGCAAGATGGGCTCATCCACTTTGCTGGCTTCGCCGTAGGACGTGGGCGCCTGAGAGGGCTCCTGAGCCAGAAGGTTGGCCGTGCCTCCGAACAGGGCGATGATGAACAGTAAAACGAATAGGACGCGAGTCATCGGGCTTCTCCTTTTGTTACGCGGTACGTGTCGATTGCTATCGATAGCCGCTGATAGCAATCGTCAGCAGTCGACATGGGCAAATTACGGTCTGAAACCTGAAATCTGAAACCTGAAACCTTTCTCATTCCGCCTCATCCGGCGAATATTCCGCCGCTTCGTCCGGCGCCGTGCGGACAGCGCGAATGCCGTAGCCGCCGCGTCGGACCGGATCCACCAGAGCCGCGGCCTTGCGATTCGAGGTGCGCGAGAACTCCATCCCGCCCAGCGAATCCCCGTCATAGCCGTTGAAGTAGCCGCCGCGGAACCCGATGCCGACGGCATTCTCCTGCGGCCAGTCCGCGGGCAGCGTCACGGTGCCAAGCCCGTGCGTGGCCAGGAACATGTCGGGCGACCACCCCTCGAACGTCGCCGCCGTGACCACCCGCTCGCGCGGACGCCCTGTCTGACCGCCGCCGCGCGTGGGGATTTCGTAGTACGAGTTATGCACCTCGTCCGGAATCGGACGCCGCGGCCCGCGCATGGCCTTCTCGTATTCCAGTTCCGTCATCGGCCGCAGCCCCGCCCAGGCCATGTATGCCGCGGAATCCGCCCAGGAGAGCCAGCGTATCCCGGTATGTTTCATCCGGCCGTCCGGGCGATAGTGCACGAACTTGTAGGTGTATTTCGACGCCGTTCCCGTGCGCCATATTTCCCCCGTCCAGGGCATGTAATGCCCCGTCGTCGTTCCCGGCCCGACATTCTCAGGGGTCTGATGATAGCGCGTATCGGAAAGCTCAGGAGGCAGCAGGTTGAGGAAATGGCTGTACTGGCTGCCCGACAGCGGATTATACGCGCAGTAGAACGCCGCATACCCGTTCGGGAAGGTGGCCGGTATCTCGCCACCATCCTTGGGTTCCGCCCCGCGCGCCCAGAGTTGCCCTGCCTCCTTCCCGGTCGGAATTGCGCCCGCGTTTGTCACCGTGTAAGGCTGGGTATTCTGCTTGTCGTCGGTGTATTGGTAGAAACCGTACGACTCCGTGCCGCCGGAGCCCAGGCAGAAAGGCCCCTCCGAAACATAAACCATGATGAGCCCGAAGGCGCCGACCTGGACCTTCGTATCCTGGGTAATGCCCGGCGTGCCCGCCAGGTCCCAGACCGCCGTCACACCCTTCATGTCGGCCGAACATTTGAACCCCTGGGTGGCGCGCCGGATGAACATGCCCGTAAATCCGTCTGCGCCTTCCGGCACCAGAAAATCCATCTTCTTGTTGCTCTGTGCGCAGCCGTAGCCGGAGGGATTCAGCACCCGATCCGCCGCCAGCCGGACGTGCTGCCACTCGTTCGCGCCCTCGGCGCGGACCTTGAAGAATATCCATGCCGCACCGTGGTTCTCTGCGTTCCGCCAGGACGGGCCCCAGGAGAGGTCCACCGTGATCGTCGCGGTCTTGGCGTCGCGCGGCGCGATCCGGACATTCGTGCACGTCACGTCCCGGCCGGCCGGGTCGTTCATAAATTCCACCACGTTGGTGTCCTGAACCTGCGCGTTCGCCGTGCCGGCCGCCAGCAAAGCGGCCAACGCCGCCGCGCACGCCGCAGTCCACGCCCCATTCCCTGTTTGCTTCTTCATCGCGCTCATCCTTTCCGTCTGTCGGACACGTCGGACAAGTCTGACCTGTCTAACGGCTCTTTCCTGAAACCCGAAACCTGAAACCTGAATCCTGAATCCTTTCCCCACCTACCCCTACTCTTCCAACACAAACTTTGAGTACAGCTTCGCCTTGAAAGGATCGGTGATCAGCGGTGCCAACTGGAATCGGTATCGCGCGCCGCCGCCGTCGTTATCGAAGAATCGGAAATAGAAGCAACATTCCGTGCCCGGTTTCAGCTTGAGCCCGGCCAGGGGAAGGCGCAGTTCGTACCGTGTAACCTTGGCATCCTCGTCCCGCACAACGGCGGACGTCGCGATTGTCGAGAGTTTTTCGGTGGGATCCGCCAGCGGATTCAGGACGACGCCGTCCGTGGTCAACGCCAGCCAGAGATCGGTCTGGTTCGCGTCCGCGTCGATCAGCCCGAAATTCATGGCATCGCCGTCCCAGAGGCTGTCGACGGCGTTCGTGTTGCACTGCGCGTCATCCTTCACCTCGGCGGCGACGCACAGCGCTTCGCCGTCCCAGCCCAGATAAGCCTTGACGCTCATGTCCGCAGGACCTCGCCACGCGTTGGTGTTGTCACCCGCAGGGAACCGCATATGGTGCGGCTCGATCAAGAAGGGCTCGTCCAGGGTCAGTGTCGGCTTTTCCCATTCATCCAGGGCGCCGTCCGGCGTCATGGCCTGCTTCATGCGGGCAAGCTTGTAAGTCTCCGGCTCCGGGCGGTTGAATGGTGCCATGGCGAGATCACCCGCCGCCTGATCCGTCAGCGCAGTTCCCGCGGGCGCCGGGGCCGAGCGCGCCCCGCGCCAGCCGGGATACGGATTGTTGGATTGGTCCGCGTCAGCATAAAGCGGGAAGGTCCGTCCCGCAGTCAGCAGGTGGGTCGGCACGAAACTGCCCGACACCCAGACGCTGGGAACCGCGTCACCGCGAAGGATCACCCCTTCAAAATGCGTGGCGGGCCAGTCCATGGGCGGCTCCAGCGTGCCGCGGCCATGCGAGCCTTTGAATGCGAGGCCCACCGCATCGCCGATGGAGATCGTCCGCTCGAAAAGTCGGTTTGCCTGCACCCCGTTGACCCCCCAGTACGACGGCGTCGCGTCGTTCGGCGCCGCGAACTCCGGCCCGCGCAGGGTTTTTTCGAACTCCAATTCGGTCATGGGGCGCAACCCGGCCCACGCCGCGTAGGTCACAGCATCCTTCCAGGAGATCCACGGGCACTTTTCGTCCGGGTCCGTGGCGGCATAGGTGTAGTCCGGCGCCTTGCCTACCCGCTTGACCGCGCTGCCGCCGCCGCTGACGGCCATGCCATGCCCTTCGAGCCAATAATGCGGTTTGGCCTGTGCGGGGGTCAACGTGTTCAGGAAATCCGCATATTGATCCTGCGTAATCCACGGATATTTCATGCAGTAAAAGGCCGCGTAGCCATTCGGAAAGGCCGCCGGGATCTCTCCCCCGTTCTCCGGCTTGATGTCCACAGCCCAGAGACTGCCCTTCTGGCAACCGGTCGGGATCGGGCCGGGGCCGTTCACCAGGTAGGCCGGGAGTTTGTCTTCCGGGGACCCGATGATCCACGCCGGCACATACCCGACCCGCGAATAGAGGAATGTGGCGACGAAATCCCGACCGTCATTGCGCGTGTACCGGTACAACCAGTTCTGCTCCGCGCCGCCAAAGCCGTAGCCGCCACCGGCAAACGGTTCTTCCGCGCCGAGGCCCACGAAGAACGGCCCCTCGGGCACATAGACCATCTCCACGCCGAAGGCGCGGACCTCAGGGGCCAGGGTTCGGGGTTCAGGGTTCGGCGCCAACGCCAGATTCACGACCGCTGTGACGTGGCGCGCCAACACCGAGCCGCCTCCATCCGCGGCGCGCCGCACGAACAGTCCGGTAACGCCATCTTCGCCATCCGGAACCAGGAACTCCAGCGGCGTGCCGCCCTTCTCCTGTCCGTAACCCGTCGGGTTCAGCACTTTGTCCGCCGCCAGCCGGACATGCTGCCAGTCCGACTTTCCATCGGCCCGCGCCTTGAAAAACACCCAGCCGGCGTCGTGAAAGACCCCATACCGCCAAGAATGAGATCAGCGAATGTCGAAGGTCACCGTGGCGGTCGTCGCGTCGCGCACCGTGACCGTCACGTTTTCGATCCGCAACCCTTCCGTGCGCTCTGTCGCCGGCAGCGTGGCGACAGTCGGTTCCTTATCGTCGGTCTGCGCTGCCGGTGGTTCCGATTCTTGCGCGCGCGCCACAACCGCGGCCAGCAGCAGACCACACGCGAGCGCCTGCAGCCTACCGATCTTCATCCGTTTATTCATCCTGTTCTCCTTTGGCTCCCAATGGAAATGTTTAAATTACGCCTTTGCGCGGCTCCCGTCAATGATTATAGAGAAGGACGCCCCAATGGACGAGGCCAAACGGCGGTTCACGGCGTTGGCATCACGCGTCAAGTGGCAGGTTTCGGTATGAACAGTATGAACCCGTTGCACAACTTCTGCCCTGATCCATCCCGTCTTGACCTGGAGTGGCTGGAGCCTGTCGTCGAAGCCGGCGTGACGCTGCGTCCGTTCCGAATGACGACGTTCCAACTGCCCGATGGCCGCGTCCGCACATACGGGCTCGTCGGCTTTCCGGAAGGCCGTGGTCCTTTCCCCGCCATCCTGCATATTCACGGCGGATGCCAGACCGCCAGCCGTGGCAATCTGCTCTACAACATCCGGCGCGGCTATGCGGCGATGAGCTTCTTCGGTATGAACCGGCCTGAATCTCGTCCACCTGCCGGAGTTCACACGCTATTGGTTGAGTTGAAGGGTGCGCCTAGCCGGGGCTTTCGTGCGTGGCGGGCCCCTCCTACGAGTGGAAGGTGGAAAACCCGAAGGATGGGGTGCATCGGTTGACGGCCGACCAGTTTCGTGACAGCAACGGTGCGCCGCTGCCCGGCTTCGGACACGGGACCTACATGGTGGCCTGGCCGTTGCCCCGCGCCGGCGCTTCCTCGCGTATCCGGCGCATGGCGTGGAACGCCATATAGCGCCTGGCCCTCAGCCTAAACTCAGCAATTCTAATGATGAGGCTATTGGGTCATCTGGGTCGGGGTCGGTATCGGAATCGGGGTCGAATTTCCGTTGGTTTTATCGATACCGATACCGATCCCGACCCCGATGGCCCCATCTCCAAAATGAGAATTGCTGCTGCGATTCAGACAGTGGGGAGGCGGGCGGCGTGTGCGGGCGGTGGCGAAGGG
>CAZOJL010000037.1:0-23196 GCA_964580075.1 uncultured Akkermansia sp. | reverse complement strand
CTCAAAATTAGAATTGCTGGGCTGGTGATGGGATGTTTCCCGTTGCCGGGCGGACCTGCTATACTGCTGACCGCTATGGCCAAGAGGATAAAAGTTTTCTATCGCCGGGTGCGCCGCCCCGGAGAATATTTGATGATCTGGGTCGCGCAGGTGATCATACCACCGCTGTCGCTGGCGGCGCTGCTGCGATTGTCCCGTTTCATTGCCGACGTCACATTCCTGCTGGACGGTCGTGGAAAAGCCGTTGCCCGTGCCAACCTGCGACTGATGTTCGGTGGGCGCCTGAGTCCGGCCCGTGAGCGGGCCATCGTGTACGGCGCTTATCGCAATATGGCGCGTGTGTTGGTGAATATTCCCTGGATGGCGCGGGATACCCGCGCGCGCATCACGGACCAGGTCGCCTTTGCGCCCGGCGTACTGGACACCATCCGGGCGCATACTCCCGCCGTCATGGTCAGCGCCCATCTCGGCAATTGGGAGATTCTCTCCCAGGCCTGCGTCGCGAGCGGCATTCCCGTCACGTCGGTCGCCAAGCAGATCGGCACCCCCGCGATGACCGATCGTCTGACGCGGCTACGCTCGACCATCGGACAGGAGATCGTTCCCGCCGTGGGTGCGTTTCGCCTGTTATGGCGGGCGCTCAAGGTGGGGAGATCCGTCGGACTGCTCGTCGACCAGCACACCCATACGTGGCAGGGCGGCGCCTGGGTCACGTTCTTCGGTCTGCCCGCAGGCATCTCGCTGGCGCCTGCCATCCTGGCCCGCAAGTGCGACGTGCCGCTTGTGTTTGTCTGGTCGCGGCCTCTCAAAGACGGACGCTACCGCATTGAATTTGGTCAGATCTTCCCGGCTGACCCGCTCATCGCCGATGCGGAGCGAATTCAGAAGCTAGCCACGGCCTTTGAAATCGTCATCCGGCGTCATCCTTCGCTCTGGTGCCTCAACTACCGCCGCTGGCGCTATATCCTGCCCGGCGACGCGCCAGCGCGCTATCCTTTTTACGCCCGTGTTTTGAAAACCGCACCGGCGAATCCCTCGTGAGGAAACCCCCTTTTCTCGTCCCTGCGCGCCTGCCCGCGCGCTGTTGAGGTCGCCACAGGGAAAGCGAAGGGAATTTGAAACTTAAGCTCCCGCGATAAATGGCCTGCCGAACCTCCGAACCGGTTCTTATCGGACTTTGGCGGTTTCTGCTGGGCTGATCGGTCGCGGCCTGTTATATTTGCCCCACGAATCTTGAACGGGTTAAATCGGATGCGAAACCGCCAGCGCACGTTCCCATGCGAGAACAAGAACGATGGCTATCGGTCTGAAGAGATTGCCACCCTTCCGGGTGGCAACCGGGAGGAGTAACACCATGCCTGCACCCAGACTTTATTCAGACGAAGAACTTGAAGCGCTGCTCGCCAGTACCGAATCCGATCTGGCCGAGCGGAAGGAGACATGGCGCGGTGACGCGCCCGATGCCGCCCGCCAAGCCGTATGCGCCTTCGCCAATGACTTGCCGGGGCATGGCAAACCCGGCGTTCTCTTTGTCGGGGCGAAAGACGACGGCTCGCCATCCGGCCTGCCTATCACGGACGAACTGCTGCGGACCCTGACCGACATCAAGACCGACGGCAATATGCTGCCGCCGCCATCGTTGACAGTCGAGAGGCGCCGGCTGCGCGGGGTGGATGTCGCGATCGTAACCGTGTTGCCCGCCGACTCGCCGCCCGTGCGCTATCGCGGCCGCATCTGGGTGCGTATCGGACCGCGTCGCTCGATCTCCACGGCGCAGGACGAGCGTATCCTGAACGAGAAACGGCGGCACCGTGACCAGCCCTACGACTTACATCCCGTGCATTCGGCCTCCCTGTCGGACCTGAGTCGCGCACGTTTCGAAGACGATTACCTGCCGGGCGCTTTTGCGAAAGAGATTCTGGAGGCGAACAAGCGGGATTACGAGCAGCGCCTGGCCGCCTGCCGCATGGTGATCTCGGCCGACGAACCCGTTCCCACGCTGGTCGGACTGTTGGCCCTGGCGCGGGACCCTCGGTTTCATATACCAGGCGCCTACATCCAGTTTCTGCGCCTAGACGGCTGCGAATTGTCCGACCCCATCATCGACGAAAGGCGGTGCGAAGGTTCGTTCACGGCGATGCTGGTACAGCTCGACGACAAACTCCATGGGCACAACCGCACATCGGTCCAAATCACGGGCACCGATCGCGAGATTCGACGCAGCCTCTATCCGTTCGAAGCGCTCCGTCAATTGACACGCAACGCGGTTATGCACCGTGCCTATGAAGCCACCAATGCGCCGGTGCGCGTCTGCTGGTTCAACGACCGCATCGAGATTCACAATCCCGGCGGGCCCTACGGAGATGTCAACGTGGAGAATTTTGGCCACCCGGGCAGGAACGATTACCGGAACCCGAACATCGCAGACGCCATGCGCGTGTTACAACTCGTGCAGCGATTCGGCGTGGGAATCCAACTGGCGCAACGGGCGCTGGCCGAGAACGGGAGCCCGCCCGCCGAGTTCCTTGTGGAGACTACCCACGTAACGGCGATCCTCAGGCCAAGGAATATGAACCCCGGATGAGCAGAAGAAGTCGCTGAGGTGGGCCAACTCCGCGCGCTTCGTGAAAGCCTTATGCCGTTACCCGAGTGATTCCAAGCCGGAGGAGAAGGCGAGCATGGGGATGCGAAGGGACGGGAAAACAGAGTCAGGGGCGGTTGTGTGTCACGCACCCTTGCAGGGAGGGGTCGGCTTGCACGCGTGGAAAAGGGTCACAATGCCGCCGTTGAGCGGACGGCAGCGCGTCTCGGAGAAACCGGCTTCAACGAGCATCTTCAGGACGGCCTCGGGCGCCAGGAACCGGTCGATGGAGTCGACCAGGTACTGATAGGCGCCGCGGTGACCCAGGAGGCGTCCGACCAGCGGCACGACCCCGTGATTGTACAGGCGATGGCCCAGTCGCAGAAGTGCATGCTGCGGGCGTGTGAGTTCCAGGATAACCAGCGTCCCGCCGTCGGCCAGCAGGCGGTGGAATTCGTCGAGCGCCCGGGGGCGTTCGGCAAGGTTTCGCAGGCAGAAGGCCGTGACAAGGCCGCCGAAGGCCCCGGCCGGAAGGCCGGTGGCCGTGGCGTCGGCGAGACGCAGGTCTGTGGCCGATGTGAGGCCCGCACGCGCGAGTTTCCCGGCGGCAAGGGCGAGCATCTCGCGAGCCGCGTCAAGGCCGGTCACCCGCGCCTCGGGACAGTGGCGGAGGATCTCGATCATCATGTCCCCCGTGCCGCAACCGACGTCCAGAATGGCGCATCCCGGGTACGGGGCGAGGTCTCGCACGGCCTGGCGCCGCCACCCGCGATCGAGGCCGAACGAGAGCACGGTGTTGAGCAGGTCGTATCGCCGGGCGATGCGGTCGAACATCTGCCGGTTTTCATCCGGGTCGGGGGCTGTGCCGGCGGAGGTCATAGGGGAATTCCGTAATGAGCCCAGCGGGTTTGCACCTGTTCCAGCCGCTGGGGGTCGAAGGCGACGGGGCGTCGATAGGAAGGTTTCCACGACGCATCTATCAGGATCGGCGGGCGGAGAAGCAAACGGTTGCCCGCCGCCTCCCGGGCGGCCGGGTGAAGATCCGCCAGCGGATCAAACCGCGTGAACCAGCCCCAGAGCATCATGCGGACATCGTCCAGCGGCACATCGGGCCAGACCAGGACATGGAACAGATAGCGCTCCGTGGCCGGATGCCGGGCCAGGGCCTGCTGCACGGCGGCACGATCAAACCCTTCCCGCACCTGTGCCACGAGCACGGCGGGGCCGATGGCCGCCAGGGCCAGCAGATCGGGATGAACCTGCGAGCCCGTCGGGGGCGCGGGCGGCGGTTCGGCCCGCAGCGGGGTGTCAGCGGATCCGACGGCCAGCAGGATGAGCCGGCTCCCGGTGTTCATGGATGGGCCGGTGAAATCCAGGGTGTCCTGGGCGGTGGGCGCCAGCAGGTGCAGCCCGTCGTCTAAATGCAGATGCTGCCACATCTGACGGCTGACGGCGGCAAAATCGCGGACGTTGACGCCTTCATTGACGACCACGAGCACCTTGGTCAGCGAAAGCTGCCCTTCACCCAGCAGGCCCAAGGCGTGTTTCAGCGCCTCGTGCGGATAACGCTGGCGAACGGCCAGCACGGCCAGCGGATGGAACCCGGTTTCGGGATAAGCCCACAGATCCGAGATGCCGGGCCGAACCGTCTTCAGCAGCGGCAGCGTCATCTCCTGCAGCGCTTCGCCGATATAATAATCCTCCTGCGGGGGTTTGCCCACGACGGTGGCGGGATAGATGGCGTCGCGCCGCGCCAGCATGCGCGCGACGCGGAAAACCGGAAAATCGCCGCAATGCGAGTAATGCCCCAGATGATCTCCGAAGGGGCCTTCCCGGCGACTGTCGCCGGGGCTGACCGTCCCCTCCAGCACGAACTCGGCCTGCGCCGGGACGCGATGACCCGAGGGGCGCTGAATCACATCCAGCGGCCGGCCGATGATCAGCGCAGCCAGCAGGCGTTCATCGACACCCTCCGGCAACGGCGCGATCGCGGCCAGCGTCAGGGCTGGCGGGCCGCCCAGAATAACGCTTACCGGCAGTGGCTGGCCCAGTCGGCAGGCCCGGTCGAAGTGAAACCCTCCGCCCTTCTCGATCTGCCAGTGCATGCCGGTGGTATCATCGTCGTATCGCTGCAGGCGATAGATGCCCATGTTCCCCTGTCCGGTCGCGGGGTCCACCGTATGCACCAGCGGGAGCGTGAAGAAGGCCCCGCCGTCCAGAGGCCAGCATTTCAGCACCGGCAGCCGTTCGAGTTGCGGCGGCGACCACACGGTCTCCATGACGGGACCGCTTCGGACCGTCCGCATCCTGGCGCGAAGCACGCGGCCGATGTCCGTGCGACATTCCCACAGCCGCTGCGGCGTGGGCGGGATGAGGCGGTGAGCCAGGCCGGCCAGCAGGTGTCCGAGCTGGGCGGGCGGGACGCCGAACGCGCGTTCAACCCGTTGCGGCGTGCCGAAGAGATTGCTTACCAGACGGTAGGGCGAGCCCTTGACGCGTTCGAACAGCAGGGCCGGTCCGCCCGCCGCCAGCACGCGATGCTGAATGAGGGTGATCTCCTGATCGGGATCGACCTCGGCCTGGACGCGCACGAGCTGCCCGTTGCGTTCGAGCGCCCGCAGGAAGGATCTCAGGTCGGGGAAGCTCATCGCACACTCTCCCAGGTCTGCGGCGCGGGTCTGCCCAGCAGCGCCAACACCCGATCGACGTAGGCCTCGGTGAGTTCAGCGAGGGTGATCTCCCGCGGTGGGCGACCCCCGGCCATGTAAAAAGGGGGGCTGAGGGGCATGATGATGCCCCCGGCGGCGGCGACCCGGCGCGCGTTATCCAAATCGATCAGCCCCCAGGGGCTTTCGCGGACACACAGGATCAACGGACGGCGTTCTTTGATGTGGCAGTGGGCCGCGCGGGTAATGAGGGAGTCGCCGATGCCGGCGGCCACCTTGGCCAGCGAATTGGCGGAGCACGGCAGGGTGACCATCCCGACGGTGGGCACCGACCCGGAGGAGACGGCGGCCTCCAGGTCGCGATTGTCGCAGACCTGCGCGGCGCGTTTCGCCAGAGTTTCAAATGGCCCGCACTCCCGCGCGTAGACAGTTTGGCCCCAGTCGCTGGCGATCAACGTGACCGGCCACGGCGATTGGCGCATCAACGCATCGGCGGCGGCGGCGCCGGTGGCGCCGGTCACGGCGAGCACAAGATTCATGGGAATCCCTCCAGCATGGGCACCATTGCCCCGGCAATACCCGCCACGGCCGAGACGGGAAAGAACCGCGTGGCCAGCGGTACCCCGGGCAGGTGCGCCACCACGAAGGCGGCCGCCGCGACGCCTCCTGCGAGCGCCGCGGTCAGCCCGGCGTCCATCCGCCACCAAAGCGCCGCGAGCGCCGCCATCGCGAGCAGGTGCAGCGCCGCCGAGATCCGCTCTGCGGTGACCCTGCCGAAGGCGGCGGGGATGCTCCGGACACCGGTGCGGCGGTCGCTGTCGGCATCCTGCATGGCGTAGACAATATCGAATCCGCTCATCCAGCAGAAGGCGAACGCCGTCAGGAGCAGCAGGTCGGGGGAGGGGGTCAGCCGCTGGGTGACGGCGACGAACGCCGCCGCTGGCGCCGCGGCCAGGCACAGCCCGATGCCGAAATGGCACAAACAGGTGAACCGTTTGAGCAGCGAATAGCTCATGAGCAGCACGGCCGGCAGCGGCGACAGCAGCAGAACGAGCGGACCCAGGCCGGCACAGGCCAGCAGGTAGAGGCCCAGCCCGACGGCGGCCACCGCGTAGGCCGCCCGGACGGAGAGCTGACCGCTGGGTAATTCCCGCGCGGCGGTACGCGGATTCAAGGCGTCCAGGTCGCGGTCGAGGATCCGGTTCATGGCCATGCCCAGCGCGCGGGCGCCCACCCCGGCCACCACGATCAACCCCAGCGCCGACGCGCGCGGCAGGCGTCCGCCGCCTGTGCCCAGCAGGGCTCCGGCCACCAGCATCGGGATACTGAGAATCGTGTGTTCGACGCGGACCAGGCGCATCAGCTTGTCCGCTAGGCCTCTCCGACCGGCTACGGGCTTGGGAGCGTCAGGCAGAGCCAGCAGTCCGGCCGCTACCGCCCCGGCCAGAGCTTCGCAGACCAACGGCAAGTTCCGGTGAAGCGCCTCTTTGCCCGCCGCATCGGCTCCGTCGCTCACCCCTTTCACCAGGTGACACGGCACGCGGCGTTCCCGGCAGGCGCGGGCGATGGCGAAACCCTCCATGTCCACCAGGTCCGCGCGCGCGGCGAGCCTCTGCCGCCGCGCGACATCGAAGACGGGTTCCAGAACCGTGACGAGGCGGGCCCGCGCCAGGTCGGCCCACGGACCGGCGGGAACGCGGATTCCGGAGGCGGGACCATCCGTCTGATCCGGCTGGCCGTCCATGACCTCGGTGACGCCAAACAGGGCACCGGGATCATGACCGCGCAACGACCCGCAAATGCCTGTATTGACAATCCTGCAGACGCCTGGCTGATCGAGCGCGTATGCCGTGGCCTGGCGGGCGGCGGCGCAGCCCATGCCGCTGACGACAATCAACCCGCCGCCGCCGGCTGCGAAACGCCAGGTGTCGAACGGGCGGGCGGGAACGGTCTCGGCCTCCAGGCGCGTGAGCAGGGGGTCGGCCTCCCGGCGTGTTGCGATGAGCACGGCAATCATCTGCGCGGGATCCTTTCCCGCATCGGACGCGCCGTAATCGCCGGCACCTCCACCGCCGCCCGTTCCGCGTGGAGCCAGCCGGGGCCCGGAGCTATGCGCGTGTCACGGCGACCTTCACGATGACAGGGAAAAAATAACGCGGGAAACTGCACTTGTCGCTCCTGCCCCAACGCGGGGCCACGTTCCTTATACGACCGTCTGGGCTCGCACGTTGCAGGTCGAAATAGCGAACCTCAGCGCGCCAGGACGGTCAGCAAGACGCCCGGGGGAATCAGCCCGGCACGACACGTGTCGAGCCTTCGATCAGATAATGGCTGATGGTATCCGACAGACACCCTCGGTGTCAATCCGCAGGGAGCCATGGGCGCTTGGCAGTTCTGATGGGGTCGTTGATTCGGTATCATAATCATAATCGTAATCGTAATCGTAATCCGTTCTCCACCAGTAGATTAAGATCAAGATTAGGATTACGATTAAGGAGTATCCCTCATCAGAACTGCCATGCGCCCGGGAGCAATTCTCCAGCCATTCTCATTATGAGCGCATCCGTACAGTCGAAATCGAAATCGGGGGTCGAATTCCCGCCTTTTTCGTCGATTTCGATCCCGATCCCGATTTGGATCCCGCTATCGGCGGCCAGTGTTAGAGCCTGTCCGAACTCACAACATCAACGCGTTAGAAGCGGAACTGGCCTTCGTCTCAGATTCAAGTTGGGTGTTGCGCGTTGAGCGTTGGGTGTTGCGCGTCGGGTTTGGATTCAAAACGGACACACAAATCGGTCGCCTGCACGTCCCGGTTGGTGAGCCCGCACCGCTGGTTGAATGGATTGACCACAAAGTGTGCGCACCATCCGCAGCTTTTGCGGCGCTCGTCGTCGGCAAAAATGTCCAGCGCGCGCGGCTTGTCCGCCGCCGTGAACACCTGCGGTCGCCGCGCCGCGGCTGAAAAAGGCGCCGCCGCGGTGCCGGCATAACGATGGCCGCACGCCGTGCAGACAACCGCTTCTCCGACCCGCTGGAAGCCTTCGTAAACCGGCTCGATACGCGCCCAAGCGGTCCGTCCGCACACCGTACACTCGATTTCACGGGAAGTGCTCATCGCAAGACAGAGTTTAGCGAATTGGATCCCGGTCGGCAAGGGGAGATCAATGTGGGATTTTAGATCGGCAGCGCGTAGCGCAGCGCCATGATTTCCGTTCCCGGATTGACATCTCCCAGGCTGGCATTTGAAAGATGCCAGACCCCGATCGAAAGGCGCCCGGATTTATTCATATCGTATCCGCACTCGACTCCCGAGCGGAATTCCAGATTCGATCCCAGATCAACTCCATGGTGTTCTCCGTAGATTCCTACGCCAAAACTGGGCGTGATGAAAACCTGTTCTGTGACGTACCAGTCAAACAGAAGACCGGCCCCCAGATAATATTCCTGATCACTGGCCTGTACTCCAACCCAAGTGCCGAACGGGCCTGCGTGAAACGTGGGGTTGAACTCCACCATCCCGATGATTGCTTTATGATCCCCCATCACCCCGGAGATACCGCCGCCGACCACGAGATAGGCAGGCGTCTTGGGTTGAGCGGTTTGCGCCAGGCAAACGTGCGCTGTCAGGATGATTCCCATAACCATGATCGTGATGTGTTTCATAATTCTCGCCTGTTCAAGTTTCGAATCTGTACGTGATCAGAAATCGCTTTTCGGTCGGCACCGGTCCGCACGCGCCGTAAGCATCCCAAAACCGGCCTTGAGCAGCGATGTCATACTAAAGAGCGTGACAGACATGCGGATAAGTGTCAAGCGCATTAGAAACAGCGGAGGCGCATGGCAGTTCTGATGGGGTCGTTGATTCGGTATCATAATCATAATCGTAATCGTAATCCGTTCTCCACCAGGAGATTTAGATCACGATTAGGATCACGATTAGGATTAAGATCAAGATTACGACTAAGGAGTAACCCTCTTCTGAACTGCCATGCACCCGAATTACTGCGTTGCGTGCGTTTGCGCTGGACTCCGAACCGCAAACCGTAGACACTATGCGGCTGACGCGTTCAGGAAAAAATCCGGGCGTGATTGCTGAAGTCACAAACAAGGGGTGTTACCATGGCAAATCCGAAGCAGACGAAGCGGGTGCGGGCCGTCGCCAAGGCGCTGGTGGTGCGTGGCGGGTGGGACGGCCACGAACCGGTGTTGTGTTCAGACCGGTTGGTCCCGTGGCTCAAAAACCGCGGGTTTGAGGTGACGGTGAGCGACACCCTCGATGCCTACCTCGATCCGGCGCTCATGGCCGGGGTTCGCGTGATCATCCCGATCTGGACGATGGGCGAGATCTCGGGCGACCAGTTCAACGCCCTCAACCAGGCCGTCCGCGCGGGCGTTGGCCTGGCCGGCTGGCATGGCGGCATGTGCGATGCGTTCCGCAACAACACCGAATACCAGTTTATGACCGGCGGCCAGTGGGTTGCCCACCCCGGCGGGGTGATTGACTACCGGGTGACAGACCTCGATCCGGTCGATCCGATCACCGCTACCCTGGCGCCGTTCTGGATACACTCGGAACAGTATTACATGCACACCGACCCCGGCAACGAGGTGTTGGCGTCAACGGTCTTCAGCGGCGAGCATCAGGGCTACACCTGGATCATGGGGACGAAAATGCCCGTGGTGTGGAAGCGGACCTGGGGCAGGGGGCGGGTGTTCTTCACGTCGCTCGGCCACGTGGCAGCGGATTGGAACGTGCCCCAGGCGTTCGAAATCACCAAGCGCGGCATCCAGTGGGCGGCAGGCCTCGAAATCGTTCCCGAATATACGGATCCCACCAGCGCCTGTTGCGCATATTGAAAAACAGAAATGCGGGATGGAGAATGTCTATGACACCTTATAAGAAGGCTTCCGATATCAAAGTCGGCGTGATCGGTTACGGCGGCGCGTTCAACATGGGCCGCGCCCATCTCAACGAAATGGCCGGCGCGGGGATGACGCCGGTCGCGGTGGCGGAAGTGGATCCGGCGCGGCTCACGGTCGCCACGGCGGACTTCCCCGGCATCCAGACCTATACCTCGACCGCCGCGATGCTGAAGCGCTCCGACGTGAATCTGCTGGCGATCATCACCCCGCACAACACCCACGCCCGGTTGGCGCTGCAGTGCCTCAAGGCCGGCCGTCATGTCGTGTGCGAGAAACCCCTCGCGGTGACGACGGCGGAGTGCGACGCGATGATCGCCGCCGCAAAAAAGAGCCGGGTCGTCCTCTCGACCTATCACAATCGGCACTGGGACGGCCACATCCTGGAGGCGGTCAAGCGGATCGGCACCGGCGTGCTGGGCGACCTGGTGCGTGTCGAATGCCGCATGGGCGGCTACAGCAAGCCGGGCGACTGGTGGCGGACGAGCAAGTCGATCTCGGGAGGCATCCTCTATGATTGGGGCGTTCACTTGCTCGAATACGCGCTGCAGATCATCGGATCCGACATGGTCGAGGTCAGCGGTTTCGCGCACAAAGGCTTCTGGAAGACCCCATGGGAGAAGGATACGAACGAGGACGAAGCGACGGCGGTGGTTCGTTTCAAGTCGGGCTGCATGCTGACGTTGCGCATCTCCTCGATCGAGGCCAATCCCAAGCCCGGGATCGTCGAGTTCGTCGGCACCCGGGGGACGTATGTGATGGATTTCGGCGGCTTTGATCTGATCACCCACAGCAAGACCGGTGAGACGATGATCACCCGGGGGCGGAATCCGGGCAGCGAAGGATGGAAACTCTACCAGAATATCGCCGACCACCTGACAACCGGCGCGAAACTCGTCATCACGCCCGAATGGGCGCGCCGGCCCATCCACATCCTGGACCTGGCAAACACGAGCGCCAGGACAGGGCGCGCAATCAAGACGAAATACGCCTGATGCCGTGCGGACGGGGGGGGGGCGGTGGCCCGGACACGCAGACGGAACACCGTCGCGTGCGCCCGGCGGCAGCGGCGGCGACGGGGGATCGCATGCAAACGCGGAAGCGTCTTCAATCCCGGGTGCGGCTATGCCCCTCGTGCGACCGGCCCCTGCCGCCCGAAGCTTCAGCCTGTCCCTACTGCGGCGACCTCGCGCCTCCGAGCCGCGCCGGCCGCCTGCTAGCCGCCTGTGCCGTCGGCGCCGTGATCTGCATCACCGCCGCGTGGACGCTCACCCGGCCCTCCTGGACCGACGCCGTCCGCCTTCCCGCCACCCACACCGCCGGTCTGCTCCTGGCCGCAGGCGTGGCGCTGCTGTTCACGCCGCTCCACTGGCGGGGCATCCCGTCGGCAACACGCCGCGACCGGCTGGCCGCGCTCCTGCGCCATCTGGCCTGCCGCTTCAGCGCCACGCTGGCCGCACTCGCCGCGCTGGCGGCGATCCGGGCGGCGCCGTCGCCGCCGGCCATTGCTCTCGCCTGTGCCGCACTCCTCCTGACCGCCACCGCCTGCGCCATCGCGCGCGACGCCCGCATCGGCTTCCTCGCTGGACTTTGCATCGGCCTCGCATGAAACACCTCTACGTCCATATCCCCTACTGCGACGGCAAATGCCTCTATTGCGCATTCTACTCCGTACGCGGCACGGCATCCGCGCGGGAGGCGTATGCGGATCTCCCCGGCCGGGAACTGGAGCAGGCGCTGGCCGCCGGCGTTGCCGTTGCGCCCGAAACGGTTTATTGGGGCGGCGGCACACCGTCCATCCTCGGACCCGCAGGCTTGCGCCGCCTGGCGGCGGGTCTGCAACAACGGGTTTCGTTCGAGACGGTCGTCGAGTGGACGGTCGAAGTGACGCCGCCCACGGCTTCCGACGCCGTCCTCGAGGCGCTGCGAGAGCTGGGCGTGAACCGCATCAGCCTGGGCGCGCAGTGTTTCGACGATCCGACGCTGCGGACGCTCGGACGCCGTCACAGCGCCGCCGACGCGGAGGCCGCGGTTGCGCGCATCCGCGCGGCGGGGTTTCATAATTTTGGCATTGACCTGATCGCCGGACTGCCGGGATTGGACCCGCGCGCCTGGGGGGAGACGCTGACGCGGACGCGGGCGCTGGAGCCGGCGCATGTGTCGGTTTACGGGTTGAGCATCGAACCCGGCAGCGGTCTGGCACGGCAGGTGACGCGCGGCGTGACGCTCCCCGGCGAGACGGCGGCATTGGCGGCGTTGCGCCAGGCGGAAGCGGCACTGACCGCCGCTGGCTGGGAGCGCTACGAGATATCCAACTACGCCCGCCCCGGCTTTGCCTGCCGTCACAATCTCGCCTGCTGGCGCGGCGAGGACTATCTGGGACTCGGCCCGGCGGCCGCCTCGCGCCTCGGGCTGACGCGCCGCACCCACACGGCCGACGCGCCCGCCTATCACGCGGCGCTGACGGCCGGCAACCCGCCCCCCACCACAGAAATCACGTTCACCCCGCCCGAAGACGCAACGGAGCGTTTCCTCTTTTCCCTGCGACTCGCCGAGGGCGGCAACCCGCAGCAGCACGCGACACGGTGGCCCGCGGCCCAGCCGCTGGCCACCGCCTGGGAGCGCCGCCTCGACGCCCTCTCCCGGAACGGCATCACGGAATCGGCCGGCCCCGCCTGCTGGCGGCTTACCGCCCGCGGCCGAGAAGTCGCCGACGCCGTCAGCCGCGATCTCCTGTGAGGCGGCTGAGGACGTCTGCCAGCGGCCACAGGGCGGCCACAAGGCTTGTACCTCAGCCGCCATCGTATTACACTACTCTCTTTTTGGGGCTCGTCCGCCATGCGCGCGGGATTGATTTGTTGAGGAGGCTTGGTGCGACACAAAAAGTTCGTTTTCCTGATACTGGCCGCCGCGCTGCCGGTGCTGGGAATCCTGCTGGACCGAGACCTCAGCCGTCCCTCCCGAATCGGGCTGGAACTCCAACAAGACCGGTTGATGGCGATTCGCGATGCCATCCAGTCTTTCAAACTGGACCGGGAGCACTTTCCCCAAGCCCTCTCCGAATTGGTTCCCGGCTACATCTCGACAGATCTGCTTCGCTTCCACCCGAGCGTGCAATCCGACACCCAGGAAGACCTCTGCTGGGATCCGCAATCCGGCATGCTGTCCGGCACCGTCGACTACCGCATTCACGGGCTGTTTCCGCGTCAGGTTCCGCTCAGGCTGCACGTCTGGAATCTGCCTGTCGCGCGGGATCTGTTGACCGGCGAAATGGTATTCCGCCGGGCCTCGACACAGACGGTGCTGGGCCGGGATGCCATTGTCGTGGAGGCGGAGCGCTTCCACTTCATGACCTACGGATGGGAGATCGGCGTAAGCGAGGACGCCTCCTGCAGGGGTTATCTTCACCTCAAGGAGGGTCTCGGCGACATCACGTATGCGAATATTGAATTCGATCCGAAGATGCGCTCAGGCGATTTCTACAATATCACACGTGATCAGCGCCCGCTGGAAGCCCGATGCTATTTCATGGCCCCGCGGGCCGGAACCTACCGAATCTCGGCGAGAACGATGGCGCACCGCAGTTCCTGCTCGAACATGATCCTGCTGCACCTCAATGACGGCCCCGCCATGGTTGTTGGCCGTAACGGCACCGCGCCTTTTGTTTGGCTCTGGCACCAGGTCGGTACGGTGGAAATTTCCGCAGGGGTCAACTTCCTGAGCTTCAGAACGTATCAAGACGATGTCAAAGTGGATCAGATTGTCCTGACGCCGGAGGATCTGGCGCTGGATGCGGCTAGCACGCAGACCTTTGGCGGCGGCTATCAAGCGCCCCTCCTGCTGCCGAACGATATCCCGCCTGTCACGCTGAGCCTGAGTGTGAGCAGCCGCACCCTCACCGCCACTCCGGACCCCGCCGTCATCGTGTACGTCCATCAACAGATATCCCCAAACAGCCATTCCGTCCTCTACACCGCGCTGGATCAACCGGGGAATCGCACGCGGGAACGCGCCTCTCCCGTCATCCTCCCCGATGCGGCGGGATTGACCAGCTTCCCCTACGCGCTCGATATGCCCCGGCCCTTGGAAAAGAAGGAATATCTGCTGCGCTGCCAGCTCCGCGTCGACTCGGAGCGGGTTCTCGAAAGGACGGTCGTCTTCTTTCACGGATTCGACTGGTCCATCCTCGGCCCGCTGCCTTACATGACGACCTCCGACGCGGACAAACCCGAACAGGATATCCGACCGAAAAACAACTATGCCTTCGGCGCCTCCACAAACACGTGGCACCCCTACGACGAGGCCCATACCGATCATCTCTGCCTGCTGGATTTTGGCCAGATGTTCTTCAGCAACACCTACCATGCCCTCCCATCCGTTTCGCTCTACGGCTACACGGAGGTCGATACCAAAGAGGCCGGAGACTACCTGCTGAAAACGCAGGGTGACGACCAGCTCATCGTCTGGATTAATGGCGCCCGGGTGGTGACAACGGGCGGGTACCGCGAAACCGCCATTCGCAGCGCGCGCGAAACCCCGGTTCGCCTCCTGGCCGGCCGGAATCGGATTCTCTTCCGCCTGAATCAAGAGGCAGGTCAATGGCAGGCGGGAATCCGCATTCGCACCGCAGACGACCAGATCGCCGACGTCAAAGGCATTCCCTTTGCCGGGCAGGACGTTGATTTTTACAAGGCCGCTCCCTGACGGACGACGGGAGCGGCGCGCAAAAACAGGATGGCGCGTATGAACAGCAAACAGCCCCCAACCCGCGCGGAACAACGATCAGGCGACTGCCAAACCGGACTCGATCAGGCACAACGCGGGGGCTTCGCCGCCCTCCACGGCAAGCGCCTGGCCGTCCTCTGCAATCGGGCGGCCGTCACCCGATCCGGGCAGCCGATCCTGGACGCGCTCGCGCTCGCTCCGGGCCTCCGCCTGAGCTGCATCTACAGCCCGGAACATGGGGCGGCGGTGCAGGCCGAAGCCGGGGAACACGTCGGTTCGCAACACGACGGACCGGTGCCGGTGATCAGTTTGTACGGAACCCGCACACACCCGTCCGCCGCGGAACTCGCGTCCATTGATCTGTTCGTCGTCGACCTCCCCGATGTCGGCGCCCGCTATTACACCTACATGGCCACAATGAAAGCCTGCATGACGGCGTGCGCGGAACACGGCGTCCCCATGCTGATTCTCGACCGTCCGAATCCCCTCGGCGGTGTGACCCTCGAGGGGGCCGTCGCCACCGTCTTCGGCTCACCCGTGTGCTGCGCCCCGATCCCAATCCGCCACGGCATGACGCTGGGGGAAATCGCCCGGTTTTTTCAGACCACGTTTCTGGCCGACACCGGCCTGACGCTCGACGTGCTGACCGCTCGAAACTGGCGCCGTGACAGCCTCTTCGACGCCTGCGGTCTCCCCTGGACGCCCCCCTCCCCGAACCTTCCCGCGTTCGACAATGCCCTGATGTACGTCGGCACCTGCCTGTTCGAAGGGTTGAACCTGAACGAGGGGCGGGGGACGGCATCCCCGTTTCTCAGATGCGGCGCCCCGTGGCTCAAACCGGAACGGATCCTGGCGGACCTGCGCGAGCCGGAGTGCGCGGGCGTGGAGCTGAAGCCGATTGGCTACACCCCCCGGGCCATTCCCGGCAAGGCCGCCCATCCCCGTTATCGCGACACCGACTGTCCGGGTATCGAGCTGCGGGTCACGGACCGACAGGCGGTCCGCCCGCTCACCACCGTCTGGGCGCTGATCGCCGCCATCCGGCGGCATCATGCCGAACTGGAGTGGAGCCCCTTCTTCGACACGCTGGCGGGTGGCCCCTGGCTCCGCGAACAGATCCAGTCGGGACGACCCGTCGGCGAGAGCCTCGACCGTATGCGGGAACACCGGACCACGTTCGACGCCGCACGGCCACGGCTCTATGCGTAAGGAAAGATCGGAATCAGGGAACCGCTTCCCAGATGCCTGCCGCGTAGTTTGCACCGACGCTCCGCATGTGGCGGGTCACGCGGCCGTTCGCGTCGAAACTGTAGTTGTCCTGCCCCTGCTCTCCGGCGCGGTGGATCGAGACGCTGCCGCCCGCCGCGGGCATGCTCTCTGACGACGCACCCTCCGGCGTGAAGAATTCAGTGCGCAGGTCAACACGTGCCGCCGCCGCGATCAACGTCTTGACCGGCTCGCCAATGACCGAAACCGCCGCCTGCTTCACTGCGGCTGGCGCAATCACGGGCGACGCGGACGCATCCGCCGGGTCGCCTGCCCCGGTGCGGCATCCGACCGAACAGGCCAGAATACCTACGGTAATGGCTGACAGAATAGTGGCTCGCATGGTTTGATCTCCTGGTTTGGAACCTGACGTCGTGCGCCTGCAAGGGATTTGCAGCCGCCCATATGTCCTCAAGTATAGCATAGAATCGCGAGATTGGGGAAAAGAAACCTATTGAACGCACCGGGGGCAACGCATACACTAAAGGGCTTGTTTCGAAAGCATGAGCAGCGTCACCTTCCGCGACGACCTGTTCACGGCCCAGACCCACGAGGATAACGACCATGCACACGATCCATCTGAATGATTCCTGGCGCCTTCTGGAAAAACCGTTGCTGCCCGGCGGCGACCCGCCCGCGCCCGTTGCCGCGGAGTGGGATGCGGCACTCGATGCCAGCGTCCCGGGCGAAGTGCATCTCGATCTGCTGCGCCACGGCCGCATCGCCGAGCCGCTGTTCGATCGCAACGCCCTCGCCTGCGCCTGGGTCGAAGAACGGTACTGGTGGTTCCGTCGCGGCTTCCGGGTCGAGTCCGTTCCCGGCCGGCGCGCGGAGCTGGTTTGCGAAGGTCTCGATTACACGGCCGTGCTGTGGCTCAACGGCATCGAGATCGGTCGCGCCGCCAATGCGTTGATCGCGCACCGGTTCGACGTCACCCGCGCCCTACGCCAGGGAGACAATGACCTGATCATCCGCCTCGATGCCGGCGTGGCCGAGACGAAACAGAAGCCGCGGGAGTCTTACGGCAAAGGAACCCACGAAAGCATCTGGGTGCGCAAGGCGGCCTTTACCTTCGGATGGGACTGGGCGCCACGACTCGTCAATTGCGGCATCTGGAGGCCGGTGCGGCTTGAGTTTCTTGACGCCGTCACGCTGCGCGACGTGTGGGTCCGGACGCGGCTGGCCGGCAAAGGCCGGGCGGTCGTGACCGTCTCGGCCGAAATCGACAATGTGACGGACGCGCCCGTTGATGCCGCGCTCGCGCTCGCTATTCCCGGGATCGGCGAGCACACCATCCCGCTCGCAGCCGTCGCGCCGGGCCGACGCCGCGTCGAAACCGTGTTTGATGCCGCGCACCCGCGTCTGTGGTGGCCGCGGCCGATGGGAAAACCCCACCTGTACACCCTCCACACACGGCTGACCTGCGAAGGCACGACCTGCGCCACGCGCGCCACGCGCTTCGGCATTCGCGAAATCACACTCGCGCAGGAGGCGCGCAAAGACGTGCCGGGAGGCAAAACCTTCACGTTCGTCGTCAATGGCAGGAAGTGCTTCATCAACGGCGCCAACTGGGCGCCGCTCGATGGCATCGTGGCGCGCGTCACCCCTGAAAAACGGGAGCGGATGCTCTCCCTCGTCCGCGACGCCAACCTCAATATGCTGCGCGTCTGGGGCGGCGGCATCTTCGAGGAGGACGACTTCTACGACTTCTGCGACGCGAACGGCATCCTGCTGTGGCATGACTTCATGATGGCCTGTTTTGTCTATCCCGGCGATGACGCCGGCTTCCGGCAGCAACTCGCCGACGAAATCGCGGCCGCCGTGCCGCGTCTGCGGAACCATCCCGCGATCGCCCTGTGGTGCGGCAGCAACGAATCCGACTGGGCGTTTGACAACAACTGGTATCCCGGGTGCAAGGCCAACACCAGCCTGGTGCTGGAACACGAACTGATTCCCGACCTGCTCAAGACACTCGATCCCGACCGCCCGTACCGGCCGACCAGTCCGTGGGGCGGCGCCGACGTCAACGACGAAGATCAGGGCGATCAGCACTGGTGGTCGATCAGCATCGCCACCGGCGGCAACGACACCATCGACTACCGGAACTACCGCCGCGCGCATTGCACCTTCAATTCCGAATACGGCTATTTCGGCATGCCGGCGGTTGAATCGATCCACGACTATCTGCCCGAGAGCCAGCGGGCGATTGACGCCGAGGGGTTTCGCTTCCACACCAACCGCCACGGCTTCCTGGCGAAGGGACAGGACGTCGGCCTCAAGGTCATGGCGGCCATCGACCTGCTGGCCGGAGACGCCGCGTCCATGACGCTGGAGCAGCTTGTCGACGCCTCGCAACTGCTGCAGGCCGAGGCGCTCAAGACCGCGATCGAGCAATCACGCCGGCGCAAGTTCGACTGCGGCGGCAGCATGTTCTGGATGTTCCCCGACGCCTGGGGCGAGATCGGCTGGTCGGTGGTCGATTACTACATGCGCCGGAAGGCGGCATACGACTATGTGCGGCGGGCCAGCGCCCCGCTGCTGGTGTCGATCAAGGAGGAGGAATGCGGGGTGTCGACCTGGGTCGTCAACGACACGCTCACATCCGTCAAGGCGACGCTGGAATGCGCGCTGCTCTCGTTTGAAGGAAAGGTCCGTTCCCACACGTCGCAACCCGTCACCGTCCGACGGAACGCCGCGACGCGCTGCCGCATGGACCGGATGAGCCTGATGCGCAGCGGCGACTTCTACCACGCCCGGTTGCTCGGGCCTGACGGCGTGCTCGCCGAAAACGTTTTTTTTTTCATGAACTTCAAGTCGGTGAAAATGCCGCCCGCAACGGTGCGCGTCGCCGTGGTCGCGCGCGGCGCCGATCACGCCGTCTTGCGGCTGACCACGGACGTGTTCGCCCATTTCGTCCGGGTTGATCCCCCCGTAGGGCTCACCACCCCAGACCGCTGCTTCGACATTCTCCCCGGCGGTTCGCGGGATATCGTCCTGCGCGGCGACCCCGCGGCGCTGGATGCCGTTCGCGTCCGCTGGCGCAACGCGGACGGGCTCGCGCACGACCGACCCGCCTGACGGGTCACGGAGTGACAGGCTGCTCCGTTGTGGAGCGGAGATGCTTCGTCAGCAGCGCCGCCAGCTCTTTCATCGTGAACGGCTTCCGGATACTGTCGGAAAACCCGAACGCGTCGGGATTGGCGATGGCGGGATCCTCTGAAAAACCGCTGGCCGCAAAGATCGGCAGTTCCGGCATCCTGCTCCGCAGCGCGACCACGGTCTTCACGCCGCCCTTCCCCCCCGGAATCGTCAGATCCAGTATCGCGGCAACGATCGTCTCGCCTTTCTCCATCGCCGCGGCCTGCAGCCGCAGAGCCTCGTCCCCGTCCTGCGCAGTGAGACAGCTATAACCCAATGCGGCAAGCATGTGGTCGAGTATCTCCCGCATGAACGGTTCGTCGTCCATGATCAGAACCCGGCCGCAGCCCTGAGGGGGCATGCGTGGCACCGCAGCCGCTTCGGTCAACTCACCGTGGGAGGCTGGCAGGTAGAGATGGAACGTGGTGCCCTTTCCGGGATCGGACTCCACCTCGATGGCACCATCGTGCTTCTGCATGATGGAATAGCAGGTGGTCAGTCCCAGTCCGTTCCCCATCGGCTTGGTCGTGAAGAACGGGTCGAAAATCCTGCCGAGCAGGTGCCGCGGTATGCCGCTGCCGCGGTCGGCAATCGAGATCCGGACGTAGTTGCCGGCCTGCAGCAGCGGAACCTCCCCGGTTTTGAGGACGACGTTGCCCGCCGAGAGGGTGATGTGGCCGCCCGTTGGCATCGCCTGCTTGGCGTTCAGGACGATGTTGTCGATCACCTGGTCGATCTGACTCTCGTCAAATTCGCTGAGCCACAGGTCCGGATCGAGGAGGTAGTCACACCGGACGTTCGAGCCGGACAGCGCAAACTCGGCATTCTCCCGGATCAGTTTTCCCAGTTGCCCCGTTCTGCGCTTGGGTGCGCCGCCCTTGGAGAAGGTGAGAAACTGCTGAGTGAGTTCCTTGGCCCGGTTGTAAACCGCCAGCGCCTTGTCGAGTGCTTCGCGGCTTTCGGCGCCACAGCCTTCCCGCGCGATGTCGATATACCCGAAGATGCCGCTGAGCAGATTATTGAAATCGTGGGCGATGCCACTGGAGAGAACCCCGAGCGCATCGAGCTTGTCGATGCGCATCATGTTGGCGAGCAGTTTCTGCTTTTCGGTCGTGTCGCGAAAGACCAGCACCGCGCCGATCGTCTCGCTTCGCGCGTTTTTGATGGGCGCCCCGCTGTCCGCGATAACCCGCTCCGTACCGTCCCGGGCCACCAGGACCGTATGATTGGCGAGCTCGATGATCGCTCCGGAAGCGAGTACGCGATCGACCGGATTGTCGTGCGGTTTTCGGGTCCGCTCGTGGATGATGTTGAAGACCGTGGCAATGGGCTTCCCCTGCGCCTCCGCCTGCGTCCACCCGGTGAGTTCTTCGGCGACCTTGTTCAGCAGGACCACGTTCCCCTGCGTGTCGGTCGTGATGACCCCGTCACCGATGCTGCGCAGGGTGACGGCAAGCCGCTCTCGTTCTGCGGCTACCGCCTCCACGGCCATCTTGCGCTCGGTAATGTCCTGGATGACCCCAAACATCTTGACCGGCTGTCCGCCGGCGTCAAACTCAAGATTTCCGTATCCATGTACCCAGCGCGTCGCACCGTCGCGCTGCCGCACAATTTTGTATTCCCGATCAAACCTTTTTTGGCCCCTCAACACCTCGTGGGCCAGATACTCCTGCATCTCGGCCCGGTGATCCGGATGGATACAGTGCATCCATCCCGCCACGTCCTTCTGATAATCCGGCGGCACGCCGAACACTTCGTCCAGCATTGCCGAACTGGTCCAGGTCCCGTCGTTCACCGAAAAAACATAATGCCCCAGCAACGCGATCTGCTGGGACCGCTTCAGCATCGCCTCGCTCTCCAGCAACGCCTTCTGGCCGGACGCGATGATGCGCCCGACCCGGCGCGCCATCAGCACGATGACCAGGGCCAGAATCCCTCCCGCGGCCACAGAGGAAAAGAAAGTCCACACGACCGGATGCACGGATAAGTGCGAGGCGAGCCAGAGATCCATGCCGTCATGGACAAGAAAAATCAGCATAGTAACCGGCAAGAAGGCAAAAAACAACCTGCCGCGGAACGTGGCCGGCCCCCACGATTGCAGGTAACGGACCCGGGGGGCGGCAATCAGGGACAAGGCGGTTGTGAGAAATAGAAAGGCCAGCGCGCTCGGCAGTGCCGGCGGCACAAACGCGCCGGTGTAAAACAGGGGCATGCTGGAGGCATAACCCATCACCATCAATACACTGACGAGCACACCCCCTATGGAAAGAGTCGCCGCCACAGGCGGCCGGAGCACGCGACAACTCTCGTGCTCAAGACAGAAAATGACGATCGTCTGGGACAGTAAGATCGCGGCGGTGATCGGAGACATCCGGCCGATCGGGATCTGGTTGAGCGTTGCGGTCGTTCCCGACAGCGCTCTTTCGATGCCGGTGACCAGGTCGGGGCCCGCAAAGGCCCTCGCCAGAACCAACAGGGAGAAGAGCGCGCAGACGCCGGCGCCACCGAGCACGAACCCGCAAAGCGGGGGTTCAAATGGCTTGTGGGTGAGGCGAAAGGAGACCGCTCCCATGAGCAGAAAACAGAGGGCCGTACTCGGCGCCATGGGAATAAACAGAACCCATTCACCGGCCAGCCGCAAGTCGCCCACGAGCCATCCCAGCCCCCCCGCCAGGGCGATGCCGAAGACGGTAATGGAGAAGACGCGGGAGAAATTTGAATACCAGTCGCGGCCGCTGACCACAGGGATCGAAGTCATTACAGCCTCCTGTCTTCGTTAGGGCACACCGATTAAATCAGAATCTGAATTCGTTTCAAGCGTAGTACACCTCTAATCAACCGTCCAGATTTATTTATCTCATAATCCTCATCGTCATCCGGCGTTCACGTGTGTTACGCTTTTCCGGTCGTCACGCGCCCCCTCCACCCTCCTGACGACCCGGGACCGTTTGCCATGTTCATCATCATCATCCTTGGGATTGTGTGTGTGTTACTGGGGCTCCTCGGTTGCGTCCTCCCGGTGCTTCCGGGGCCTCCGCTGGCCTATCTCGCGCTGCTCCTGTTGCAGTTCACGGCCCCGGGCGCTCCGCCTTTTACTCCCGCGACCTTGATCGTGTGGGGGGTGATTACGGTGATCGTGACGGGTGTGGAATATCTGGCGCCCATCTGGGGGACCCAGCGGTTCGGGGGGAGCAAGTACGGCATCTGGGGCGGCGCCATCGGCCTGATCATCGGTCTCTTCTTTACTCAGGTCGGACTCCTTCTGGGCGCCTTCGTCGGGGCCGTCGCCGGCGAGCTCATCGGCGGAAAATCAGCCGGCCCCGCCTGCCGCGCGGGATTCGGCGTGTTCATCGGCTTCCTGACCGGCGTCATCCTCAAAGGCGCGGCCACACTCTGGATGGCCGTGCTCTTCTGCATCGCCGCCTGGAACCAGATCCGCACCCTCCTGGCACAGTAATGCCCCCGTCGCAGGGAAAGGGGAAGGGGGAAGGGGGAAGGGTTCAGGGTTCAGTGAAGCCGCCGGCCTGCGGCCGGATGGAGTGACACCAACACCCAACACCCAACGCCCAACATCCAACAACCCATGGACGGGACACCTCCCTTGGACGTTGGGTGTTGGGTTTTGGGCGTTCAAATCCCTTAACTTAACACCTATGCCACACACCCCCACACACCCACACACACACCCACACCCACACACCTTATCTCTCCCGTCCCCCCGGAAACTGACCCATTGCTGGGGCGCATGGCAGTGCGGATGAGGTCGTTGATTCGGTATCATCATCGTAATCTTGCTTTGACCCTGCCTGTGATCGGTCACGGTCACCCATGAACCGAAAAAAGGCTATAGGCTGAAAGACAGTAAGGCACTAAGGTTGAGAATGAACAGGTTACAGATTT
>CAZOJL010000036.1:0-23262 GCA_964580075.1 uncultured Akkermansia sp. | reverse complement strand
ATTCCTGCCCGAACCGCGCAGCGGCACGGATTCGGCGGCTTATGTCGAGCAACTGGCGGGACTGATGCTCGACGTGTTCACGGCCACGCGCGGGCGGTCGCTCGCGTTGTTCACGAGCTACCAGATGATGCAGCAATGCGCCGATCTGCTGCGGCAGCCGCTGACCGAAGCGGGCATCCGTCTGCTGATGCAGGCCAAGGGGATTTCGCGCGACCAGATCACCCGCTCCTTCCGGAACGGCGGGGCCTCGGTGCTGTTCGGCGCGCAGTCCTTCTGGGAAGGGGTGGACGTGGTTGGCGAGGCGCTGAGTTGCGTGGTCATCGCCCGTCTGCCGTTCCTCGCCGTGGGCGATCCGATTGTCGAGGCGCGCTGCGAGCGGATCGACGCGTGCGGGGGCAACGCCTTCCGTGAATTCTCGGTCCCGACGGCGGTGATCCGTTTCCGTCAAGGATTTGGCCGCCTGATCCGCTCGACGCAAGACCGCGGGCTTGTGGTGATCGCCGATCCGCGAATTGTTACCAAGGGTTATGGACGGCGCTTCCGAGAGGGATTGCCGTGTCCGTTGCACGCGGCGACCGGGCGGGAAGACCTGCTGCAGCGGGTGGGGGCGTTTTTGAACACGCCGTCGATCTGAAAAGCTCGGAGAAGGGAAGAGGGAAAAAGGGTTCAGGGAAAGAAGCCTGCGGACGCGACAAAGCGCGTCCCTCCATGCCAAGGCGCAGACGGAGAGTCGGGGCTTTTTTCTGAACCAACGCTCAACATCCAACACACAACACCCAACATTCAACACCCAACATTCAACATTCAACATTCAACATTCTTCCCGGCGAGGGCCAGGCCTATCTGCTGCCAGCGGCCCTGGCGGAAGCGGAGATAATAGGCGATGCCACCGATGAAGATCGTGAAGCAGACCACCGTCCAGACCGTGAGCGGACCGGCTCGAAACAGGTAGATCGCCGCCGCACATGCCGTGACCAGCACGACATGGAACCCCGCGCCGATCACCATGGCCCAGAAGGTGTCGCCGGCGCCGCGCAGGGCGCCGGAGAAGATGAGCGCCGTGCCGTCGAACATCAGGTAGAGAGCGGTAAGGCGGAGCATGGGCACGGCCAGCCGGACGATTTCGGGCGATGCGGCGCTGGTGAAGGGCCGCAGGAGGGTGTGGGGGGCGCTCAGGAACAGGATCGCGAGCGAGCCGGTGTAGGCGAGCGTCAGCGCCAGCCCCGTCCATGCGGCCTGCCGGGCACCCGCGACGCGGCCGGCGCCCAGGTTCTGGCCGACCAGCGTCGAGACCGCGATTTGGACGCCGAGAATGGGGAAGAACGAGACGAGATCCCAATTGAAGACCATGGTGATGGCTGCCGCGACGTCCTCGCCCATGGCGTGGATCATGAGCACGATGGCGGTGAAGCAGAAGATGCCGATGAAACCCTCGATGCCGTTGGGAACGCCGTAGCGGACGAGCTTGGCGCAGACCTCTGGAACGAAACGGAGAAGCCGCACGCCGCAGAAGGGAGGCCGGAGCGCGCGGCGGAAGAAGGCAATGGCGAGAAACAGGGTCATCACGCCACTTGCGAGCACGGTTCCGTAGGCGGCGCCAACGATGCCCAGGGCGGGCGCGCCCAGCTTGCCGAAGATCAGGACGTAATTGGCGCCGACATTAGTCAGCAGCGCGAGCGCGTTGCCGAACATGATGACCCGCGTCTGGCCGATTCCCGCAAAAAAGCCGCTGAAGGCGGCCCGAAGCAGGCCGAGGATCGAGGCATTGATGAGGATGCTGAAGTAGGCCGTCTCCAGTTCAATCTGGGCGGGGGTGTGTCCGACCCACGTGAAGGCATTCACGGTCACCCGCCCGATGAGCAGGATGATCGGATAGGCGGCGCAGGCCATTCCCGCCGCCTGGATGACGATCACCGGACACTCCTGCTGGCGTTGCGCGCCGAACCGATGGGCGACGAGCGTCGCGCAGTAGGCCACGACTCCGAAGAAGAGCTGACCGCACAGGAAGGCGGTGATGCCGCCGGTCATGCAGGAGGCCATGGCCAGCGGCGAGACATGCGAGAGGAACAGCCGGTCCACGAACATCATCGTCGTGTCAAAGAGCTGCGAGACGATCATCGGCACGGCGATGGGGAGCATCCGCCGCAGCCCGCCCGGACCGTCCAGCAGGGACAGGCGCAACCGGGACACATCGAGCAGGGACGGGCGCACACGGGCGGCGACGCGGGAGAGGGATTCCAGGTTTGTGTGTGGATTTTTCATGGAAGGTTGTGAAGGGACCACTCATCCAAGCAGAACGCGGAATCCTGATGTAGCGGGTGTGTGACAAGCCTGTGCGAGGCGGATCGGGCCGGACACGGGGCGCGTGATAACGTCAGCGGTGAGACGTCGGTATCCCGTCGTCTCCACCGCCTTGTTGGGGCTTCATTTCTGGAACATCTCCGTGAGAACACTGAGCAGCCTATCCGATGCTGTTGAGGAGAGACGGCCCAACTTCTTGACGAGACGTGTTCTGTCAACGGTCCGAATCTGGTCCAACACGATTTGCCCTTCGGTCCCCTGAAATGTGCATGGCACCCGCGTAGGGTAGTCGCGCCCCTTGGTTGTCATGGGAGCAATGATGACGGTCCCAATGTGGTGGTTCATCTCATCCGGCGAGATAACCGTGCAGGGCCTCGTCTTCTTGATCTCGTGTCCGACAGTTGGATCGAGGGCCACAAGGAACACGTCGAAGCGATCTACTTCCATTGCCACTCCTCCTCGTCCCAACGGGTCGAGGTCGACTGACCGTCCAACAACGTGTCGTCCCCCTCGCGGGCCATCTGCTCGAAAGCATCCGCCCAACCGGCGCGCGGCTGCCGAGGGGAGTAGATGAGGATCATGCAATCTCTCACGTCCATCTCCACCTGTTCCGTCAAACCGCACTGCTCGATGAAAGGCTTCGGTATCCGAACGCCACGCGAGTTGCCGATAGGTATGAGGGTCGTTTTCATATCACCATAATAGACACATTGTGATTACCCGTCAACTCAGATCAGCAATTCTAATTATGGAGATGGGGCCAGCGGCGTCGGGGTCGGTATCGGTATCGGTATCGATAAAAACAACGGAAAATCGACCCCGATTCCGATACCGACCCCGACCCCGACCCCGATGACCCAATAGCCTCAAAATGAGAATTGCTGGGACAAAAGCTACTCGTTCCCTGTCCCCACAGACCCCGATGTCTGATCCGGCTCAAACGGGCGGCTCGTCACGGCGCCCGCCTCGTCCTTGACGAGGATTTCGATGCGGCGCTCGACGGCGTTCAGCTTGTCGGAGCATTGTTTGACCAGCTTCTGCCCCTCCTCAAAGGATGTGACGAGATCATCCAGCCCCAACTCGCCCGATTCCATCTGCCCCACCAGGGCCTCCAGCCGCTGTAAGGCCGCTTCAAAGCCCAGCCGGGGCTCTTGTGTTCCGGTTTCTCGTTTGGCCATCGCTCACCTCACTATCGATTCGAATTCCCCTGATGCGACTTGCGTGCGCACCACTGTTCCCGGCGTCACCTGCACTGCGGCGCGCACCAGCGTGCCGTCGTGGGTGCGCGTGAGACTGTACCCGCGCTCCAACACCGCGTGCGGCCCGAGGGCGCGCAACTGGCGGTCCAGACTGTCGAGCGCCAGTCGCGCCCGCTCCACACGGCGTGTGGCCGCCCGACCCAGCTCGTGGCCGAGGCGGATGACCCGTTCGCCGGCCGGCGCGAAGGCGGTGGCGCGCGCCACGAGCAGGCGCGCGCGCCCCTGTTCCACACGCTGGCGCGCACCGCGGCCGGCGGCCGCCGCCGCGCGCGCCAGCCGCAGTTCAAGATTGTCGAGCGTCTGCGCCCGCCGCTCGGTGAGCCGGCCGGGTTCGCGCAGGAACCGGTTCGCCGCCACCGCGTGGAAGCGCTGGCGCAGCAGTTCAAGGCGGCGGCCGAGCGTCAGCCGCAGCGATCGGGCGTAACCCGCGAGCTGCCGTTCGAAATCGTCCTTGCACCCAACCACCAGCTCGGCCGCGGCCGAGGGTGTCGGCGCCCGGAGGTCGGCGGCAAAATCACAGAGCGTCGTGTCGGTTTCGTGGCCCACCGCTGCGATCACCGGTATCGTTGAGGCTGCCACAGCCCGCACGAGGGATTCCTCGTTGAAGGCCCACAGGTCTTCGATGCTGCCGCCGCCGCGGCCGATGATCAGGACGTCGGGGGGATCCGGCAGCCGGTTCAACATCGCCATCGCCTCGGCGATCTCCGCCGCCGCGCCGGCGCCCTGCACCCGTGCCGGCGCAAGGGTGATCCGCACATTGGGAAAACGCCGCGTCAGGATGGTCAACAGGTCGCGAATGGCCGCGCCGGTGGGCGAGGTCACCAGTCCCACGTGGTGCGGCAGCCGCGGCAGCGGCCGTTTGCGCGCAACGTCGAAAAGTCCCTCGGCCTGAAGGCGGCGCTTCAGCGCCTCGAACTGGGCCATGAGCAGCCCGATGCCGCCAGCTTCGACCGTGCGCACGACGAGCTGATATTGGCCGCGGGCCTCATAGACCGTCAGGTCGCCGCAGGCACGGATCACCATGCCGTCGGTCAGTGAAACCGCACCGCCGCGCTGGGCGCCGGCAAAGAGGACGGCGGACAGTTGCGCCGTGCCATCCTTCAGCGTGAAGTAGCAGTGGCCGGATGAGCCCTGGCGCCTGAGATTCGAGATCTCGCCCTCGACCCAGACGCGTCCGAGCTCCTCTTCGATGGTCAGTTTGACCTTGCGCGTCAGCTCCGACACGCTGTAGACATGGCGTTCGGCAAACTGGAGCACCCCGTCACGCATCATCCAGCCTTCACTTCCCGCACCCGCAGCGACACGGCCGAGACGCATTTAAGCGTCGTCCGGTCGATATCGAAAATCACCGCCTCCAGTACGGCGGGCCCCTGGGCGACCTCGAATCGCGAGGGCATGCCGGTGACGAACTTCCGCAGTACCGGCACGGCCTCGCGGCCGATCACGCCGCCCGTGGGGCCGGTCATGCCGAGGTCGGTGATGTAACCGGTCCCGCCGGGAAGCACGCAGGCGTCGCTGGTCTGGACGTGCGTGTGCGACCCCGCCAGGGCCGCCACCCGGCCATCGAGGTAGAGGCCCATGGCAATCTTCTCGGAGGTGGCCTCGGCATGGAAATCGACGACGACGGGGATGCCGCCGGGAATCACCTTGAGCGCCGCATCGGCCGCGCGGAAGGGGCAGTCGGCTGGCGGCATGAAAACCCGGCCGATCAGGTTGAGGACCGCCAGCGGGCCGAGTGGGCATTGCACCACCGTCCACCCCGAGCCGGGACAGGTCGGCGGAAAATTGGCCGGGCGTACCATCCGCTTTTCCCCGGCAAACGCCTGTTCGGTATCCTTCTGCCCCCACGTGTGGTCTCCCAGCGTCAGGACATCGGCCCCCGCATCAAACAGCTCCCGGGCCAATTCGCAGGTCACGCCATTGCCCGCGGCGGCATTCTCCGCATTGGCCACGACGACATGCACGGCGCCCTCGCCGCGCAGTTTCGCGACGGTTTGTTTGAACACGCGCCGTCCCGGCGATCCCACAATGTCACCGACCATCAGCACCTTCATGAGCCACATCCTCAGCGGGCGTATTCGATGCACCGCATTTCGCGCACCACGATCACGCGGATCTGTCCGGGATATTGCAGGTCCTGCTCGATCTTGCGACTGATGTCGCGCGCGAGCTGCATGGCCGCGGTATCGTCGACCACATCCGGGTCGACGATCACGCGCACTTCACGGCCGGCCTGTATGGCAAAAGTTTTGTGCACCCCGTTGAAGGAGTTGGCGATCGCCTCCAGATTCTCAAGCCGTTGCACGTAGATGTCTTTGGACTCCAGACGCGCACCGGGGCGCGAGCTGGAGATCGCATCCGCCGCCGAGGTGAGCAGCGCATACAGGCTTTCGGGTTCGACGTCGGCGTGGTGTGCGGCGACGGCGTTCACCAACACCGGGTTTTCGCCGTGACGTTTCAACAGTTCTGCGCCGATCTTGGCATGCGCGCCTTCGATTTCGTGATCCATGCTCTTGCCAATATCGTGGAAGAGGCCGATGCGACGCGCCAGGGTCGTATCCAGTTTGAGTTCACCGGCCATGATCCCCATCAGGTTAGCCACCTCGATGGAGTGTTGCAACACGTTCTGCGAGTAGCTTGAACGGTACTTGAGCCGGCCAAGGGCCGCGATCAGCTCGGGCGGCACCCCCTGGATGCGGAGATCGTAGACCGCCGCCTCGCCCCTCTGAATGATGGCCGCCTTCATGTCCTCCTCCACCTTCTGGACCACCTCTTCAATCCGGGCGGGGTGGATCCGGCCGTCGGCCACAAGCTGTTCCAGAGCCTGCCGGGCGATTTCGCGGCGGATCGGGTCGAAGCCCGAAATGACCACCGCCTCGGGGGTGTCGTCCACCAACATCGTGACCCCTGTGAGCGCCTCGAGCGTCCGAATATTACGACCTTCACGGCCGATGATCCGTCCTTTGACGTCGTCATCCGCGAGTTGCACGGTGCTGGTCATAATCTCGGTCGCATGGTGAGCCGCATATCGCTGAACGGCCATGGCGATCAGGCGATGCGCCTCGCGCTCCGCGGTCTGCTTCGCTTCCTCCTGGAGGCGGCGGACCAACCCCGCGGTCTCCCCCTGGACCTCCTCCTCAACCCGCTTGAAGATCTCCTTGCGGGCTTCGGTGGACGTCATCCCCGCCAGCCGCTGCAGGCGGGCCTGGGCTTCGGCGGCGAGTTTTTCGGCCTCGCTTCTGCGATTGGCGAGCATGGCGTCGCGCTTTTGCAGGTCCTCCTGCTTCTGGGCGAGCGTTTCGGATTTCTTTTCGAGCCCTTCCTGCCGCAGGCTCAGGCGTTCATCAAGATCCTGCAGCTCCTTGCGCCGGACCTTGGTCGTCTTTTCGAATTCCTCCCGCGCTTTGACCACTTCGGCGCGGGCTTTGATGTCCGCCTCCTTGAGGATGGCCTTGGCCTCTGTTTCCACCTCATCCAGCCGCGCCTGTGCGCGCTTCTCGATCGCTTCGGCCTGCCAGCGTCCAACCAGGCCGCGAAGGAAATAGCCAATCAAGCCGCCGAGCAAGGCCGCGACAATGCTGACCATTGCGTCACTCAAATCATAAATCAACAGATCCATAATACCTCTCACCACACCCATTTGGGCAGTTGAGGCGCTTGCAAAACCCTCGCAAGCGCCGGTTTCAGGTTTCAGTGTTCAGGTTTCAGGAAACGCGCAACTCACCGTGGTTGAGCGAGATGCTACCCGAAACCTGAAACCTGAAACCTGAACACTCCGCTTGCAAAACAGGTTTTTGCAAGCGCCTCAGTTGCCACACCACGCTAAAAAGGTGACCGCAGAATACCCTTTTCTTCCGGTGATAGCAATCTCAGAAACGGAATGCCGGTAATTTGCCATGTCTTCAGGGCAAACGCATCTAATTTCTCTCTTTTTTTGCTTCTCCTGGCGCCTGTCGTTGTCTAAAAGGCCGGATCCGGGGCTGGCGTGATCTGGAGTGCGGTGGCAAGCGCAGCGCGACACCGCTTTTTAAAGGGCAGCCCTTCTATACACAGCGACATAACTTCTTGCGCATGACGGTGTGATTTTTGGCCGTTTTTCATAATAGTAAACAATGGCATGCGCAATTACTTACGACGCTGTGTATAAAAGCGGCGTCGCGCGGAATACCGCTTGCCGCCGCACTCCAGAAATCCTGCGCCACGCGCCAAGCTGGAGAGAAAGCCCTGAGCCAGAATCTGAAAAACATAAGATTTTAGATCCGTTTGCCCTGGCCATGTCTTCGCTTGCAGGATCAGACGGGCGTTGCTATGGTTATTGCGGTGCGTCGGTTTCGCGATCCGGTGTGCGGTCGAGCCGGGGGCACGGGAAAAACGACCCGGGAAACGGCAATTCAGGCGCCACACGGGATTCCGGCAACGCAGAGAGAGAGCCTTATGCAGACTCAGAATCCAGAGACGGTGGTTGAGGTTGACGAAACGGGTGACCCCGTCACGCGTGTCGATCTGCAACTCGAACGGGAGAAGATCCAGCTCGAACGGGAACGGATGGCGCTGGAGCGCGAGAAGTTGGCGTCCGAGCGGGAACGGTGGAAACTGGAGGAGGGGTGGCGGGTCGCCAGCGAGCGTGTGGTCCGGGTTCGGCTGGTCACGGTGTTCCTGGTCGGCACCTGCTGCCTGCTCTTCGGCTGCCTACTGGGCGGCATCTGGCTTGTCACGCAGCAGGAACGTCTGGCTGAGGAACGGGCTCAGGCGGCCGCCAATCGGCGCCGGCAACTGGTGCAGGCACTGACGGCCGAGACCAACCTGACGGGCCGCGCCGAGGTGCTTCTCCAGTCGCTCCAGGGGAGCGGTGACGGGGTGGGCGGGATCCTGCTGCTCCTCGACTAATGTGGGCTGGCGCCCACAACCCTCACCCCGACCCTCTCCCAGGGGGAGAGGGCAGCGTAACAACTTATTTTTGTTCACGGTTCCTTGGCCGTAAGGCACTCAGGTCGGATCATGAGCATTTTCAAAGCCTACGACATCCGCGGTGTCTACGGGACGGATTTCGACGCCGCGATAGTGTACCGGATCGGACGCTGCCTGCCGGGACTGCTTGAGGCGCGCCGGGTGCTGGTCGGACGGGACGCGCGTCTGTCGTCACCCGCCGTGCGCGACGCCCTCGTGCGCGGGCTGACCGAGGTCGGGTGTGCGGTCGACGACCTGGGTCTCTGCACCACGCCGATGGTCTATTATTTCACGGCCCTGGATGGCTACGACGCCTCGGTTCAGATCACCGCTTCGCATAACCCGGCGGCCTACAACGGCCTCAAAATTTCTCGTCGCGAGGCCGTTCCAGTCGGCTATGCGACCGGGCTCGGCGAACTGGAGCATCTCGTCGGGATGCCCGACCTGCCGCCGCCCGCGCTCCGGCCCGGCCTGTGCCGCACCACCGACCGCCTGGCCGCGTTTCTCGACTTCCTGCGCGCCTGGATACCCGATCTCACCGGGCTGCGGTTCGCGGTCGATTGCTCCGATGGCATGGCCGCGCTCGTGGTCCATGAACTGTTCGGTGCCGAGACGCGCTATCTCAACGACACCCCCGACGGCCGGTTTCCCCACCATCCTCCCAATCCGCTGGAAGTGGAGAACTGCGCGCCGCTCATGGCTATGGTGCGTGAGCGGCGGCTCGACGCCGGCGTGATTTTTGACGGCGACGCCGACCGCGTGATGTTCATCGACGAGACCGGCGCGTTCATTCAGCCCGACCTGCTGATTCCCATCATCGCCCGCCGCTTCCTTCGCCGCGAGCCCGGCGCGCGGGTGATTCACGACATCCGCACCTCGCGCGGCGTCATCGAGGCGCTCCGGGCCGACGGCGCCGAACCGGTGATCGGCAAGGTGGGTCACGCCTTCGCCAAGGTCCTGCTGCGCGAATGCGGCGCGGTCTGCGGCGGCGAGTTGGCGGGGCACTACTATTTCCGTGATTTTTTCCACTGCGATTCGGGCGAGTTGGCCGCCCTGATTGTGCTGGGCGAGTTGGCGGCGGCCCGCCGCCGCGGCGACACCTTCAGTAGCCTGATCGCCCCCATCCGGCGTTACGCGACGACGGGCGAGGTCAACTTCCATATCGAACAGAAGGAGGCGGCCATCCGCGCGGTGCGTGCCGCGGCGGAGGTGCACGGGCAACCGACCCGGGTTTACGATTTCGACGGCGTGCGGCTGGAGTTTCCGACGTGGTGGCTGAGCATCCGCCCCTCCAACACCGAACCCTATCTGCGGCTGATCATCGAGGCGACGACCGACCGGATCCTCGCTGCCCGTCGCGCGGAGATGGATGCCGTGCTCAAACCGTTTCAGTAGAACGCCCGGTGGGCAAGGTCTCGCGTCCCGTGCGGCTGGCGTCGCACGGCGACGAAACGGGACGTATTCAGGGAGGCATACACATGGTTGTGACACCCGCTTTTCGGGAGCTGGTTCCCCTGCCCCGCTGCGTCGAGGCGCAAGCAGGCTCGTTCGCCGTGCACGGCGGTGTGATCGCCGTGCGCGGCCCGGTTGCCGAGCTGCTCCCGGCGCTGCAGACGATGGAAGCCGACTTCGGTCCGGCCTGGCGTCCGGCCGTCAATCCGTCCCCGGCCGCCTTCGAGGGCGCGGCGGTGCGGGTTGCGTGCGTCCCGGACCGGCATCCGGCGCAGGGGTACGAACTGGAAATCGGTGTCGCCGCGATCACGGTCAGCGCCTCGGACGCCGCCGGCGTGTTTTATGCGGCGATGGTGCTGCGCCAGTTGCGGCGGCTCACGGGCGGATCGCTGCCCGCCGGCCGGATCGTCGATCACCCCGATTTCCCCGTGCGCGGCGTGATGCTCGACATCAGCCGGGACAAGGTGCCGACGATGCCCGCGCTTTTCGCACTGATCGATCGACTCGCGGAGTGGCGCATCAACCATCTGGAACTCTATACCGAGCACACCTTCGCCTACCGTTCTCATGCCGCCGTCTGGCAGGCAGCCAGCCCCATGACCGCCGAGGAGATCCGCTGCCTTGACGCCTATTGCAAGACCCGCTGCGTCGCGCTGGTGCCGAACCAGAACTCGTTCGGCCACCTGGAGCGATGGCTCCAGGTGGAGGCGTATCGCCCGCTGGCCGAGTGTCCGGACGGCGGATTTCTGTTTCCCTGGTCCAAGATCCCCTGCCCCCATCCGTTCAGCCTGTGTCCCACTGACCCTCGAAGCGTGGATTTCCTCCGCGGACTGTACGCAGAACTGTTGCCGAATTTCACCGCGCCGCTGTTTAACGTCGGGTGCGACGAGACGTGGGATGTCGGCTGCGGGCGCTCCCGGGAGAAGGCCGATCGCATCGGGTGCGGACGCGTCTACTTCGACTTCCTGATCGAAATCTACAAACTCGTCTCGGCGCAGAAACGCACCATGATCTTCTGGGGCGACATCATCCTCCAGCACCCCGAATGGGTGTCCGAACTGCCGAAGGATGTGATCGCGCTGGAATGGGGATATGAGGCAGACCACCCGTATGCCTCGCACGGCGAAAAGTTCGCCGCTGCGGGCCTCTCCTTTTTCGTCTGTCCCGGCACCTCGGCCTGGAACAGCCTGGCGGGACGCATGACGAATGCCAGGGCCAATCTCATGGCGGCGGCCGAGCATGGCCGCCGCCACGGCGCATCCGGTTACCTGATCACCGATTGGGGCGATAACGGACACTGGCAGACGTTGCCCGTGAGTTTCCCGGGGTTCATGTACGGGGCTGCGGTCTCCTGGTGTCTGGATGCCAACCGCGAGCTGAAACTGGCGGACGCCCTCGACCATCATGTCTTTCAGGACGCCGCCGGTGTGCTCGGCCGGACCACGCTGGAACTGGGCGATGCATACCTGACCTGCGGCAAACAGATGAGCAACAGCTCCGAACTGCACCATATTCTGGCGAATGGCCGTGAGCGGAAAGTCGGCGAGGGCGTCACCGACGCAACGCTGGCGGCAGTAGGCGAGATTGCGGCCCGTGCCGCCGCCACCGTCGAATGGGCGCGATGCGCAGCCCCCGACGGGGCGCTGTTGGAGGACGAAGTGCGCCAGTCGGCTCATCTCGTGGCGCATGCCGCCACACGCGGCCGCGCGCTGATCAGCGGCGCGCTGGATCACGGGCCCACGCGCACCGAACTGCGTCGCGATTGGCAGGCGCTGGTCGAAGGCCACCGTCGCGTCTGGCTCGGACGCAACCGGATCGGCGGCCTGGCCGACAGCCTCGCGCGGTTTGACCGGGCCGGCGGAGAGTATGCCTCATGAATGCCAGGCTCCTTCGATGCCCCGAGAGCCTGCGCGATGACGTTCACGATGTGAGGACCAACAGCCGGAACACTTCTATTGTACGGCAATGATCGCTTCATCGTATCGGTGTGATACTTTCTTCCAGTTGACACACTTCCAGAATGCATATTTTTTAAAAAAGCACTTTACAAGTGATCCCGAATGTGAAATACTCTACTTTATTCGTAGACTTACTAGGCATTGTAAGGGTAGAGGCAATATGGAGCAATCTGACGCGGGAAACAGCACGGCATACACGGGCGACGGAACTGCAGCGGACATTGTGCGCTGGGCATTGGAGACGTTTCACCCCCGTATCGTTGTCGCGACCAGTCTGCAAGACTCGGTCCTGATTCATCTGGCGGCAAGTGTCCGCCAGGACGTGCGGGTGTTCTCCATCGACACCGGCCGACTTCCGGAGGAGACATACGCCTGTGCCGAGGAGATCCGGCAGCAACTCGGCGTGCGGATCGAATGGTACTTTCCGCGGCATGAAGCGGTCGAAACACTGGAGACGGAGCAAGGGTTGTATTCGTTCAAGCAGAGCCTGGAGGCACGGCGGGAGTGCTGTCATATTCGGAAGGTCGAGCCGCTGCGCAGGGCCTTATCGGGAGTGGATGCCTGGATTACGGGATTGCGCCGGGAGGAGAGTGTCACCCGCGGCTCTCTGGCCACGATTGAGCGTGACGCGGCGCATGGCGGGATCGTCAAGATCAATCCGCTGGCTGACTGGACGGCCGGCGACATCGACGCCTACGTGCGGCAGCATGATCTGCCCTACAACCATCTGATGGATCGGGGCTATCCCTCGATCGGGTGTGCGTGCTGTACACGGCCGGTGGCTCCGGGCGAGGATAGCCGCGCCGGCCGGTGGTGGTGGGAGCTGCCTGAACACAAGGAGTGCGGATTGCATCTGCACGACGCGCAACAGTGAATCTTCCGCTCAGACGCGGTGATTGAATCGCAAGGCAACAAGAGATCCGATGACTGCTTCTGGACGGAGCGGTTCATCGCCAGGAACAGGAGATGAGCCATGACGCATTTGGACAAACTCGAGGCAACCAGTGTACACATCCTCCGCGAGGCTTACCGGGAATTCAAAAGCCTGGTGATGCTCTGGTCGATCGGCAAGGATAGCACCGTGCTGTTGTGGCTGGCTCGCAAGGCCTTCTTCAGCCATGTGCCTTTTCCCTTGATGCATATCGACACCCACTACAAGATTCCCGAAATGATCACCTACCGCGACCGGTTGGCGCGGGAGCTGCGTCTGGACCTGATCGTCGGGCAAAATGCGACCGCGCTCAATGCCAAGCAGACGTTCCCGGATGGGGCCCTGTCACGTGTGGCCTGCTGCCGCTCGCTGAAAAGCGAGGCACTGAAACACACCCTCTCCGGTGAATGGCCCCGGATGCGGATGGACCACACCGCGGGTCGCCTGGTGGCGGAAAACAAACCGGAACCTTTTACAGGCGTGATCGTGGGTGCGCGCGCGGATGAGGAGGGGAGCCGCTCCAAAGAGCGCTATTTCTCGGCCCGGGACCAGCAGAACGAGTGGGACGTGGGCGATCAGCCTCCGGAGCTCTGGAAGCAGTACAAAACCGACTTTGCGCCCGGCACGCACGTCCGGATCCACCCGTTACTCGACTGGACGGAGCTGAATATCTGGGAATACATTGAGCGGGAGAACATTCCCATCATTTCGCTCTACTTTGATCAAGGCAACGGGAAGCGTTACCGGTCGCTGGGGTGCCACCCCTGCACCAGCCCGGTGGACTCCACCGCCACAAATGTGGCGGAGATCATCGAAGAACTGCGCGGCGGCAAGTTCGCCGACATCGCCGAGCGTTCGGGCCGCGAGCAGGACAAGGAGGACGGCGGCGGTTTGGAAACCCTGCGGCGAGGCGGTTACATGTGAGGTACATCACCCCCGGGTTGCCGGGGTGGACTCGGAGTTGCGTGTTAGGCTGCAAGCCGGGGGATTGACAGGAAGCGGAGAAGACGGGTGACCGGCCGCCAGAGGGGATCGGTCGGAGATACGGGAGTGTGCGCATGGATACGAAAGAACAGAACGAACAGATCAGCATCGTGATGGCCGGCCATGTAGACCATGGCAAGAGCACGGTCATCGGTCGGCTCCTGGCGGAGACCGGCGCGTTGCCCAAAGGCAAGCTGGAGCAGGTTCAGGCCATGTGCCGCCGCAACGCCAAGCCGTTTGAATATGCCTTTCTCCTCGACGCGCTCAAGGATGAGCAGGCGCAAGGCATCACCATTGACGCGGCGCGGTGCTTCTTCCGCACGGCCAAGCGGCGCTATATTCTCATTGACGCGCCCGGCCATATCGAGTTCCTCAAGAACATGATCACCGGGGCGTCGCGCGCGGAAGCCGCGCTGCTGACCATCGATGCCAAGGAGGGTGTTCGCGAAAACACCAAACGGCACGGGTATATGCTCTCCATGCTGGGACTGCGCCAACTCGCCGTCCTGGTGAACAAAATGGATCTCGTCGATTACAGCCAGGAGGTGTACGAGCGCATTCGCGATGAGTATACCGCCTTCTTGGGCCGACTGGGGATCGTGTCGGTGAGTTTCATCCCGGTCAGCGGCATGCAAGGTGTGAACATCGCGGAACGGTCATCGGTGACGCCGTGGTACTCCGGTCCGACGCTGCTGGAACAGATCGACGCCTTCCAACGCAAGGAATTCCCGCACGCCTTACCCTTTCGCCTCCCGGTGCAGGACATCTACAAGTTCACCGAACAGGGAGACGAGCGCCGCATCGTGACCGGAACGATTGAGACGGGGACGATTGCCGCGGGGGACGCCGTGGTGTTCCAGCCTTCCGGAAAGACCTCGCGGATCGCCTCTATCGAATATTTCAACGGCCCCGTCAAGCAGACGGCTTCGGCCGGCGAGGCCCCCGGCTTCACGCTCGATACGCAGATCTATATCAAGGCAGGCGAGTGGATGGTCAAGCAGAGCGAGATTCCGTTGCAGGTGGGTACGCGTTTTCGCGTGAACCTCTTCTGGATGGGACGCTCCCCGATGATACGGGACAAGGTGTACAAGCTCAAACTGGGCGCGGTGCGCTCGCCGGTCAAACTGGTCGAGGTGCTGACCGTGCTCGACGCCACAGAACTCGGCACGGTGGCTGACAAACAGCAGGTCGACCGTCACGACGTGGCGGAGGTCATCCTGGAGACGCCCAAACCGGTCGCGTTCGATGTGATCGGCGACATCGAGCAGACCGGACGGCTGGTGATTGTGGACAATTACGAGATCGCCGGCGCGGGGATCATCCTGGCTGGCGTCAGCGCCCGGGAATCGACCTTGCAGGAGCACATCCGTGAACGTGAAATCGCGTGGAAAAACAGCGCCATCCCCAAGGATGAACGTGTTGCCACCTATGGCCATGGCGCGAAGTTCGTGGTCTTCACGAGCGACGACGCGTCGGTGGGCGAAGCGTTTGCCCGCGCCTTGGAGCGGAGCCTGTTTGCCATGCAGTACAAGGCGTACTACCTCGGCATGGAAAATGTGACACGCGGCCTCGACGCCGATTTGCGAGAAGAGGGCGACATCCGCGACGACCCTATCCGGCGGCTGGGTGAGTTGGCCCGCATCCTCACCGATTCCGGCCAGATCTTCATCACCTCGGTGTCGGGTGTCGACGACTACGATCTCAAGACGCTCGAGCTGCTGAACAGCCCCAACGAAATCCTGGTGGTCAACGTCGGTGATGATCGGTTTACCGAATTCAGACCGAATTTGAATCTCGACGCCGCAGACGAAGTCGTACGGGGGGTCGAGGCCGTCTGCGACCTGCTGCGCGAGAAAAACGTGATTCTGGAATACTGCATATGAACCCTAATGGCACAGCCGTGGAATTGCGGCGTCGGAGCCTCGTCAAGGCGCTGACCTGGCGTGTGATGGGCACCTTTGGCACCTGTCTCATCGGGTGGTGCATCACCGGATCGCTGCGACTCGGTCTGGGCATCAGCCTCGTCGATTCGGCGGTCAAGCTATTCGGATTCTATTTTCACGAGCGCGCGTGGCATCGCGTTCGCTGGGGTTTGGCCGTTCAAGAACCGGCCGATGGGCAGGGAGGCGGGATCTGAGGCGTCGTCGCGCGCCGACGGTGGAGAGAGACGAGTGATGCAGTTGACGGACACACAAATCGAGCGCTATTCACGACAGATCATCCTCCCGGAAGTGGGGGGACGGGGACAAGCGCGTCTGCTGACGGGCAAGGTGTTGCTTGTCGGTGTCGGCGGTCTCGGATGCCCCGCCGGCCTTTACCTGGCCGCAGCGGGCGTTGGCCACCTGGGGATCATGGATGCCGATGTCGTTGAATTGAGCAATCTCCACCGACAGGTCGCACATGCGACGCCCGATATCGGGACGCTCAAGGTCGACTCCGCCGCGGTGACTTTCCGGGCCATCAACCCGGATGTGACGATTCGCACCTATCCCGAGCGGTTGACGGCGGCCAAAGCGCTGGCGGTCATGCGGGACTACGACTTTGTCATTGACGGAACGGACACCTTTGCGTCGAAGTTCATGGTGGCCGACGCCTGCCATTTTGCGGGCAAGCCGTATTCCCATGCGGGCGTCCTGAAATGGCATGGCCAGACCATGACCGTCCGGCCGGGGAAGACCGCGTGCTACCGATGTGTCTTCAACGCGCCTCCTCCGGTCGGAGCGGCCGATATGTGCTCGCAGACGGGGGTGCTGGGGGCGCTCGCCGGGACGATCGGCACGCTGCAAGCCACAGAAGCGATCAAGTTTCTGCTGGGACAGGGCGACTTGCTGGTCAACAGTCTGCTGATCTATGATGCGTTGACGGCGAACTTTCGCAGGGTACCCCTGACGCGCAACCCCGCGTGTCCGCTCTGCGGTGAGACACCGACGATCACCGAGCTGCGCGATTCCGCGCTGTCCGGAACGGGGAACTCCGGCGTGTGTGCGCGCGGATCGGCGGCACCGTCGCGCCCCACGTGCGGGTTTTGAGGTTGTCGGCCATCGTTTTCGAATGTAAGGTAACAGACTGATCGAACCCGGATAGCCACCCTCCGCCTGAAGGCGGTGGGCGACAGGAGTGAGGATCAGAAAAAGACAAGGGATTCACATGATTCCGAAATATTACGAGTTGCCGTCCGACGTCATGACGGAGTGTGACGCCTACCAACGCGATGTGGAGCGGTTTCTGGCCGGCGACATGCCGGCGGCGGTCCTCAAAGCCAAGCGGGTCCTGCACGGCATCTACGAGCAGCGGCAGGACGGCACCTTCATGACGCGCGTGCGTGTTGCGGGTGGAACGTTGAATCATGAGCAGGCGCGCGAGTTGGCCGCGTTGAGTCACGCGTTCGGCAACGGACTGCTCCACGTCACGACCCGCCAGGACGTGCAGTTCCACGATGTTGCCCTCGCGAACACGCCGGCCATCATGCGGCGCCTGCTGGCTGTCGGACTGTCGACTCGGGGCGGGGGCGGCAATTCCGTCCGCAACGTGACGGCATGTCCGTATGCGGGGATCTGCCCGGCCGAGCACTTCGATGTCACCCCTTGCGCCCACGCGGTGACCGAATACCTCATCTCGCGCGTCGGCTGCATCAATCTGCCGCGCAAGTACAAGATCGCGTTCAGCGGGTGCTCCGCCGACTGCGCCCTAGCTCAGGTCTCGGATCTGGGCTTCATGGCGGCGAGGCGCGACGGTCAACCCGGGTTCCGCGTGCTGGCCGGTGGCGGCATGGGCGCGCGCTCGCGCGCCGCAGACACGTTGTTTGAGTGGATTCCTGCCGCGGATATCATCCGCGTGGCGGAGACCGTGCGCCGGTTGTTCGATCGATTGGGCGATCGCACCAATCGCAATCGCGCCCGCTTGCGTTATGTCTTTGACCGCATCGGCGTCGACGCGTTCCGAAAACACACGATCGAAGAGATGGCCGAGGTGATTCGCGAGGGGGTGCCCGAATGGCGGGAGACGCCCGGCTGTGGTGACGGCCCGTCACCGGCAGGCGGCGGGGTTCCGCCCGGAGAAGTCCGCGACGGCATCCGGGTCATTCCACAGCGACAGGCGGGTACCGTGGCCGTGCCACTCTTCCTGCCGCTCGGGTTTGTGCCGGCAGCGGATTTTGCACGTGTGGGAGAATTGGCCGAGCAGGTCAGCGCGGAATGGGGCTTTCGCACCACGCGCGCGCAGCATCTGCTCCTGCGGTTTGTCAAGGATGCCGATGTGCCGCGCGTGGCCGCCGCGTTGCGCGCCCTCACGATCGATGTCCTGACGCCCACAGCGCTTGACCGTTTCGTCGCGTGCGCCGGATCGTCAACCTGTCGCCTGGGCCTGTGCCTGGCGCGAAATGCGGCGCAAGCCTGCGCCGACAGCTTGGCGACACGCACGGTGGCCCGCGCCACGCTCGACGCGATGCAGTTTCACATCAACGGCTGCCCGAACGCCTGCGGGCAGCAGCCCATCGGCTCGCTCGGATTCTACGGCGCGACCCAGCGGATGGCCGGCCGGCTCGTGCCGTCCTACGTCGTGACCATCGGCGGCCGGTGCGGTGCTGATGGGGTCCGCTTCGGTATGCCGGTCGGCAAAGTGGCGGCGGCCCGGTTACCCGCCGTGGCGGGAGATCTGGCCGCCGACTTCGAGGCCCGGCGCACGCCCGGCGAGTCGTTCTTGGCGTTTGCTGATCGACAGGGCATCGATTCGTTCAAAGCGCTCGTTGGCCGGCATACGACCCTACCCGATTTTGCCGAGTGCCCCGATGTCTATCGTGACGTGGGAACGTCTGCTGAATTTTCCCTGGCCCATCGCACTGCCGGGGAGTGTGGCGCAGGGGTGTTCGAGCTCATCCAACAGGATCTGGCTGCTTCTCAAAAGGCCGAGACTCCGTTTTCCATCCTACTTTCGGCTGCCCGGGCTTTGCTCATCACCCGGGGGATTGACGCGCAGGACACGGATACGGTGTTGCGCGCGTTTGAACAGCATTTTATTGAGACCGGCTTGATCGCGGAGGAGTTCCGGCCGCTGCTGACCCGGGCGCGCGGATTCACGCAGGGGTGGCAGGATGCATTGGACGGTCAGATGCCGGCCATTACGCGTCTGCGTGAAAGCGTGGAACGGCTGTTTGCGACACTCGACGCCAATCTCGCGTTTCATCCCCCCGAAAAGCAGGCGGTCCGGGCAGAGGCCAAAGCGGATCCGTCCTGCGCATGCTGTATACCGGGGTGTGTGTGCGAACCCCATCCATCGTCAGCCACGGAGAGCCCGGTCGGGGGGCGGATCGCCCTGCGGGGTCCGGGAGTGGCACCCGGTGATGCGACCGCTGAACTCGACTTGCGCGGCGTCTCCTGTCCGCTTAACTTCGTCAAGGCCAAGCTCAAACTGGAAACGATGGCGATCGGCGATACGCTCGCGATCCTCCTCGACGCGGGCGAACCGGTGCAGCACGTTCCGGCGAGTTTCATCCACGAGAAACAAACGGTCGTCGGCGTCACCGACCTGGGCGACGGGCATTGGCGGGTCGTGGTGCAAAAGAAACAGGCCCCCGGCGAGCCCGGTCGTTGATGCCCATGATCCACGCGACCGCCCGGTGTGGCGGACGATGACAGGGGTTCGAGAACGGGAAACCCTGATAGCCTGAGGCGCATGCAAAACCCTTGGAAGCGCCGGAATCAGGGTTCAGGATGCCAGGGTTCAGGCCGGAAACGCCTCCTGAACCCCGAACCCTGAATCCTCCGCTTGCACAAACCAAAGGTTTTGCAAGCGCCTCGCCTTACTGTCTTGCTGCCAACCGGCTCAAGAAACCAGCAGACGCACCTGGTCGATGATGTCGTCGGATGATGAGCCGCGCGGGATAAAGGCCACAGGGCGGGCGGCGCCCTGGAGGATCGGCCCCAGCACGCGATAATGCGAGAACTTCTGGAAGATCTTGATCGCAATGTTGCCCGCATCCAGCGAAGGGAACACCAGGACGTTGGCATTGCCAGCCACCGAGCTGGACGGCGACTTGATCCCCGCCACGGCCGGCACGAGCGCTGTGTCGATCTGCATTTCGCCATCCACTCTCAACGCGGGGTTTCGCTGACGCGTCAGCCGCATCGCGGCGGCAATCTTGCGGGCCGCCGGATGGGCGGAGCTGCTGGCCGTTGAGAAGGAAAGAAACGCCACGTTCGCGTCGGAACCCGTGATGCGCTCATAGGTGGCAGCCGACTGAATGGCAATGTCTGCCAACTGCTCAACCGTCGGCTCGGGAACGACGCTCACATCCGCCATGCCCACGACCTGGTGGCGCATGAACGGACAGTTTTCGAACGTCACCAGCGAAAGCCCGGACATGGTTTCACAGTCGCTCGCCAGCCCCAGCACTTTGATGAACACGCGCAAGGTGTGGGTGGCCGTCGTGGCGGCTCCAGCGATGGCAGCATCCACACGCCCGGTTCTTGCCAGCCACGCGCCAGCGACCACCGGGTCGGTCGGATCCAGGGCTTCTGACGACTTTACACCGGCCAGAGCGGCTTTCAGCTCCTTCTGAAGGGCCGGGGTCTCGTAGTCGAGGATCTCGATTCCCTTGAGATCGGCCCTGTTGCCGACGGCGGCACGGTCCAGCATATCGGGATTGCCGAGCAGGATCACCTGTGCCAGCTTGTACTGGTTGAGCGCATGCGCGGCGCGCAGCATGCGCTGGTCAAACGATTCGCACAGCACGACGCGCGCCAGCTTGTCTGTCGATTTCATCGGTCTGGAAAACATGGACATTCCTTTTCTCCTGATCTCGCTTCCGTCCGTGGCCACCCGCCTCAGCCTTCCTTATCCGCATACTGCTGCTTCAACTTGTCGATCACCGAAGCGTCGGCCAGCGTGGTGACATCGCCCATCACCTTGCCGTTGGCAATATCGCGCAGCAGACGCCGCATGATCTTCCCGCTACGCGTCTTGGGCAGCTCTGCGGTGAAGATGATACTCTCCGGCCGCGCCAGCGCACCAATTTTTTTAACCACGTGATCCTTGAGCTTTTGCACGAGGTCAACGCTCGTCGACGCCGACTCCTTGATCGTGACGAAGGCCGTGATGGCCTGCCCCTTGATCTCGTGGGCGGTGCCGACCACGGCCGCCTCTGCCACGGACGGATGGTCCACCAGCGCGGACTCAACCTCCATGGTACCGATGCGGTGCCCGGCAACGTTCAGCACGTCGTCCACCCGGCCGATGATCAGTATATAGCCATCGGCGTCGCGCTTGGCCCCGTCGCCCGTGAAGTAGATGTCCGGCCATTTCGACCAGTAGGTCTTGAAGAATCGGTCCGGATCGCCGTAGATGCCGCGCGACATGCCGGGCCAAGGCTGCGTCAGCGCGAGGTAGCCCCCGCCTTCCTTGATTTTCTGGCGGTCGTCGTCGAGAATGGCCACGTTGATTCCAGGCAGGGGACGCCCTGCGAACCCGGGGCGCATGGTGTCGATACCCGGCAGGGTCGTGATGAGAATGTGCCCCGTTTCGGTCTGCCACCAGGTGTCGACGATCGGGCAGCGCTTCTTGCCGATGTTTTCATAATACCAGATCCAGGCCTCCGGGTTGATCGGCTCGCCCACGCTGCCCAGCAGGCGCAGCGAGGAGAGATTGTGCCGGTCCACTGGCTCCGAGCCCCATTTCATGAACGTGCGGATGGCCGTGGGCGCCGTGTACATGATCGTCACGCCGTACTTCTCCACCAGCGACCAGAACCGGTCGCGATCCGGCCAATCGGGAGAGCCCTCGTACATCAGGATCGTCGCCCCGTTGCACAGCGGACCGTAGACCACGTAGCTGTGGCCGGTAACCCAGCCGATGTCCGCCGTGCACCAGAAGAGATCCTGCGGCTTGAGGTCGAAGATCCATTGAGTGGTTGCATAGCACCCGACCATGTACCCGCCGGTCGTATGGACGATGCCCTTGGGCTTTCCGGTCGTTCCGGATGTGTAGAGGATGAAAAGCATGTCCTCGGAGTCCAGCGGCTCGGCCGGGCAGTCCGGCGACACGTTCTGCATGAGGTCATCCCACCACAAGTCCCTCGCCGGGTTGATGCGCAGGGGAAACTTGCCGCGACGCACGATAATGACCTTTTCAATGCCGGGAGTCTCACGCACCGCGTAGTCCGCGTCATGCTTGAGCGGAACAAGGCCGCCACGCCGGTAGCCCCCATCGGCCGTGACCAGGATCTTCGCGCCGGCATCATTGATGCGATCGGACAGCGACTCGGCGGAGAAGCCCCCGAACACAACCGAATGCACCGCGCCAATGCGCGCACAGGCGAGCATGGCAATGGCCAGCTCGGGAATCATGGGCATATAGAGCGCCACCCGGTCGCCCTTCGTCACGCCAAGGCCCTTCAGCACGTTGGCAAATTTGCAGACTTCACGGTGCAGCTCAAAGTAGGTTAGCGTGCACGTGTCGCCAGGCTCGCCCTCCCAGATGATGGCCGCCTTGTTACGCCGCCCTTTGGCCAGATTGGCGTCCAGACAGTTGTAGCTCATGTTGGTCTTGCCGCCAACGAACCACTTGGCGTATGGCGCACGCCACTCCAGGGGCTTCTCCCACTTCTTGAACCAGTGCAACTCGTTGGCGTATCGCTCCCAGAATTTTGGCCCCTCCTTGCGGGCCGTCTCGTAAATGGCCGGGGCCGTCACATTGGCCTGAGCAACAAATTCTGCAGAGGGCCTGAACGACCGGCCTTCCTTCAGGAGATCGCTGATGGCACCGCCACTGGGGGTCGACGAGGCTTCGTGTTTGGTCGCCTGCGCAGCCGCCGCGGGCGCAGCGACAGTCGCGGCGCCTCCCTGCGACTCGTGCCTGAGCCACCCCTCAAGATCGGCCCTGTTAAAGCGCCACTGGCGACCGACCTTCTTCGCAGGTATCTTGCTCGCCTCCAATATCTTATACAACGTGCTCTTGGGGGTCTTAAGAAAGGCTGCAGCTTCATCAAGTGTCATCACGTTCTTATCCATTTCCATACCTCCGCTTTGTATTAGCGGATATTGTCCAACATTATCCGCTATTGCGCAATACTCAATTTCACAACGTGAGCAGAACGGCTCGTTAGTTGCCATGGCGATCGCGTGTCGATTGACAAGAGGCCCGCAAGAGCGAGTGGCAATGCGTGGGAAGCAAGCAACGCGAGGCCCACGGTCTGCATCTTCTGTTGCGTTTGGCCGACGCATCCAGTACCCTTCCTACCTGGAAATACAAAACGATAAAAGTGTGCGTAACTGCTTCTTTGCGCCGGTCGATCTGGCGCTCACAGAGGTGAACGATGGAAAAAGAAAGTGCCCTTCTGTCAGCGACCGGGATCACATCATGTCCGGGATCAGCCGAGTCCTTGGAACCGAGAAGAGCGGTCGAGGCTGGGTCCAGTATGTACAGATGGCGTGGGGGG
>CAZOJL010000035.1:22054-23718 GCA_964580075.1 uncultured Akkermansia sp. | reverse complement strand
CGCGCCTTAACGCATCCAACGATCCGTCATTCCAGACCACACGGTCTGAAAGACGGGCTTTCTCTGCAACCGGCAACTGCGAACGGATGCGCCTTGCGGCATCCTCTTCCGTCAAACCCCGGCTCCGCAACCGCCGCTTCTGCTCCGATGCCTTGCAGGCCAGGCAGACCACAAAATCCCATTCATTCCGCCATCCGATTTCGAACAGCAGGGGAATCACGGCAAAACGAATCTTACCCGTCTGCGGCCTCCGGAACCAGCCAAGCAGTTCTTCCCGCACGAGAGGGTGGATGATGGCGTTAAGCCGTTCCCGTTCGACAGGATCTGAAAACACGACGCGACCGAGCGCGTCTCGCAGGATACCGCCATCCGCAGCGCGCACATCCGCGCCGAACGCCTCCGTAATCAATGAAACAGCGCGGCCTCCGGGAGCTTCAAGACGGTGAACCACATCATCCGCATCAATGATTTCGCATCCCGACTCCGCCAGAAAACGGACAAAGGAACTTTTGCCGCAGGCGATCCCGCCGGTAATCGCAAAACGCTTTCCGGCCGGGCGCGGCTTAATATGCCAACTATCGGGTGAATCGTCAAGCGTATTTATTGTGGATGTCTTCATAGGGGTGCGATTGCGGTTGGTGGAAAGGCGCGAGGCGCATCGAGTCGGAATCCGAGCACAAGCCTGAGGATGTTTCGACAGGATTAACAGGATTCAACAAGATTGAGAGTGTTATCGCGCAAATCCTGCAAAATCCTGTCCGAGAAATTCCAGATCCATACGTGGTCTCGACACTGCGTATTTTTGAGCAATTTTTGCGATTTACCCGCCAGGGTTACTCGCGCTCCCCCACCAACAAAAACCGCACCCTCTTCATAGTCCCAGAACACGCCGTATCCTGCGTCTCGATTGAACTGCCACCGATCCGGTGACCGTTTTTTCGGGATCAGCGGTCGCTATGGGTATCGCGTAGGCTTCTGCAGCTCCTGTTGATTCCGTTGCCGTGGCACAACCGGCCTTGCCGACCACCCGGCCCCGCATGCGTCCCGATAACGCATGCTCGAAATCACCGTGTGCATGATTGTGGCAACGGCATGCAGTGCTCTGCAATTTGATGAGAGCCCGTCAGCTCAACAGCCCATGACCGCCTCCACGAGGCGGTCAGGAAACCCGGGCGTTCGCGCAACGGCTCTGGCGTTGATTACGGCCGGACGGCGCCTCCCGCAAAGGTATCAGGCACGTCGGTGCTCAACTTCTCCTCGCCAGCGGTCCGCACCGCGCGACCCGCGGGATCCACGAGACGGGCCGTCACGAAAATCAGCAGGTTTCGCTTTTGCGTCCGATCCGCCTTGCTTTGGAAGAACCGGCCAAAGTAGGGAATGTCGCCGAGGAACGGGATCTTATCGAACATAGCCACCCGCTCTTCAGTAATCATCCCGCCCATGACGACCGTGGCGCCGTTGTAGATCGAGATGCTCGTCGAGATCGAGCGCACCTTGAAGAGCGGTTGCTCCATGGGCAGTTGGTAATAGAGGGGCCTGCCGGTCTCCGGATCGAGGATGACAGCACCGTCGGCATCATACTGCGGGATCAATGACCCGTAGTTCCTCCATTCCGGCTCGGTGACGACCTGGGGGTTCATCATCAGGTTGATCATCTGCCCCTC
>CAZOJL010000035.1:20315-21954 GCA_964580075.1 uncultured Akkermansia sp. | reverse complement strand
ATCCGTCGGACGTCAGGGTGTCGAGCGAGCCGATGCCGGTTTTGAAGCCGAGATTGCCCTGCACAATCCACTCGTAGCCGAGCGAGTTAAGATCTTCCTGGGCGACCTCGACGAAGCGGGCCTCGATCTCGATCTGGCGCGGCGTGACATTGAGTTCTTCCAGCACCTGCTCGAAGTTGGCCAGATTGTCGGCGGTGTTGGAGACGCGGAGCTTGCCGATGGTGGCGAGATAGGAGATGGCCGAACCTTCAGGCCAGTTGACGCCCATCTGGCCGAAGAATCCCTTCCAATCAGTCGCCGCGGTCATATCGGCCGGCGTGTTCCACCCATCATCGGATCCGCGCGTGGTGATCTCCCGGCTGGTGGACAGAACGCGTTCGGTCAGTGTCGGCAGAACGTTGTATGAGCGGGTGATGATGTCGGCGTCGGGGACGTTCGACGGCATGATGGTGACAATATTGCCCTTGACGCGGAACTTCATGTTCGAGACATCCATGACGGTCTTCAGGGCGTCGAACAGGGTGACAAAGCGGGCCGAGAAGGTGATCGGCCCCCCGCTGAGCCCGTCAGACCCCAAGGCTGTTGCGGATGCGAATGGATCAAGACTCGCCGCTCCGCCACCGGTCACCGCAGATGAGTGGCCGGTCTTGATCACAAAGTTGACGCCGCGTTTCTCGGGAGGCGTCTCGGGGCTGTCGTACTCGCGGCTTGCCGCTTCAAAGAACGAAATGACATCGGTGATGTTTGCAGCATTGAAACGAATCTCCGGGATCATAATCGCCTGCATCTTCTTCTGGATTTCCTGCTCGGGGGAGAGGCCGCCGCCGCCCTGTAGGATGACCTTCGAGGGATCGTCACGCTTCGGTTGCGTATCGACGGCCACAGAAGCATCGACGCCGTATCGGTCGGGCGTCCATGCGGCGGTCACTTCGCGAAGCATTCGTTCGCGAGTGGTCATTTGTTCCCGTGTCGAAACCTCGTCCATCCGTTCGGCGATGCGGAGCAGGAGGCGGATCGCCTCTTCATTGAACCGGTCATCCTTGACGACCAGTTCGGCCTCGTCCCGCGCTTCTTTGAATTCGCCCACCACATAGAGTTGACGGGCACGGCGCATCCGTTTCGCCACTTGTTCACGGCTCTCCTTGTATTGGAGCTGGTGCATCCGCGGTATCTCGACGACCTCATCCTTGCGGGGCGGAATCTCCATGTCTTTCTGGATCATGCCGACCAAGCGGTCGGCGCGTTCATGTCCCTTGCCCTGGGCGGTGCGAGCCTCGGCAAGCGCCTGCTCCAGAAGGCCTCTTTTGCGAAGAACCATCGCGTGCTGGTAGTGCGCGTCGGCCAAACCCTCCTCGGCCGCGATGCGTGACGCACGGGTTTCCGGCGTGTCCGGGATATAGCTCAAGGCATTCGCGAATTTCTGTTTGGCCTCATCGAAAAGGCCTTTCAGGACGTTGTCGCGCGCGGAGGCCAACTCATTCTCGCCCTGTCTGATCTTCGCTTCGCGACGCATCCGCTCAAGGGTCGCCAGTTCCGAGATCACAGCATCACGCAAACTGGGTGACACGGTGACGTCAGCGGTCGCGGCATCGACGCCGTCCGCTCGACTTGCCACAGAGGGGAGGGTCCCTTCGGCTTC
>CAZOJL010000035.1:4523-20215 GCA_964580075.1 uncultured Akkermansia sp. | reverse complement strand
CGGGCGCGACTTCGGCTTCGGGCGCGACTTCGGCTTCGGGCGCGACTTCGGCTTCCGGCGCAACTTCGGCTTCGGGCGCAACTTCGGCTTCGGGCACGACTTCGGCTTCGGGCGCGGCTTCGGCTTCGGGCACGGCATCGGCTTCGGGCACGGCATCGGCTTCGGGCACGGCATCGGCTTCGGGCGCGACTTCGGGCGCGGCTTCGGCTTCGGGCGCGGCTTCGGCTTCGGGAACGGCCTTCGGATCTGCTTCGCCGCCCAAATCTCGCAGCAACACATCAATATCACCCAGATCGTCTTGAGCGTGGACCCACACGCCAACAAGAATCAGAGCGGCAGCAGTCCGTGCAACACGCATCGAGCGAGATGAACCGGTCATGGGGATGACTCCTTTTAGGAACGGGTACGTTTTAAATAATTGAGTAGACCTATGAAACTGTTCTGGCGGACAATGCATCCGCCACTATCTCCCGAGCGTCAACTGTTCTGAAGATGAATTGTTCTGTATTATACGTTTTAAATAATTGAGTAGACCTATGAAACTGTTCTGGCGGACAATGCATCCGCCACTATCTCCCGAGCGTCAACTGTTCTGAAGATGAATTGTTCTGTATTACAACAGATTGGGCCTTGTTGTCAACGCTGATTACGTTGTAACGCTCATTTCGAAGGAAGAAGGTGCCTCCCGCAACTACGGGATAGATCGATCCGTCCAACGGCAGAATGAGTTCGGCCACCGTTTCGGCGAACTCCTCATCGTTCATTGCCAGAACGAAAACCTTCTCGTCTTTCAGGCGCTTGATCTCGGCGACCGAGGTGTCGAGCGTGCGCATGCCCAGCGTGGGGTCGGGGCGTTTCTCTTCACGCTCGGTGAACGTGATCAAGATAAAGCCCGTATCGCCAATCGGATCTCCCTCGTTGACAAAAACCGACCGCCGATCGCCGTCCTGGCTACTGAACTGACAGACAAACTTCCCGTTTGGCATCTTGCTTTTGCCGCGCAAGGCCAGCGGGATACGCTGGGAACTCACATGATGAACGCGCAGCAACACATCGACCGGCGGGTGGCTCGCGGCATCACGCGGGTCGGTTGCATCCAGAAACTCGGACAAATTCGTAAAGCCGTCACCGTCGGAGTCACCAACGGCATCGCTCGGGTCGAACGGATCAAACCCGTACTGGCGCTCCCAGATGTCGAGCATGCCGTCGTCGTCGGTGTCGGGAACCGGCTCGCCGTCGAGAGGCGGTTGCTTCTCCAGGCACGAGGGGAACGGGCATGTTACGGCGGTATAGGGTATCGGTCTGCCGCAGGCGACGCACCACACGCGGCGTTCAGGCACAAAAAAGCCGACGTCGGAGGCGTCCAACGCAATTTGTCTGGGCCGGACAAGCTGTTGCACGGCATTGGAATACAAGCCAATATCGAAACCCGTGCTTTCCAGGGGTCTGGGGGTAAGCGCGTTAAGCGCCACTTGATAAGCGCGCTCGTCCTGTTGCCGTTTTTCCTTGGAGCAGGTCAGCCACAACAACGAAAACAAGAGCCCCACAAGCACGACCACAGCCAGCACTTTGTCGTACTGTTCAATCAACACAGATTGATTTCCCTTTATGGCCACGGCAATCCCCTTAGAATATCTCGACCGCCAGCGTCATGCGAACCATCATGGGCGCATCCATTTCGGGTGCCGAGACCACCCGACGTTGATGGGGCGCGTCACGCATCTCCCGCCATTTCTGGGGGGGAGCCTTCACGTCCATGCCGACCTTCCGAATCTCCAACTCTTTCACCACCACAAACAGGTCGCAGACCGCAAGACGATTCAAGACGGTCAACAGCGCATCTTTCCGGGCCGTAAACTCAAACGTGAACGGTTGCTGTCCGGTCAGCGCGCGGGGATCCCGATTTTGCGCGACCGCCGGGACCGCAGCGGCGGCGGCTGCGGCGGCAACGAGTCTGGCTTTTTTTCCTGCGGGAGCCGACGGGACCTCCGGCACAGCCGCCGTCTCAAAGACGAGACGCTGGACCTGACGCAGGGCGATGATGTTGGATGCGAACAGTTCCTGGCACAGCCGCCGTATCAGCTCAAACTGAACCACCAGTTTTGGAACGTCGGCAGCATCCGGCATCTTCTTGTCTCCTGGAATGTAGGCCTCAAAACCGAAGGCAAACCCGTCGGGAACGATCCGCGTCCCGCCCTCTGTCTGCGCCTGGGAGAGTTCACGGATTGCAGGTTGCAGCACCTGCAGCTTGAACTGCGAGGGAGAAAGCCGGGTCTCCACCTGAAAAGCGGCGCGCTGCGTTTCAACAAAGTTGGTCTTCCATGCCGTCAGATACTGCGCCTCCTCCCGGATCAACGCCGCATGGATTTCCGAGGGGAATATCCGCTCATTGTAAATATACTCGAGCCGCTGACGCGTGTTGTCGCGCCGTTGGGCCACTTCCTCCGTTCGCGACAACGCCGAGCTCAAGACGATCCCGCTGCAGACGAGCACGCCGACCATCGCCACGCACAACCCAACCCCCACAACTTGTTTTATCTTCATGTTTATCCGGGCCTCATCTACGTATTCGGTGCCAAGGCCGCCTCCACCACAAATCCGCGTATCGCGCCGTCCGACTCCTCGCGCTCGCTGGTGATCTTCACGCCGTCGGCCACGAAAACAGACCGCATCTTCAACTGATCCCGGAACAATTCCACGGCCGTCGCGCGCGACTCGTTTTTGCTCTCCAGTTCCTTCAGGCGATCCGCCCAGCCGCGACCCGACACCCGTACCTGGGTCAACTCGCCCTGCGCATTGCGGACAGGCTCGATGGCCGTCAGCCACATCCCGGGATAGAGGCACTCCCGTATCGCGTCCATCATGCGCACCAATTGCACACGGCTGGCAATCCTGACGCGCACCGCATCCGCTTCAGATTGGATGACTGCAAAATCGTGTTGCGCAGCCGCGAGCACCTTCTTTTCTTCCTCCAATCGCTTCAGGCGCGTGGCCACATGCTGTTCCTGCCGTTCGTAGAGTTGCAGCGTCTTTCCCGTGTAGTAGGTCCAGACGCCAGCCGTCATCACGAGACCCGCCGCCGCCATGCTGAAGTAAGGCAACCGCCGGCGGAACGTCTTGCGGCGGCAAAGTGCCGGGGGCAATAGGTTGATCTCCAATGGACACGCAAACCCGCGCCGCAAGGCCAGCCCCACCACCTCGGCCAGCAAAAAGGCGTCCCGGCCGACCTGTTCCGTGTCGAGCCGCGGATCCAGCGCCACGCGCAGGAAGGGGTTGAGATACTGGACATCCACCTGCAGCTTATCGGCGAAAAACGTATCCATGTGAGGAATCACACTCGACCCGCCGGTCAGAAAGACGCGGCTCGGAACGCTTCCCCCCTGCTGGCTTCTGTAAAAGGCGATGGAACGGCTGATCTCGGCGTGCAATCGGGTGACCACGTTTCGAACCACCTTCGACACACGTTCCGCCCGCTCGTCACCGAGCGGCGCAAAAACACCCCCCAACGCGACGATCGCGCATTCGCGCTTCAGCGCCTCGGCCTGCCGGTATCCAATCTGGAAGCTTTTTGCCAGATCCTGCGTGATGGCGTTGCCCGCCACCGGAATGCAGCGGCTGAAGAACTTGCCTTCCTCAATAAACACCAAGTTGGTCGAACGGGCACCCATGTCCACAATCATCGAACAGCCGTTAAGATCCGGATAGTTGTACCGGACACAGTTGTACAGGGCCATCGGCGCGACATCAATGATTGAGGGATTCAGGCCCGCCTCGAGCACCGAATCGACAATCTCGGTCACCGTTTCGTTCTTCGCCGCCACGATCGTGACATTCTGCTCACCCTCCGACACGCCCCCCACCAACTGGTAGTCCCACACCAGATCGGCAATCGGGAACGGCACATTCTGCTCTGCGTCGAGCTGGATCATTTGCAGCAGTTTATCCTTGGCCACGGGCGGCATCTTGGGAAACCGCGGAAAGACGAGTTGCCCCGAAACCGCCATCATCAGCGGTGCCGGCCGAATTCCCCGGACGCTCAACACGTCCTTCAGCGCCGCAATCAGGAAGGCGCTCGATGCCGATTCGCTTTCGGGATCAACGCCGAAATCGCCAAACCCGTAATTCAACAGAATCGGAACACGCCCATGCCTGACGGAAAACTCCGCCAGCGCCAACTTGCCGGCACCGACATTCAACGCGAGCATATGGTTTGACCCGAACACTACTTCACAACCTCGTAATCATCCATGTTGATCAGTGCAAAGGGCGTCTTGGAGCGCTCCAACAGTCCCTCGCGCCGCGTGACGATCGGACTGTCTACGATCCGGGGGTCCTTCCACCAGTCCGCATCCGGAAGCTTCTTGTCCGACACCTCGGACCTGCTGTCCAGCAACGTCTCGCCCTGGTAAACCTCCACTGCGATCGCCACGGGTTCACCGAATCGGGCGAGCGTGTTCGGTGCCAGGATGACACAACTCGTATGGTCGCCCGCTTGAATGTCGATGTAGGTCACCCGGAGTTGGAAGAGGTTGTACGCGTCCTTACCGTCCGCCCCCTGCTTCCGCGTCATCACCGAATAGGTGAAATCCAAGGTGTCAAGCCACTTCGGCTCCGTCTCGTACTCGATCTCAAAAAGCGCCCACTCCAAGGGTTTGCGGTTGCGCGTACTGCGCCCCATGTTGGTCTGGAATTCCGGCGTCCGCACCATCGCCGCACGTCCCGATCTGGGCATTCTCCGAATCCGCAACACACTTTCCTTCGGGGTCGGACGTGCCGCCGATGCGCTCGGACGCACCTGCGCATCCGCACCGTCAACCGCAAGAAAAAACGAAACCACGCCTGTCAGAATTAGTAGAAATCGAAGCACGAGAACCCGTTTCATGGCCTGCCCCTCCTCAAAAAAAAGCACGATTCACCGTAGTTTCACTTTACTGTACCGGGTTTCCGCGATAACCGCAATAGAGAAAAATAAAAATAAAAAAACCGTTTTGTTGCAATTGACGCGCCCGTTGCCATGGGCTACACTATGGGCGTTCACGTGCATTCGCTAGACTCGGTTCGTCAGGTGGTACGGCCGTTCAGCGAATCGAGTGATAACGAGGAGGAGTTACTGATGATTATGCACCCATCCACGGCCCGTCTGCTACTCGGCGCCGCGCTGCTGGCGGGGACGCTTGAGGCCCAACACGCCAGTGTCATCCCGCTCTTCCAATTGAAAAACGTTCAGGGCGCCTGTTACGTTAACCGTCCCGGCGCCACCGCTTCCGAACCGGCTATCGACCACAAGGCTTACCCGTTCGGAACGTCCGTCCAGACCGAGCCGGCCGGATCGGCTGTCATTGCGTTCACGGGATCATTCACCGATGTGGACATATCGGCCGCCATGGGCAAGTCCACGGACGTGCGCGTGGACCGCGAGCCCGGTACGCCCACCAATCACATCATCTCCCTGCTTGCCGGCGAACTGCAAGTGTTTGCCGATCGGGACACACCGGAACAGGCACTGTCTGTGGCAACTCCCGACTTTTCCGTCTACGGCTTTTCCGGACGCTCGGCCGTCAAGGTCTTGCCCGCCACCGCCGATTTGATCACAACCCGGGTCGCCGTCGCCAAAGGCGGTGTGTCCATTATCGGCAACCAATTTTCTGTGGCCAACATGCGGGTCGGCTGCGCACTCCGGATCGAATCCACGCCCGACCGCAGCCTCACCCGCATCACATCAGAAGCCGGCGAAATCGTCATCACCCTCGAGAACGGGACCGATGAGCCGCTGCTGTTTAACGCTTATCCTCGCTCAACCGTTAAAATCTGGCGTGAATATGCTCCGGTCGGTGGCCGCCTGATCGTGGCGGTATTCGCCGTGGGTCCCGATGGCAAGCGTCCGGAGTGCTACGCGTTCTCCGTGGGACGGACCGGCGTGAGGTCGGTTGACGATGAGGATATCGATAAAGAAAACGCCGACCAACCGGCCGCCGACGCCTTTGTCCCCCCCCCTGCCGCATTGCCCGAAATCCCGGTTCAAGTCACACCCGCACCCGATGCCGATACCGCCTTCAAGGAGATGTTCGGCGACGCATTCGATTTCTAATCGCTCCTTTCGTCCCTGCTGTACGCTCCGGATGACCCGCGTTACCGTCCGGAGCGTCTATCTGTCGTAGCGCATTCCAGTGAATGGGAACCAACCGTGGTCATTTATCAGTTTAACCGCCTCATCCGAAACCGCTTCGTCTGGGGCGCCTTTGCCATCCTCATCGCGTTCGCCTTTGTCTCGGTTGATTCGTGTTCTACCGCGCCGGGAAGCCGTCGTTCCCAGGCCGGATCTCTCGACGGCAAGCCCGTCTCCAGCCAGACCTACCAGACACTCGAACGCTATATCCGCCAGACAGGCCGCGCAGAAACCCCTCCCCCTCCTGCCATGCTCTATACCCAGACGTGGGAACGCCTGGCGGCGGCTCAGACCGCGGCGCGGGCCGGCCTCACGGCCTCCCCCAGCCTCGTGCGGCAGGAAATCCTCGATTCCGGCGCCTTCTCCGAGGGCTTCAACTCCGACCTCTACAGTTATCTACTCCGCCAGAATCTGCAGTTGACGGAGCAGGAGTTCGAAGCCGGCCTTGCCAACACCATCACGCTGCGCATGATCGGGGCCGTCGTCGGCGCGGCCGCCTGGGTCTCGCCCATGGAGATCGATGACGCGCTCGCCAGTTACACCGACACGTTCACAGTCCGACATGCCGTCGTCTCCAACATCTTTGCGTTGGCCGATATGGCGATCGACGAGGCCGACATCGTCCGCCACTACGAAGCCCACCGGACCGAATACGCCCTCCCCGATCGCGTCTCGATCCGCTATGTCGCCGTCCCCATCTCCAATTACGTCGATGCCGTAATCGTCTCGGATGCCGATATTCGCGACTATTACGACAGCAACCCGGATCAATTCACCCAACGGAACGAGACCAACGAAACGGCCGCGACAACCCTTTCCCTGGACGAGGCGCGCCCGTCAATCGTGGAAACCCTCAAGGATGAGCAGGCTGGCGACGCCGCCTTCGCCGATGTCTGTCATGGCTTGCTGGAGGAGGCCGTCACCGATGGTCTGGACGCCGTCGCCGCCGCCCGCGACCTCATCGTCCGCGAAACCCCTCTCTTCGGCGCCGATGATTTCGTCGCCTCTGTGGAGAACGCCGCAGACCTCCGGGAAAAGGCGTTCGAACTCGACGCCAGCCAGGCTCAAACCCGCTTCAACGCCGTCCGCGGTAAAAGCGTCGTCTACCTGATCGCCGCCGCCTCCAACGAGGTGGCGCGTATCCCCGCCCTGGCCGAGGTCAAAGGCCGTGTCCTCGCCGGTGCCCGCGCCGCCGCCCGCATCGAGGCGTACTCCAAACAGATCACCACCGCGTGCGAGGAGATTACCGCAGCGGTGGCAGACGGCCAGTCCTTCGAGGCCGCCGCCCGCGCCGCCCATCTGGTCGCCACGACCAACTACACCTTCTCGGTCAACGGGGGAGTCCCCTCCGCCATCCCCGAAATCAACGCCGTCATCCGCGAGGCCGTCAAACTGCGCGCGGGCGGAATCGCCGCGAGTCCGGCCCCCCGCTTCGGACATGCCGTCATCGTCTCGGTCATCGGCCGCACGCCGGGCGACCCCATGACCGGTGCGCTTCTGCGCGGCGAAATCCGCAACGCCGTCGAAATGCGCCTTTTTCAGCCGCTCTTCTCCGAATGGTCGGCGTGGAACCTGAAGCAGTCGGACTTCGCGCCGACCCCCGGCACCGAGCCCGTCGTCACAACCTGGGACGACGAAGACGACACGGAATGATGGGAAGGGAACATGCGCTTTCTTAAAGAGTTGACACGGGGGATTGTCAAGGAGAACCCGATCTTTCGCCTGGTGCTCGGCATGTGCCCGACCCTGGCGACCACCTCGTCGCTTGAAAATGGCCTCGGCATGGGCGTGGCGGCGACCTTTGTCCTGGTCGGATCGAATGCGGTGATCGCCTCGCTCCGTTCGGTGATCCCGGCCAAAATCCGAATCCCCTGCTATATCGTCGTGATCGCCACTTTTGTCACCGTGGTAGACCTGTTGATGCAGGCGTTCACCCCGGCGCTCGCCACCAGCCTCGGCATCTTCATTCCGCTGATTGTCGTCAACTGCATTATTCTCGGCCGCGCGGAGGCCTTCGCCGCCAAAAACTCGGTTTTGTATAGCGTGGCGGACGGCATCGGCATGGGCGCCGGATTTACGCTCGCGCTGGCGATCATCGCCTCGGTTCGCGAGATCATCGGAAACGGCTCTCTGACGGTCTGGGGCGACTGGGCCTATACCGTCCATCCCAACACGCTCACCTTGGCCATCCTCCCCGCGGGCGGCTTCATCACCCTCGGCTGCATCCTCGCGTTCATCAACCACATCCAGGCCCGAGCCGCGGCCGCCACCGGTAAAACCGCCCCTGCCCCGCTGGATCTTGATTGCCGTCACTGCGTCATCTGCAGGCTGGCAGAGTAGGTGCCCTTTTTTAGGATTATCCGAGCGATCGACGCGCATTCGCTTCGGTGAGGGCGGCGAGTTCGTCGACCGGAATGTTGCGAATTGCGGCGAGCGCCGCGATGACGGCGACCAGATTGGCGGGGTGGTTGGGACCGGGGTCTGCCGGAGTAGCCGGGGCGGGCAATCCGGGACAAGGCATGCCGCCGCGAGGAAAGAGATCCGGGCTGTCGGTCTCGACGAGGAGACGATCAGCCGGCGCGGCGGCGGCGGCGGCACGGACGCGGGTGGCGGTGGGATTGCAGAGGATTCCGGAAAACGAGACGTATCCGCCGCGAGCGATCCAGTCACGCAGGATGTCGCGCGAGCCGCCGAAACTGTGTGCGACGGGAGCGGGGAGGCGATCGGCGAAGGGACGGAACGCGGCGAGCAGCGCGCCCCAGGCGCACGCGCCGTGCAGCACCACCGGCCGGCCGCGGGCGGCGGCGATCTCCAATTGGCGGGTCAGCACCGCGCGCTGCACCTCCGGCGGCACCCCGGTGCGAATGCCGTCCAAACCACACTCACCCACCACTGCCGTCGGATGGGCCTGAAGCCGGGCGTCGAGACCGTCGGCCCAGTCTGCCGAAAGGGCGCCTGCAGACCAGGGGTGCACCCCGAAGGCGGGCACAACCCGCAGGGGCGCGCACGACACGGGATCACCCGCGAGCGCGGAAACCGCGTCCCAGTCGTCCGGCGCGGTGCCGCAGCAGCAGAGCCTCGAGACCCCCGCACGTTGGGCCGCTTCCAACACGGCGGCACGACAGGGGGCGAGGCGCGGATCCTGAAGATGGGTATGGGCGTCAAACATGGCGTGCGGTCACAATACCCGCTCCAGCAACGCGGTCGGCACCTCAACGCCGGTTTTGACGGTTCCGATGCGAATGGGAAGGGCAAAGCGCACCGTCCCCGCAGCCCGTTTCTTGTCGAGCCGGATCGCCTGGAGACAGGCGTTGCGATCAAGACCGGGCGGCGGGGTGATGGGAAGTCCGAGCCCGCTGAGCACCTCCGCGAGCCGATCGGAAAGACCCTTTTCGGCCAGTCCCATGGCTTCCGCGATGCGCGCCTCGGCGACCATGCCGATCGCCACGGCCTCACCATGGCTAATGGAAAAATGCATGGCTTGCTCGACACCATGACCGATCGTATGGCCGAGGTTGAGGGCGGCGCGCACCCCTTTTTCGTAAGGATCCTCGCAGATCGTGCGGACTTTGACCGCCATGGCGCGCGCGACAAAGGCGGCGTCACCGCGAATCGCATCCAGCCGACCCGCCAACCGGGCGCAGGCGTCGAAAAGCGCAGGATCGTCGATCACACCGTGTTTGACAACCTCCGCGAGCCCCGAGCGGAGTTCGGCTGCGGGGAGCGTGGCCAACGTGGCGGGGTCGACCAGAACCAGTAGCGGCGAATGGAAGGCACCCACGAGATTCTTGCCTTCGGAAAGATCGGCGCCCGTCTTGCCGCCGAGGGACGAGTCGGCCATCGCGAGGAGGGTCGTCGGCACAACGGCCCACCGGACGCCGCGCAGCCAGGTCGCGGCGGCAAAACCGGTCAGATCACCCACCACGCCGCCGCCGAGGGCGACGAAGAGCCCGCCGCGATCGACCCCGGCAACCCGCGCCGCCTGCCAGATTGCCTGGACCGTCGCGAGCGTCTTGTGCGTCTCGCCTGCCGGAAGAATGGTCAGCGCCGGCGAGAAGCCTGCGGCACGCAACGACGTGATGACCGTCTCGCCATAGAGTGGCGCAGTCGCGGTGTCGGCCACCACGAGTGCCGGGCCGGGGGGATGCGCCGCCGCCAACAGGGATCCGACGTCGGCGAGTATCCCCGTTGCGATGCGGATATCGTAGGGATCTCCCATGCCGCTGACATGGTACCTGCCGAGCACAATCTGAAGGTTTCGGATATGGACCCGGGGCAATGCGTTCGTCACCGCAAGTTGCAGGGCGAACGAATCGTAGTGCGATTTGCGGCGCTCCAGCAACGCAGCGAGTTTTGCCTCGGGACGCAGGTCATCGTGGGCGAGAAGCGGTCGGCTTCCGGGTTGGGAGGCGGTGCGGAAGGCAAGTGTCGCGGCTGAAGCGCGCAGGCAGACGACCCGTCCGGAGGCTTCTGCGCAGGTGCGGTTGGCGTCGGCCAGCAGGGCGCCGGCGCCGAGGGCGACGACGGCCGACGGCGCCGCGCAGACCGCTTGGAGCGCCTGAGTCTCGCGGATGCGGAAACCCGGCTCCCCCACCGACACGAAAATCTCGGGGATGGTCTGGCGTGCGGTCTTGACGATCCGTTCGTCGAGATCGACGAACGGGAGCCCCAGCGTGTCGGCGAGTCCACGCCCCAGCGTCGATTTGCCAGAACCCGGGGGGCCATAAAGAAAAATGTGTGCGGCGGTCTCTGTTCTAGTCATGGGCATGCCGGCCAAAAGATCTTCGGTTCTGAAGAGAGGCGGATTGTGGCGACATCGAGGGACCGGAGCTTCTCAAAGCGGGGCCGGATTTCGTCAAGCGAATCACCCCCGAGCTTCTCGAGGAGGACCCGGGCGATCACGAAGCAAACCGCCGCTTCGAGGACAACCACGGCGCGGGGAACGGGACAGGTGTCGGAACGCTCATACGCGGTGGCCGAAGCGGCCCCGTTAGCGGCGAGGTTGACCGACTCCTGAGGCGTGATCGTCGTGGGGATCGGCTTCATGGCAGCGCGGATGAGAATCGGTTGACCGGTAGAGATGCCGCCCTCGATCCCGCCGCAACGGTTGGAGCCCCGGATGATGCAGCCTGCCTCGCAGCGAATCGCATCCTGCGCACGCGTGCCGCTGCGGGCGGCATTGGCAAACGCATCGCCGATCTCGAACCCCTTCATGGCGGGGACGCCCATCACGGCGGCGGCGAGGCGGCTGTCGAGGCGATCCTCCCACGTGGCGTACGAACCGAGGCCGGGCGGGCAATTGAGCGTCACCACCTCGATGACGCCTCCCAGGGTATCGCCATCCTGCCGCGCCCGAAGAATCGCCGCATCGATCGCCTCTGACGCGCGGGGGTCGGGGCAGGAGGTCGCGGTAGCGCGGGCGTGGCTGATCCGCTTTTCGAACGAGACGTCGTCAAGACAGGCCGTGATGCCGCCGATGGCCGTCACGTAACCGCCAACCCGGATGTCGAACGTTTCGAGCAGGGCACGACACACCGCGCCGGCGGCGACGCGGGCGGCGGTTTCACGGGCCGAGGCGCGCTCGAGGGCATAGCGGAAGTCGTCAAACCCGTATTTGATCGCGGCGGCGAGGTCGGCGTGTCCGGGACGCGGGATGGTGAAGGCCGGCACGGCGCGGCCCTGCCAATGGGCATGGTCGCGGTTGACAATCTGCAGGGCGATCGGCGAGCCGGTGGTGCGACCATTCATGACTCCGCCGAGGATGCGGGGAATGTCGTTCTCCATCCCCTGCGCCAGTCGCGGTCCCGTGCCACTACCGGTCTGGCGACGGCTCAGGTCGCGCGAGAGGGATTCCTCGGTGATTGCAAGGCCGGCGGGAACGCCTTCCAACACGGTCGTCAGACAGGGACCGTGCGATTCCCCGGCAGTCATAAAACGTAGCGCCATGATCATTCTCCCTTCGTGCGTGCCGGACAGCGGACATGAAACCGTTCGAACCGACAACCCGGAGTTTAGGACAAGCCCATCCCGCGGTCAATCATCCAATTCCGGACTACTTGCCCACAGGCTGCGGCGCCGTGCGAACGGCGCGAAAACCGATGCTCTTGTTGCGCTGGTGGCCCGCGACGACCGCGTTCCTGCGGGACGATGTGCGGATGCTTTTATCGGATCCGCCCCGACTCCCGATGCCGGACGATTCATAGGCTTCCCCACCTTCTTTGCGTTCGGCAAAGCTCCATCCGTCAGGGACCGACGGCGTACCCGTCCCGTGCGTACCCGCAAAACCGCGTCCGGCGGGACTCCCGACCGTCACCACCAGTTCGGCCAGATTGCCGCTGAGTTCCATGATTCCCCAATACGAGGCGCCCGCGCGGACGCGGTCGCTTTCCGGCGTGGCGAAGATCCCCACACGCAACGGGCCCCGCGCCTCTTCGGGTATCGTGTCCTCCGAACCGTCCCACAACGCGTTGCCGTAGGTCGCATCCGGGCCGTTGGCGCCCGACCACACGACGGCCTCGTCGGGCTTGCCGGCCGACAGCAGCGTATACCCGCCGCTGCCCTCTTCCATGCCGGCAACCCGGTCGGTTCCCCAGGCGCACTCGTTCGTAACCGGCTTAAGCGGTCCGCGGCAAGCCTTCTCGTACTCCAATTCCGTCATGGGCCGCAATCCCGCCCACGCCGCGAATGCCAAGGCGTCGCTCAGGTCCAGATAATTACAGGCCACGTCGGGCAGGGACGTCATCGGCGGCCCGCCGTCGCCGGTGATCGCATAGCGAAAGTTAGGCCCCAGAGGATCTGGCTTGAAAAAATGGGCGCCGGGGTTGGCGATCGTGTTCAGAAACGCCACATACTCCCCCTGCGTGATCTCGTGCTTCATGCAGTAGAAAGCTCCATATCCTTTCGGAAAAGCGGCGGACAACGTACGCGGCTGGTCGCTATTGAAATCATCAATCAGGCCCATCCCGATCCCGTCGTGGTTGTTCAAGACCGTCGCCGCCTCCCCGCCGATGGGCATCCCGCCTTCGCCTGTAATCCGAAACGGACGGATGCTGTCCCCGGCCGAGAATTGTCCCGCGACACTATCCTCCGACTTGCCGAGCGGTGCCCATTCCCAGTCGTTGGAGGAAACAGCCCAGAACGAACTTCCAGCCGCGACAGGTGTCGCGCCGTCACCGGCCCAGAACGGACCCTCGGGCACGGATACCATCATGATCGCGTGCACCTGAATCTCCACGCGGGCGGCGCCTAGCAGCAGACGCTCAAATTCACTCCCCCCGGCGGCGGGATTCACGTCGAACATGTCGCCCCCTTCGCCTGCTTGGCCGATTCCGACCTTGCTGCCCGCGCCGGTCAGCCACCGCGTCAACTTCTCGTTCGCCGTCATCACGCTGGCGAGTTCCGGGATGCCGTCCGCGGCATGCATCCAGCGCAGGGACACGCCTTTCCAATTGTTCGCGCCGTGTCCGACAGCGTCCCGATAAATGAACGCGCCGGCACCGGTTTTGCCCTCGGCGGAAAGGGCGACGTCCAGTGCCGCGCCGGCGGGCACGGTATGATGCGCACGCGTTGGCGACAGCGTCGCTTGCGACCAGTCGCCGACGCCGGGCTTCCGGATTTTGACGAACACCCAGGCCGCATCCCAGTTCTCGACCGACAGCGTTCCGGTTCCGCCGTGCTGGTCCTCGCCAACCGTCCAGGCCGCCCGCCAGGAGTGGTCCCAGGCGATATCGAACGCGATGACGGCCGCGCCGTGGGTTCCGGATGGCTCGCACGTCACATTCCGGACCCGGATGCGGTCCGCCTTTCCCGTGCCTTTGAAGCGCGACTCCGCGTGGTCATCCGCCGCAGCGGCTGACATGCCGACCAGCAGCAATGCGGCAAGCGCCAGCCGCGCCACACGGCACGTGCTCCCGGCCCCGTGACGTGCCCCATTCCGTACATTCAGTCTTTGCTTTTTCATCGCAATCGTCCCTCTTGTGCGCCGCATCACTGCGGCGGATCTGCCGGATTGACTTTCCGGTGCCACAGGTTACTTCCCCTCCGACTCCATGTTCAGTATCAGCCCCTCAACCTCCCGGGCGTCCTCTCCGGTCTCCCGGAAGGTTACAAAAATCTGGCCGGGTTGGGCGGATTCGTCATTCTTCGACCGACATTCCACCAGCAGCGTATTGGTGCCCTTGCGCATATGAAAACCTGTGGCGGGCTTCTGGGCCTCACGAGTGGAGTCGAACACGACCTCGCTGTTGAACCAGACGCGCACGGAAAAATCGACCTTCTTTCCGGATGGCAGCACGGCCTGTCCCCACGGGATCTCGTGGTGGACGTCGATGAGCACCTCGCGCGCGACGGGGGCCGTCACCCGCGTCGCCGCCAGCGCGCATGAACCGCGCGTCGGCAACGCGCCCTGCTCACCGACCGGAATGAACCCGCCATAAACGACAGGCGTCCATTCCTTCGGCCGGGCACCGGCCTTGAAGACGCTGTTGTCATCGACAAAAGCGTCCACGCTGATCGCATCGCCGATGACATCGAGGCCGCCCGGATCAGACATCAGGCTGTCGCCCCCGAGCGCCGGACCCGCTTGGATACGCCGGGAGATCCACCACCGCGACTCGCTACGCAGCTCGGCAGCCACTTCGCCGCTTTGCGGGGCGTCGTCTCCGAGTGTCACGGTATAGGGAATCAGGCAGGCCCCGGACGCGCGGAAGCTCTGCCGCGGCACGGGAAACGACACCTGCGCCTGCTTGCCGGCCCCCATCTCAAGACGCCGCTCCGGCTCAGGGATCGCCAGACCCGGCGGCGGCTGCAGCGTGATCGCCAGCGTGTGAACCCGATCAGTGGCGTTGGTGATGCGCACGCTCACCGTCCCCCCGGCCAGCGAGCTGATGACAAACGGTGCGACGCCTTCCAGTGGACACCCCAGGGACTTTTCGGCCAGCACGACGCCTTCGGGCGTCGTAATCCGGAATGGCACACCCGGACCCGAGCGGGCACGGCTCGCATCCTTGCGGGTCAGCGTCGTCAAGATCTTGAACGGCGTCGCACCCGTGGGCGTTGCCGTCAGCGAGAGCACTCCGGCACCGCCCTGAAAACAAGACTCGGGAAGCGGCGAACTCAGGACGACCTGTTGCGGCTGGTCAGCGATACTCTGAAAACTGCCCGTGAGCTGCAGAATGCTGATGTCGAAACCGCGCAGATCGGGCAGCGGCTCCAACGCGAGCACCGAGCCATCCCCCATGCCGGAATCCGCGCCCAGTACCACAACCTGATCCTCCCCTTTCGGCGCCGTGCGCACGCACCGGAAGGAGCAGTAGGGCCGCCGCCGGGGATCCGCGTAGCCCGCGTAGAGGCGATCGGACAAGCGTGATCCGGGCATGCTCATCCCGCCGCCCCGGAAACCGGCGCCGACCGCGTCCTCCTGCGGCCAGTCTGCAGGCAAGGTCCAGGTGCCCCGACCGTGCGTGCCCTTGAACCCGCGCCCTTCGGGATTGGCTACCGTGACCGCACGATCCGTATGGCGCCGGTG
>CAZOJL010000035.1:0-4423 GCA_964580075.1 uncultured Akkermansia sp. | reverse complement strand
GCATGGTTGTACCAGACGTAGTAGGGCTTGATGGCGGGAACATGATACCGGTCGGCCACCTCCGCTGGCAGCGTATTCAAAAAACCCGTGTACTGGGCATAGGTGACATTAAACATCATGCAGTAGAAACCCGCATAGCCGTTTGGAAACGTCGCCGGAATCTCCCCACCGTCCTCCGGTTGGGCGCCCTTTCGCGCCCACAGCCGGCCATCCTGCCGGCCGGTTGGAATCGCGCCCGGTCCCATCACGCGGTAAGGCCGGGTGTGCTGGCTGCCGTCGGTATACGTGTAGAACCGGTTCCACTCCGTCCCGCCCGAACCCAAGGTGAACGGGCCCTCGGCCACATAGGCCATCGCGATGGCGAAGGACCGCACGGTCACCTTCGTGTCCTTCGTGATTCCCGTGTTGGCGGTGAAGTCCCAAACCACCGTGATATTCTCCGCCCCTCCCGAGGAATCGCGCCCCTTCGCAGGCAGCACAAACAGGCCTGTGAACCCGTCCTCGCCGTCCGGCACAACGAGCTCAATCGCACTGTTATCTCCTGCGCTGTAGCCCTTGGGGTTCACGACCCGATCAGCCGCCAAACGAACCGTCTGCCATTCCGAACGGCCCTCTGCCTGCACCTTGAAGAAGACCCACGCTCCCCCGCGACTGACCTCGTTGCGCCAGCCGCCGAATGCCAGGTTGAAATGGATGTTGGCGGTTGTGGTGTCACGGGACGAAACCCGCACATCGCCGGCCCACGGCACGTACAACGCCCGCGCCGTCCCGGCGCCAAATAGCACCCAAACGGCGAGCAACCACGCGCACACTCGGACCGCGCGCGGCAGATAACGAATGTCCTGTAACGGTGTCTTCATTCCGCATTCTCCTCGTTTTTCACGCCCATTCTGGGATGCCAGTATTCAGCGCGGAACCTCGACCAGTTCAAGGTCATCAAACCAGGCGTCTCCGCCGCCATCCACCACCAGGCCGGGCAAGGCGAACGGATCACCCGCAATCGGGGTGAATGTGATTTCCAAACGTGTCCAATCGGTGTCGCCGGTCAGAAAGTCAGACTGGCGCGTGCGGCGCACATCGTTCCAATTAAAAAACACCTCCCGGATCCGCAGGTGGGCGCCAGGGCCGGTAACCCCGCGCGTGCGCACCCAGGCGCTGAGCCGGTAGCGTTTGGAGGAGGCGACATGGATGGGCGTGCCGCCATGCACGGGTTGCGCCTCCGCGCCACCCCGAATGCGAATCGAATGCGTCCCGGAGTGGCCGATTGAGCGGTCCAGGCTCGCGCCGTGTCCCTGTCCCCAGATGCAGCCATTATACAGGGTACCTGCGGGAACGGGCGTCTCAAAGTCGTTGACGATGCCCTGGCGGAAGCCGATGCTGCCGTCGTTTCTGCCCGCCGGCAGCATGGTGCGGGCGGCGTCCTCCAGTTCCTTGGCGACCGGCAATGGCAGACTCAACAGCCGATAAGCCGCCGCGATGTGATACCGGCCGTCTGCCGCTTGTTTCCGGGGCGGCAATCCGATGAAGTGCTGGTCATACCAGACGCTGCACGTGATCATCGCGGTGCCGGGCGTGGACTGGAGGATCTCGACAAACGGGTTCATGTCCCGTTCGGCCACAAACCCGAGAAATCCGCCGTCGGGCATATCAGCCCACGCCGCTCCGGCCGTATGCAGCATCGAGAGCGGGTTCTGGTACATGAAGCACACCGCGCCGTCCCGGCGGGTCCAGATGCACTTCTGATACCGTTTGCTCGCGTCGCGGGAGTCGGCCACATGGCCGGGCAGCAGGTTCGCATACTCGAACCGCGCGGGACTGTCCTGTTGCATCTCGAAGTCACAATCCAAGACGTAACCGAGCACGGGATCGAAACGGAGGGTGAAGGCGTGGGTCATGCGCGTGTTGCCTTGAAACGCCTCGGTGTAGCGCAGATGAAGCGTCCCTCCCCCGTCATCCGTGTTCCACTCCATCGTCCCCCGATTCGACCAAGTCCCCTGGGGCACAAGGGTGAGACGGGCACCCCTGAGCGTAGACCAATGGTACTCGGTTGGCATGTCGTAATCCACCCGCGCGCCGGCGGCCGGCGGGAAGAACCTGAGCATCTCGATCTCACCGAACGCCAGATTCAACACGCCGACCTTCTGCTTGCCGTCCATGATCCAGAAGAACGAATTGCGGCGCCGCCGGTCCCGGACGGGTACGATCCGGAAATCGGGCTGGTGTGCGAACCGAGGGAGGCTTGCGTAAGACCGGGCGTTCTCGATAAAGGTCTGCAGCCCCGCGCCCTGCCGCTTCGCGGGCACGGGAGCTGCAAACACCCTCAGCAGGGGGGTCCGCTCGCGCGGTTGATCCGCCGTCTTTATCACCACGCAACCGGCTCCGGCGCACGCCAGCAGAACCATCACGGACCAATGGGCAATCCGGCATTCTCCGCGCATCGTTCACCCTCCGGTTGACGGTTCGCTTGCTGTCCGCCGTTTAATCGGTGCAGCAGCAGCCTTTCCGACACGCGGTCTTCTGATTCTTCGCAGCGGCCGCCAGGCGCGCCTTCAGCGCGGCAAGCTCCTGCTTGAGCGCGTTTGGAATCCGACTGCCGAACGTGGCATAGCTCGCCTCGACCGAAGCGATCTCCTGCTGCCAGCCCGCAATGTCCACGGCCAGCAATTCCTTCAGGTCTGCCGCCGTCACATTCGAACCGACCAGATCCATCTCCTTCGGCGAAGGCATGATACCGATCGGCGTCTCGACGCCCTTGGCCTTGCCCTCGATCCGATCGCAGATCCACTTCAACACGCGGCTGTTTTCGCCAAAGCCGGGCCACAGCCACGTGCCATCCGGTGTTTTGCGGAACCAGTTGACGAAGTACACCTTCGGCAGTTTCGCCACGTCGGTCCGCAACGGCATGGTGAGCCAGTGCATCAGGTAGTCAGCCACGTTGTAACCGCAGAAAGGCAGCATGGCCATGGGGTCGCGGCGGACCACGCCAACCGCGCCGATATTGGCCGCGGTGGTCTCGGAGCCGGCAGCCGAACCCATGAACACCGCATGCGTCCAGTTCAACGCCTCGTTCACCAGCGGAATCGTGGTGGGACGGCGGCCTCCGAACAGGATGGCGCTGATCGGCACGCCGGCGGGATCTTCCCACTCCGGCGCGATGACCGGGCACTGACTGGCCGGAGCGGTAAAGCGGGCGTTAGGATGCGCCGCCTTGACCGTCTTGCCGTCCTTGTCCTTCAGGTCCGGCGTCCAGTCGTTCCCCTTCCAGTCGATCGCATGCTGCGGCACGGGCACACCCATGTCCTCCCACCAGATGTCGCCGTCATCCGTGAGGGCGCAGTTGGTGAAGATGGTGTTTCTGGTGATCGTGCGCATGGCGTTCGGATTGGAGTTCATCGAGGTGCCGGGCGCCACACCGAAAAAGCCCGCTTCGGGATTGACCGCGTAGAGGCGACCGTCTTCACCAATGCGCAACCACGCGATGTCGTCGCCGACCGTCTCAACGGTCCAGCCGCTCAGCGTGGGCTCCATCATGGCCAGGTTGGTCTTGCCGCAGGCGCTGGGGAACGCGGCACAGATGTAATGCGCCTTCTTCTCAGGCGAGGTGAGCTTGAGGATGAGCATGTGCTCGGCCATCCAGCCCTCGCGGCGGGCCAGAACCGAGGCGATGCGCAGCGCGAAGCACTTCTTGCCCAGCAGGGCGTTGCCGCCGTAACCGGACCCGTACGACCAGATCGCGCCTTCCTCTGGGAAATGGACGATGTGCTTCTTCTCGATCGGGGCGCACGGCCAGGTGCTGTCCTTCTCCCCCTTCTTCAACGGCGAGCCAACCGAGTGCAGACACGGCACATACGTGCCATGCTCACCCAATGCCTTGAGGACCTTCGCCCCGACGCGGGTCATAATGTGCATGTTGACCACGACGTAGGGTGAATCGGTGATTTCGATGCCGATCTTGGTCACGGCCGCGCCCAGCGGGCCCATCGCGAACGGGATCACATACAGCGTGCGTCCCTTCATGCACCCCTTGTACAACGCGCGCATTTTAATCTTCATCTCTTCGGGGTCACACCAATTGTTCGTCGCCCCCGCCTCGTCCTTGCTCGTGGAACAAATATACGTGCGATCCTCCACGCGCGCCACATCCGAGGCGTGCGAACGGGCCAGGTAGCACCCCGGACGCTTCTTCGGATTGAGCTTGGTGAAAACTCCGGCCTTGACCATCAGGGCGCACAGCTCGTTGTATTCCCGCTTCGAGCCATCCCACCACACCACCTTGTCCGGCGTCGTCAGCTTCGTAACCTCCTGAACCCAGGCGATCAATTTTTGATTCTTGGTCGGAACGCGCATCGTGTCTTCTCCCTTTCGGTTAACGGCCTCTTGTTTCCGCACGACTCGTGTGCGGCAGACGGCATAAGAAATAACG
>CAZOJL010000034.1:0-23762 GCA_964580075.1 uncultured Akkermansia sp. | reverse complement strand
TCGGTTATGCAAATGAGGTCTGTTCACCATTGGGTGCGTGCGAACAAATCTGTAATCTGTTCATTCTTGCCTTATAGCCTTACTGTCTTTCAGCCTATAGCCTTTTTTAGGTTCATGGGTGACCGTGTACGATCATATGCAGGGTCAAAGCAAGATTACGATTACGATTACGAATCAACGACCTCATCAGAACTGCCATGCGCCCGTCGGCTGGTTCGTGTGAGCGGCGGTTGAACGGCATTGGCTATCTGCTCTTTTTAGGTTTCTTCGGCTCAATCCAGCGTTGGCTTTGCCGCGCGGTGGAGAACGGGATCGGGGAGGTGGAGGACGAATTTCACCTCTTTGAGCAGGCAGTAGAGGACCGGCACGAAAAGGGGCGTGATGATGGCCATCATCATGCCGGCAAAGACCGGAATCGCCATGGGCCGCATCACATCCGCGCCGCGGCCGGTGGACGTGAAGATGGGCAGCAGGGCGATCACGGTCGTCGCGGTCGTCATCAGACAGGCGCGCACGCGGCGGGTGGCGCCCGTCACCGTGGTCTCGCGGATGTCGTGCCGGGAGCCGACTTCCGTCCCGGCAAAACATTCGTTGAGATAGGTCGACAACACCACGCCGTCGTCCGTCGCAATCCCGAACAGGGCCAGAAAACCAACCCAGATGGCGACGCTGAGATTCACCGGATGAATCTGGAGCAATTCGCGCAGGTTTACCCCGAACACGGCGCAGTCGAGAAACCACGGCTGGGCGTACAACCACAACATGATGAAGCCCGCCGCCCACGATGAGGCAATGTCCACAAAGACCAGAAAGGCCGTGGGAATGTCCCGAAATTGGAGATACAGAATGAGAAAGATGAGGAAGAGCGACAGCGGCAGGATGATCATCATCTTTTTCTCGGACCGGACCTGATTCTCGTAACTCCCGGCGAAGTGATACGAGACGTTGGGCGGCAGGATGAAGGCGCCTGTTTCCAGCTTGTGCTTCAGGTAGCGGTCGCATTCCTCCACCACGTCAACTTCGGCCTTGTGCGGCAGTTTGTCGAACAGGACGTACCCGGTGAGGAAGGTGTCTTCGCTCTTGATCTCCTGCGGACCCCGGACCACGGTGATGTCGGCCAGTTGCGCGAGCGGGACCTGCGCCCCGCCTTCGCTGACGATCAGGATGCGCGACAGCGCGTCGATTGAATCGCGCAGCTCCCGCTGATACCGCACGCGCACGGGATAGCGTTCGCGGCCTTCAACCGTGGTGGTGATGGGTTTGCCGCCGGCGGCGACTTCGATGACCTCCTGCACGCGGGCGATCGAAACCCCGTACCGCGCGGCGGCCTCCCGATCGATGAGAATTTCGAGATAGGGCTTGCCGACGATGCGATCGGCAATGACGGCGCCGGCCTCGACGGACGGGACTTCCTTGAGAAATCGCTCAATCTGCAATCCGGCTTCCTCGATCGCGTCAAGGGTGGGGCCTTTGATCTTGACGCCCATGGGCGCGCGCATGCCGCTTTGCAACATGACAATCCGCGCGGCGATCGGTTGCAGACGCGGCGCCGAGGTCGTGCCGGGCAGCGTGGTCGACTGCACCAGGGCGTCCCAGATGTCGTCCGGCCGGCGGATGCCGACCCAGGCATCGCGCCCCGGGTTCAGGTCCGGGTTCAATGCCGGCCGCCACAGGCGAAAGGGCTTGCCGTGGCGGTCGGGGATGAGGCGGCGGTCGGCGTCGCGCGCAAAACGGCCCGGCACGGTATAGGGGGCTCCATCCGGCGCCGCGACCGGCGCGCCGTCCGCCGTCCGGAAGAGATCGGTGCCAGCCGGATCGTGTTTGAACCGGAGGCGTCGGCCGTCGCGGCCGCTCAGATATTGCGGGTGGTAGTTGATGACCGTTTCGAACATCTCGATCGGCGCGGGATCCAGCGGCGTTTCGGCCCGCCCCAGTTTGCCGACCGCGCTCTCGACCTCCGGCACTTCGAGGATGGCCAGGTCCTGCTTTTGCAGCACATCGAGCGCCTCGCCGATGCTCGCGTGCGGCATGGTGGTGGGCATGAACAGGTAGGAGCCTTCGTCCAACGGCGGCATGAATTCCTTGCCGAGGCCTGGAAACGCGTGCAGCACATACGAGACGGGTGCGAGCCGTTTCACCGGATCCGGAAGCCAGCCGAACAGACGCTCGAATCCCAGCCAGGCCAGCAGGCCGAAGACATACACGCTGACGGGGATGAGGGTGAACAGCAGTTTGTGGTTGAGGCAGCCGCGCAGCAGCCGCGGGTAGAGCTTCCGATAGCCCAGGAAGAAGGCGAGAATGCAGCCGATGGAGCCCCCCACCCACAGGAAATTGAGGAGGAATCCTTTTTCGGGTCCCACCGGAAGCCAGCGGGTGGTCAGCCACGCGGTTGCGGCGAACACCGCCAGCCAGGTGCCCGAACGATGGAGGATCTTCACCACCCGCCGGGGAATCCAGCGGGAGCCGAGCTGCCAGGCCGCGAACGCGATGACACCCGCGCCGACCCACGCCTGCACGGTCACCGCGATCACCACGCCCGCGCCGATCAGCAGCGAGAACAGCAGCGTTCTCAGCCGCCCCAGCACGCCGCGCGGGGGCGTTGCCGACGCGCGGCCCATCAGCACATGGGCCAGCGCCGGCACCAGGGTGAGCGCCACCACCAAGGACGAGGCGAGGACGAAGATGTAGGTGTAGGCCAACGGCTTGAAGAGCTTCCCCTCGGGCCCTTCCAGCGCAAATACGGCCATGAAACCGACGAGCGTGGTGCAGACGGCGGTCAGCACCGCACTCCCCTCTTCACAGGCGGCCCGGTAGATCACGTCGCGACGATCCGCATCCGGGGGCGCCGCTTCCAGATGCCGCAGGATGTTTTCACAGACCAGGATGGCCATGTCGACCACGGTGCCGATGGCGATGGCGATGCCGCTGAGGGCGACGATGTTGGCATCGACGCCGAACCGCTTCATGAAGATGAAACACATCACCACGGCCACGGGCATCACGCTCGAGATCAGCAGGGCGCTGCGCAAATGCGCCATCATGACCAGGATGACAATCACGGTGATGAGGATCTGAAGAATCAGTGACCGGCTGAGCGTGCCGAGGGTTTCGTCGATGAGGCCGGTGCGGTCGTAAAACGGCACAATCTTCACCTGGCTGAGCCGCACCCAGCCGGGGTGTTGCGCGCGCGGGACGGTTCGCAGCCATGGGATCCAGGCGTCTTGATTCAGCGCGGCGCCGGTGTAGGCCTCGAACCCCTGCGCGGCTGCAAAGCGCTCAACCTCGGCCCGGTCGGTGCGGCTGAAATCGATGACCGCCTTGTACGGCAAACCGGGCTCGATCCGCTTGATCACGGCCTTGACGCTGTGGATGGACTGCAACGGGTTGGCGCCGTAGCGCACGATCACCACGCCGCCCACGGCCTCGGTGCCCCCCTTGTCCAGCGCCCCCTGCCGGAATGCCGGTCCCTTGGAAACGCGCGCCACATGCCGCACCCGCAGGGGCGCGCCGTCGGTGGCGCGAAGCACGGCCTCTTCGATGTCGGCCAGTGTCTTGATGAAGCCGACGCCGCGGATGATGTATTCGACCTTGTTGATCTCGATCGAGCGGGCGCCGACATCCAGATTGCAATCCTTCACCGCGCGATAGACATCGTCGAGCGTCACCCCGTGCGCGCGAAGGGCGTCGGGATCGACATCGATCTGGTATTCCCGGACATAGCCGCCGACGGAGGCCACTTCGCTGATCCCTTCGGCGGCGAGGAGCGCGTAGCGCACATGCCAGTCCTGCAGGCTGCGCAACTCGTCCAGTCCCCATCCACCGGTGGGGACCCCATCGGCGTCCAGCCCCTCCAGCGTGTACCAGAACACCTGTCCGAGCGCGGTGGCGTCCGGCCCGAGGGCGGGCCGCACGTCGTCGGGCAGCATCCCGGCGGGCAGGCTGGAGAGCTTCTCGAGAACCCGGCTGCGCGTCCAGTAGAACTCGGCGCCTTCCTCGAAAATGATGAAGATGCTGGAGAAGCCGAACATGGAGCGGCTGCGGATCGTCTTGACCTTGGGAATCCCCAGCAGGGAGACGGTGAGCGGGTAGGTGATCTGGTTCTCGACGTCCTGCGGCGAACGCCCTTCCCATTCGGTGAAGACGATCTGCTGGTTTTCGCCGATGTCGGGAATGGCGTCAACCGGGACGGGGTCGCGATTCAAGCCGCCGAGTTTCCAGTCGAACGGCGCCACGAGGGCGCCCCACCCCAGCGTGGCGGCGACGATCAGCACGACCACCAGCTTATTCTCCAGGCAGAAGCGGATCACCCGATCGAGGATCGACGGGGGTTTGACAGCCTGGGGCGCCGCGGACGGAGGTTCGTTCATGGAGGCGTTCCCCCTGCGGACGGGATCGTCCCGGTCACGTCGCCGCACGTCAGCATGGCTTTTCCGAAATAGGGATTGCGGACGGCTTGGTCCTGTTGCAGCCAGGAGGCGCCCCGGTCGTCAAACGCCATCGGGCAGTGCAGGATATAAAGGGGGGCCGCGCGCAAAGGCGCGAACATGCCGGCGACCCGGGCCATTTCGGACGACAGCGCGGCGAACGCCAGGCGGAAGGGCTCGATCTCCTGCGCCGCTGTCACCTTCGTCAACGAAAGGTTCAACGCCTCGACGGAGGTCATCCAGCGCACATGGGCTTCGGCGGAGAGGAGGTTCATGTCGACCGCGCCGAGCGCCTGCTGCGCCTGGGCAGCGGCGATAACGGCGGCGTCCAGGTTGTCGTCGGCCAGCGCGTTCCCCATCGCGAGGACAGGATTGAGGACGGCGGCGACCTGTGCGCGGAATGCATCCGGTGCCGCCAGCGCGGTCACGGCGGATGCCTCCGGAGCGGCATCTCCGTGATCGTGATCGGCGGGCGCGGCGTCGGCTGCGGGCGTCATCATGCTGGGGTTGCCCTGAATTTGCAGCGAACTGTCGAGCTTGAAGGCGCCCTGCGTCACGACGCGCTCGCCTTCGGCAAGCCCGTCCCGCACGAGATAGTAGTCTCCGGCGCGCGGCCCGAGAACGACGTCACGCCCTTCGTAAACATTCTCCCGGTCCCGCAGGGCCACATAAACCACCGCCCGCCTGCCGGTGATCAGCGGCGCCGATGCCGGGATCACCAGCGGCAACGCGCCGGCGGCGTCATCCGCAACGGCGTAGCCGAGATCCTCGGCCCGCACGAGGGCCATGCCGCACACGTCGCAGGCGCCCGGACCGTCTTTGATGATTTCCGGATGCATGGGGCTGATCCACTTGCCGGACAGATCGCGGCGCAGCACCCGGCCGTTGCCCGCGACGGTGGCGTGCACCACGGCACGGACAAACATTTCCGGCTTGAGCCGGCCGTCGGCGTTCGCCACGTTGACCCGCACGTTGACGGTGCGCGTCAACGGATCGAGCAGCGGGGCAATAAACGTAATCGTTCCCTTGAAGGTTTCGCCCGGATAGGCCTCGACCTGAAACAGCACCTCCTGCGCGTAGCGCAGCCACGCGAGGTCGGCCTCGTAGGCCTCGAGCTGCACCCACACGCGGGTCAGATCCGCCACCGTGAAGAGGCGCATGCCGGTTTCCACGTACTGACCCTCGCGGGCGTCTTTTGCGACGACGATGCCGCCGATGGGCGCATAGAAAGTGATGTGCTCGCGTATCCGTCCGCTCTGTTCGATCCCGGCGATCTGGTCGGCGGTCAGTCCCCACAACCGCAGCCGTTCGCGTGTGGCCGTGAGGAGCGACGCGGATAGGTCGGACGCATCGGATGTCGTCTTCAAGGCCTGCAGCAACTCCTGCTGGGCCGAGACCAGATCGGGGCTGTACATGTCGGCCAGGTGGTCCCCGGGTTGCACCGGCATGCCGGTGTAATTCGCGTATAACCGGTCGATCCGACCCGGGACGCGCGGGGAGATGTAAGCGAGGCGGGTTTCATCGAACCGCACCTTGCCGACGAGACGGACCTCGACCGCCACGGCACGGCGTTCCACGGCCGCCGTGGTGACTTCGGCGCGCGCGCGGGCCGCAGGCGAGAGGGTGAGTTGACGCGGCTGATTCGCATCGGCGCCGGGATCCCGGGTCACGCGTATCAGCGCCATGCCGCAGAGCGGGCATTGGCCCGGCCCGGGCTTTCGGACCTGGGGATGCATGGAGCAGGTCCAGACTTCGGCGGCCGCGACCGCCGGTCCGGCGGCCTCCGGGTGTGCCGTCGCCGGCGCTGCCGGCTGGCGCGGGGGCAGGCAGCCTCTCAGCACAAAACCAGCCGCAAAGATCAGCAGCGCGACGGCGAGGAGCCGTCCCGTGCCGCACGTCGTTCTTCCTGCCGCCGTATTCATGTGCACACCTCTTCCTGTTCAGGCGGCAAGGGCCCCATTTGCACAAGCAAGTGCCTTACAGCCTCACAGCCTTCGACCCCTCGTGTTATTACTGTTGGGTCGCTTTCTTGGGCGCGACCTTCGGCGTCGCCTCGAGCGCCACACCGGCCGCTTCCAGGGTCGTAATGATCTTCTCGGGATCTTCCTTGACCGTGGCGATGCAGCCCTTGCAACACACGTAGATCCGCTTGCCGGCATGATCGACATACAACGTCTTGTCAATCGCGCCGCCCATGACCGGACACGTTGTTTGGAGTGTGGCCACGGTGATGCCGGCGTCCTCCAGTTTCTTGATGAATGCCGCCGGATCCTGCTTGATTTGTCCTTCGCAACCCTTGCAGCAGATGTAGATGCGTTTGCCGTCGTGATCGACGTACTGGTTCTTGTTGATTTTTCCACCCATCACCGGGCAGGTCGTTTGAAGCACCAACGGCTTTTCCTCCGCTTTTTCGACTTCCGGCCCGCCCGCAGGCGCCTTGTCGAGCGTGGTTTCCACCGCGTCGCAGGCCGCAACCGCGACCCATAAACCGCCGGCCAGCAGGCCGATCGGGAGTATCCTGTTTCTCATGATGATTGGATCCTTTCCTTGTTTCTCTCAAACGGGCCGAACCGATTTACCGCGCAGCCCCGATATCATACATTCCGACGCAACAGCCAATTTCGCCCAGTGCAATTTCACGGTCGGCCAGCGCGCGTTCGCGCATCAGTCGAAACGCGAGCACTGTGCGTTGGGCGTCGACCAGCGCCATGAAATTCGACTTGCCGGTGGAAAAGTCCTGCGTGGCCACCTCCAGCGCCTGCGTGGCTTTGGGGATCAACGCACGGGTGAACAGGTCGATCCGGCGTTCGGCGTCACGAAAGGTGAAGACGGCCAGGCTCAATTCGGCCCGAAGGGCGTTGAGCCTGTTGTCGCGTTCGTGCATGGACGCCCGGATCAAGGCGCCCGCCTCTCGGATTTCCGCGCGATAGCTCCCCCACCACAGCGGCACGGTGATGCCGGCCATGAGGCCGACATCGGATTTGCTGCCGCCGTTCATTCCGGACATGACCATCCAGTTGACGCCGAGCATGGCGTCCGGCAGAAAGCTCTTGCGCGCCAGTTTCTCCCGGTAGCCCTCGGCGGCGATCATCGCCGTTGCGGTCTTCAGTTCCGGGTTGAGTTCGGCGATCATGCCGTCGAGGGATTCCACATCGATCCGCGTCGGCCCGGACGGCGAAGCCTGAGGCCAGGGGAGGATGGCGTGCGCCGGAAGTTGGAGCAGCGCGGCGAGAACGGCTGATCGCGACGCCCGCTCATCCTGCAGGGAGCCCAGGTCGTTGGCGAGGCGGTCTTTCTCCACCTGTGCCTTGATCACGTCGGAAAAAGGGGCGGTCCCGGCCTTGTAACGGATCGTCACAACCTGTTCGAGATCGGCAAGCAGTTGGAGATTTTCAACCGTCACCTGGGTGGCCCGCTCCAGATAATGGTATTCGTGAAAGGCTTGGACCACGCGGCCGAACACCATCACGCGTTCCGCCTCGAAGGCGTGCATCGCCGCCTCGGCTTCGCTCACGGATCTCTTTTCGCGCAGGCCCAGCTTGCCGAATGCGGGGAACTGTTGCGCCAGACTCACCTGGTAGCGCGTGTCTCTCTGCTCGATGAGATATTCAAATGACAGCGTCGGATCGTCCAGCGATCGCGCCTGCGGAATGCGCTCCAAGGAGGCCTGCCACCGATCGAACGCCGCCTGGATGCCGGGATTGCGCGCAAAGGCATGGCGGAGGTAGTCGTCGCAGGTCGCGTGTTCGTCAAGCTGCGGGGGGGAATCAGCGGCATCAAAGAGGCTGCGCGCGTCACGGTTCTGCATCCGCATGTCGCGCTCAGGTGCGGACACGGATGCGCAACCGGTCCACAGCAGGACGCAGGCGAGCGGGACGAGCAGACCGGCACGGGTGCGATTCAACTTTGTTGAATTCGCACAGGAGTCAGGAGTCAGAATCAAGGAGTCAGAAGTTGAGCGCCAAGGCTTTATGTCATCTTTCCTGAAGATTTGTGTGTCTCCGGTTTTGAGAACATGACAAAGAGAGGCAAAGCCACGCCTAAGTGGTTTGAAATCAATTCTGAATTCTGACTCCTGACTCCTGAATTCTAGGTGCGATGCAACGAAGTAAAATCGCACCCGACCGGCGCGGGAAGCGGCACGGCCGGTGCGCGCCGTCCCGCAACTGCTCATGATCTGCTCGTCCATGTCCGGCTCCCTTTCTGCATCATCAGGGTCGTGGGCACCACGCACGCCTCATGACGCGCCGACTCCCTCGAAAAGAACGGTCGAAAGATAGCGTTCGCCCGAATCAGGGAGGATGACGACGATGGTTTTGCCCGCAAACGCCGGATCGTTGGCGAGTCGGACCGCGACCGCCGTAGCCGCGCCGCAGGAGATACCGACCAGCAGGCCCTCTTCTTGCGCCAGCCGGCGCGCGAAGAGCACGGCCTCGGTGCTGTCGACCTGTTCCACGCGGTCAACCAGGGAGAGATCGAGGGTGTCGGGGATGAACCCCGCGCCGATTCCCTGAATCTTGTGCGGACCCGGCTTGAGGGCGATCCCCGCCCGTCGCTGCGTAATGACCGGGCTCTCCCGGGGTTCCACGGCGACCGACAGGATCTTCTTGCCCCGGGTGTTCTTGATGTAGCGGGAAATGCCGGTGAGGGTGCCGCCGGTGCCTACACCCGAGACCAGCACGTCGATGGCGCCATCGGTGTCGTTCCAGATTTCCGGCCCGGTCGTCTGCTCGTGGATCGCCGGATTCGCCGGATTCTTGAACTGCTGCGGGAGGAAAAAGCGCTCCGGTTCCGATTCGGCCATTGTCTCCGCGCGGGAGATGGCCCCTTTCATCCCCTCGGCTCCCGGCGTGAGGATCAGCTTGGCACCGAAGGCCGCCAGCACGCGGCGGCGCTCGATGCTCATCGTCTCCGGCATGGTGAGGGTGAGTTTGTACCCGCGCGCCGCCGCCACATAGGCCAGCGCGATGCCGGTGTTACCGCTGGTGGGTTCGACAATCTCCATGCCGGCCTTGAGCACCCCGCGTTTCTCGGCGTCCCAGATCATGTTGGCGCCAATGCGGCACTTCACCGAGTAAGCCGGATTCCGACCCTCAACCTTGCCCAGCACCGTCGCGCCCGCACCTTGCGTAACCCGGTTCAGCCGTACAAGCGGCGTGTTGCCGATGGACTGCGAATTGTCCGCGTAAATCCGACTCATGACTCAGATCCTTTCGCTTGACGTAAACATTTTAAACCCCACATTGTTTATAGACTATATCGCAATTACGTGTGAACGTCAATCAGAAGTTTGCCTTCCAGGTTTTCCCATATCTGGAATAATTCCTGCTAATTCACTTCTAAGGCTCTTGCTAAAGGATCAGATGCTGAACGGTAACGCAGCAGGCGAATGTCATCACAAATGGGGAAAGCCGTCGTCGATTCGCCTCTGGACAGTGGCTCTGGTGGTCTATGCCGTCGCGACACTGATCTGGCTCGACCGACGGGCGGCGGCGACGGCATCCGTGCAGCCCGCTCCCCGCCGGGAGGCGGCTATCGGGGGCGACGCCAATCCGGACGCTCTCGCGCGTTACCGCATGATTACCGCCCATCCCGGGGCGGGTCCGTTCACAGAAGTGGTGTTTGATATTCCCTTCCGGGTTGAAACCCTGGAGCAATCCGGCCAGTCCCGTTTTATGTTGTTCTCCCTCCCCGGTGCAGACCGGTGCGCCGTTCAGGTGATTGCGGAATGCGACAACCGCTTCAGTTTTGCCCATGTCTTCGACAACATCACGCTCGCCCAAGACGTGTTCGCGTTCCAGGCGCCGCTCACCGGCGAGGTAGCCGTGGCGTTCTGGCGGCCGATCGACCACGCCGGTCAATGGTCGGACTGGGAGCGCAGCGGGCTGCGACGGCTTCAAATCAAGGTCTTTGCCAGGAAGCCCCTCGCAACCCAAGCCAGACTGTGCTACCAGTTTGATGCCGCGACATCCGCCGGCGGAGCGCGGCTGGACTGGTCCCACGTCCTGACCTCCCCCGTGCCGCTCGGGGACCGCTTTGAAATGGCGTTTGACCTGAAGAATTGGCATGGTAACCCGTATGATTACGCCGTGCTGAGCACGGTGCTGGAGGTGACCCCTGCGGGTGCCGGGTCGCTGCGGCTCCGACCCTTTCTGCATCAGAACTTCGAGGCTGTCGCCACGGCCGCGGGCGAGACCATCCGCCCCTGCGGCCCCAAACACTTTCTCGCGCGCTACCGTCCTCGTGTCACGGGGCGGCACGCCTACCGCCTGCTGGCGCCCGCTTCCGACGGCGGGGAGCGGGTGCTGGAGAGCGGATCTTTTGAGGTGATCGCCGGCACGCCGCCCGACTTTCTACGGGTCTCATCCCGCAGCCCGCGCTTCTTCGAGCACGCCGACGGGCGGTTCTTCTACCCAATCGGATGGAACATTCCGTATCCCGTCGATCGGCCCTATGGTCAGGAGTACGTGTCCTACCTGCCCGACCGGATGAGCCTGGGGTTCATGGGTGAGTTGCTCGACGATCTCGCCGATTCGGGTGGCACCTTCGCCCGGTTTTGGTTGAGCGATTGGTGGAACGGGCTCGAGTGGAACGCGGCCGTTGACGCTTACGGCGGCATCGGCCGCTACAATCTGAAGCACGCCTGGATGAACGACCGGATCGTGGAACAGTGCGAGCGGCGGGGCATTCGCCTCCAGTGGGAGGCGGGCAACCACACGCGTCTGAAAGAAGACTTCGGCTGGCCCGAGCATCCGTACAATATCCGCAACGGCGGTTTTCTCCCGAGGCCTAACGACTTCTGGACGCATCCCCGCGCGCGGAGGCTGTCGCAGAACCGTCTGCTGTATCTCCTGGCCCGATACGCCGACTCTCCGGCCATCCATTCCTTCACCATCATGAGCGAGCCGGACATCGTAAGCGGCATTCCTGCGTGGCCGCAAGCCAAAAGCTTTATTCTCTCCCAGTTGCGGTTCCTGCGCAGGGAGGACCCGTACGGCCACATCGCCGCCAACCAGTTGTGCTTGCCGAATCGTGATCCCTCCTTCTTCCGCGCACGGGAGGTGGAGTTTGTCAGCGCCAACGTCTATTCGGGCGGCATCGCCGGGTTTTCGGACAATCAGATTGCGGCCATCCAGGATTTTGCTGAGCTGTACGGCGGCGTTGACCGGCCGACGCTCATTTCCGAGTGCGCGGGCTATTATGCGGGCGACTCCGCATACAAGATGCGGCGCGACACGCTCGGCTCGCTCTGGAGCGGCGTCGCCTGCGGTCTGGCCGGGACGCCGCTGAGCTGGTGGTGGAACTTCAACTACGGCGAAGACCTGGGCGGGTGGTACCGCGTGGTGGCGGATTTCATGCGTGACGAGGACCTCATCGTCGCGGACGCGCCCGAAGGGGGCGGGTGGCGGACCCGTGAGGTTTCCGGCACTAGCCGCACGGGAAACCTCCGGGCGTTGATGGCCGGAAACGCCAAACGGCGATTCCTCTTTGTCTATAATTATGACACCCTCGATCGGACCCGGGGCGAGCCGTCGGCCTGTGACGAGAACCGCGTCGCATTCGTCGGCCTGACGCCGGGGGCGTATGGTGCGGAGTACTGGGATCTGCAACACGGGCGAACCGCCATCACGGAGACGTTCACGGTGGGAGAGGCCGGTGCGGGCGAGTTGGCCCCGCCCCCGTTCACCGAAGGGTGGGCCGTCAAAATCCGGCCGCTCGCCGAGGCCCGACCTCAACTCGCTCCGCCTGCGGAGAAGCGGCGCGACACAGCAGGACCCGCGCCGGCCGGCCGTGCGGCCGATTGGTCCTGGCGGATTCTGCCGCAGGGGGGCATCGTGTTTCCGGGCGCCGCCGCTCGGACGGTGATGGACGTGCGGATCGGACTGCCCGAGGTCTGCCGCCCGCATGGCCCGCGCGTCACCGATGCCGACGGCCGTCCGGTGCCGTTCGCCTGGGAGCCGCTGGACGGGGGCGCCGGCTGGCGGATCATGGTGCGGGGCGCCGCAACCCAACCGCTGACCGTGACCGTCGACACCGGCGCCGCGTCATCAGGCCAGACCCCGCTGGCGCCCGCTTCGTGGGGCTTGTCCGTGACCGTCGCTCAGGCCGGTTCGCCGCCGTTACGCACCGTTGAACTGTTCCAGAAGCGGTTCGATGCCCTTTCCATAAAACGGCAGACCCGCCTGAACGTGATTGACCAGGTTGAAAATCCGCTCGGCGAGAACACCCACTTTTTGGCGGTCTACCAAGGCCCGCTGCTGGCCCCGGAAGATGGCGAGTATGTGTTCGCCGCCAACTCGGATGACGGCAGTTTCGTGAAGATCGATGGAAAGACCGTGATCGCCTGGCCGGGCGGACATGACATGGAGGTGCCCGGCCGTCCGGCCGCCAACCTCTGGGAACACCGGGGCGTCGTGACGCTGAAGCGGGGGATGCACCAGGTCGAATTCTACCACCAGCAAAGCGAGGGGGCCAGTCTGGCCCGTCTGGGCTGGCGGCCGCCGCACGCGAAGACCCCGCCGGATGCGCCCCTGATCGCAGAGCCCGGGAGCACACCGGGCGCGCCGGCGATCACCGTCGTTCCGGACTGGGCGTTGGACGGCCGCATCCCCTGCACGGTGGAGGTCTGTCACCGGGGCGAGACGCTCGTAACCCTCACGCCCGCGCTCGGTCTGGAACTGCGGCGCCCCCGGACGCGGATCTCCGTCGTGGCGTGGGCGCGAAACGGCCGCCGGCAGCATGCCTTCTTCGCCGGCGAGGGGTTGCGCGTCCTGACGGACGAGGGTCTGACGGTGCCGGTCTGGGCCTGGAATTCCGCTCAGCGTCCGTTCTCACTGGCGTGGGAGGTCTGCGCGGCGGCGGGGGATCAGCGGGTGCTGCAAACCCTCCTTTACGACTGCGAAATCCCCCTCACGGTGCAGGTTGGAGAGCATCCGCCCGTCACGCAGATGCATGCGCCCCGCCACGCCGTGACCTGGCCGTTGACCGCGCGCGACCGGGGCGCCTCCTGGACCGTGCGCCTCGGGACGGTCCCGTTGTTGCGCGCGACGCTCGGGCACTGGGCCGTGATGCCTGAGGGGGTCCCGCCGCCGCGGCAAACGGCCTCCTTGACCCGCCTGCTTGAAGCCGGTCCGACCTGTTCACCCGTGCCGTTGGCGGGCCGGCGTCTGGCGCCGTGGTGGCGCGGCACGCCGCCCGAGAGCGTCACCCCCGGATTGCTGCGCCTGGATCCGTGGTCCGCCGAGGCGGTGGCGCGCGACCCCGCATGGGACGGCATGAAAGCGGGCACGGGCGTGTTGGTGCGGTTGGATCGCCGCGTGTTGCTGCTGGGACTCAGCGGCCAACAGGCCTCCCTGCGGCTGCACGCGTTCATGCGCGCGGTCCGGAAGGCCGGCGGAGAACCGGTCCTCGTGCTGAACCCCGAAGTCGAGATCACCGCGCCGTCGGCGCAGGCGCTGGCCCTGACCATGAACCGGCTGAGCATCGCCTTCGAATGTCCGTTCATCGATTTGAGGGAGGCCGCGCCATGAACCCAGACCCCTTGCTGCAAACGCTGCCGGTGCCGAATGCTGCCACGGTGCTGTCGCGGCCCCAGGTGATCATCGGCGCCGCCGCGGGGCTCCTGCTCGCGCTGGCGCTGGCGCTGAACGCGCGCATGACCGTGCTGATCCTCAACGTCGCGTTCATCCTCTTCTATCTGGTCTTCTGCCAGTACAAGCTGGTGCTCCAGTTTCTGTCGTTGCGCCGGGAGTGTCAGGTTTTTGATCCCGACGCCGTCCCGGCGGGAGGATGGCCCCGGTACACGGTGCTGGTGCCGCTCTACCGCGAGGAGACGGCCGTTCCAGGCCTGCTGGCGCATTTGCGGCGGATGGACTACCCCGCAGACCGGCTGCAGATCCTACTGCTGGTCGAAGCGGACGACCCGTTGACGCGTGAGGCGGTGGCCCGGGCCGGCGTGACGCCGCCGTTCGACGTGGTGGTGGTGCCGGTCAGCCAGCCCCGCACCAAGCCCAAGGCCTGCAACGTCGGCCTGAGCCGGGCCGTCGGCGACATCCTGGTGATCTTCGACGCCGAGGATCGACCCGAGCCCGACCAGCTCAAGAAAGCGGCTTCGCTTTTCGCCCGCTCGCCGGAAAACGTCATCTGCCTGCAGGCGTCGCTCAACTATTACAACCGTGACCGCAACGGGCTGACGCGCTTCTTCGCCATCGAATACAGCGGCTGGTTTGATTACTGCCTGCCCGGATTGCATCGGCTGGACGCGCCGATCCCGCTCGGCGGCACCTCCAACCATTTTCGCACTGCGGCGCTGCGGACGATTCGGGGGTGGGATCCATACAACGTGACCGAAGACTGCGATCTCGGAATCCGCCTCTACCGCAACGGACTGCGCACCGGCGTGCTCGACTCCACCACCTGGGAGGAGGCGACCTTCCGCATCCGCCCCTGGATTCGTCAGCGCAGCCGGTGGGTCAAGGGGTATCTCCAAACCTATCTCGTGCACCTGCGGGAGCACGGCGAGCTCCGGCGTCGGCTGGGGTTGGGCAACCTGATTCACTTCCACCTGCTCTTCGGCGCCGGCTGCTTCTGCCTGCTGATGAACCCCTTCTATTGGGTTCTGACAGGGGTGTGGTTCGCGACGGGCGCCCATGCGATACGGGACTTTTTTCCCCTGTGGGTTCTGGCTCCGGCGCTCCTGAGTTTTCTGGCGGGGAACGCGGCCTTTGTCCTCTCGGCCATGCTCGGCTGTTTGCGGCGGCGCTACTACCACCTGCTTCCCCAATGCCTGCTGATGCCGGCCTACTGGGTGCTCATGAGCATCGGGGCTTGGAAGGGGGCGTTGCAGCTCATCACCAACCCGTTCTTCTGGGAAAAGACGCCGCATGACGGCACCACGATCTGGGAGGTGGGTCCATGACCCAGGAACCTGTGTGGCGGGGTACGCTGCTCGCCTTTATCCGGGAGACGGCGGTCTGCTTCGTGATCGTGACGCTGACGCTCGTCTGGGTGTACGGGCACGCGTCCCACGCCTCCGACCTGTGGTTGATCCGGTCGGGGATGTTGCGTGATCTGGCGTCCGAGCTGCCCGCCGGCCGGCAGGCGGCCGTCTCATCGCTGGCCTTCATGCCTCTGCCGGTCGTGGCGGCGTTGCCGTTCCTGCCGCTGCTGCGTCCGGCCGGTTATATCTACGCCTACCTGTACGGTCTGGCCGCGCTGCTGGCGTTGGCTGCGCAGCCCCTGCGCCTGCTGCTCGCCCGGTGGGGCGGGGGGCGTCTGCAGGGATCAGCGCCGCTGCTGCTGGCGCTGGCAGCCGCCAGTCTCGGGCCGACCGTGCACGGCGATCTGCTCGCCTGCCTGGCGATGCTGATTCTGGCGCTCTTTTTCGAACGGCGGGGTCTCGCCGAGATGCGGGCGTTGGCGGGTGTCTTCTGGGGGCTGGTCCTGTTCGCCCACGCAGCGGGGATTGTGCTCGTGGCGCTGCGCCTCATCGGCGGTCTGGCGGGGTGTCGCCGGCGCCGTCCGAATGCGGAGGAAAAGGCCGTCCGCTGGATACAGGCCGTCTCCGTCGCCTACGTGCTGGCGATCTACCTGTTCCTCAACTGGATGATTATGGGCTCGGCGTTCTATCCCGTGCGATCCGCCCGGGTACTGCTGACGCCTGGGCGCGCGGCCGTCGAAACGGAGCCGCTGGCGGATGCGCTGGCCCGGACGTGCCCGGGTTGGACGTGGGTGACAAGCGGACACTGGGGCTACGTGGCGGCGACGCTGCTGGATGCGACCGACGGATACGTCTTTATCGACTTCCATCCGGCCAAGCTTCCTCCCGCAGAAACCCGCCCCCTCGTCCTCGTGGTTCCCGCATCGGCAAATCCGCTCGCCCGTTTTTCCGATCTGCGTCCCGATGATTCCATCCGCGGTTCCGGTGCGATCCGTTACATCCGGATGGCCCACACGCCCGACTGGAACTTTTACCTGATTGATCCCGTCAGGTGGGGGACGCGAAATCGCATCCCTGCCGCTGAGGTCACGGCGCGGAACTGACCTGGGAGCCGTGAATGCTCTGCCCCAGGTTGCGCACTTTATAATCCATGCTGTTCTGCATCAGATCCAGCGCCGTCACTCCGGCGTAGTTTTTAATATCCAACCGCGCGCCCTTGGCCATCAGATTCCGAATCATCGCCGTTGCCCAGGCTGTAGATTGGGGGCTCACGCCATTCCATCCCCCGCCGCCCACATAGTGCAGCGCGGTGTTTCCTCCGAGGCCCGCGATGTTCACGTCGGCTCCTGCGGCGAGCAAGGCATCGACGCGCTTTCGAATGATCTCCAGGTCGTTCATGTCCTTGTCGCTCAGGAGCCGACCCTCATCGCTGGCGCCAAGCCAGCACAAGAGGGGGGTGTTGCCCTTCGCGTCCGTGGCGTTCACGTCCCCACCGCTGCGGAGCAAAAACGCGATGATATCCAGATCCGATGCCAGGTGCAGCGGCGTCTGCCCCCGGGCGTTCTTCGCGTGGATGTCGGCGCCGAGTTCCAGCAACAGTCCCGCCATATAGATGGCGGCCGCCGGATCACCCGGCCGTTGCGAGGCATTCGCCATGTTGCGATCCGTCATGTTCCGGAGATCGCTCGCGCCGAGGGGGACGAGCTTGCTGCCACCTATCCCGGTCCGCGTGCCCAGCAGGCTGGTCATATCCATGGAGCCCAGCCGGGTTACGCCCGCCCCGGCCTTGGAGCCCAGCAGGCTGGTCGTGTCGAGGGAGCCCAGCCGGTTATCGCTTGTGCGCACGGGGCGCGGTTCATTCCGGGGCGTGGGTGTACGTGTGGGCTTCACGTCTTTGGGGCGTGACTTCTTGGCCGGATCGGGTGGAGGCTGCGCGGGTTGCGCGGGCGCCACGGTTTCGATGCCCAGGAGTCTTGTTCGCCGAAAGGGGATCGCGGCGGCGAGATGGAGCGCGGTGTTGCCATCCGCATTCCGCCCCTCGATATCGGCTCCGTGCCGCAACAACAGGTCGATCATCTGTTCATCACATCCCCGGACGGCCCGTTGGAGAAGCGTTTCGCTCCGCCGCCACCAGCCCGGAGTCGGCGGCACGCAATCGCCCGGACGCGCATTGGGATTCGCCCCATGGGTGAGCAGGTGGTCCGCGAGCTTCAGGATGCTTCCGTTACGGGGCAGCCGGAGCGGCGTGTACCGCATGGCATCGGTCGGACTGTAGTAGTAGCGGAGCAGGCACCCAAGCGGCGTCTCGTTGTCGTAGTCCAAACCCGAGGCCCGGCGATTGAGATTCGTGCAGGCGTTAACCGACAAGACCGCGATGCGCATGATGTCGAAGGTGACGTTCGTTCCGGTGTTGACCGTCAGGGCCAGTTTCTGGAGCGCCATGTGTACCGGCGAGTCAATCGTGTCAAAATGATTCGGGTCCGCCCCCCGATCCAGGAGCAATTGGTACATCGCGAGGTCGTTTCGATTAATCGCGCTGCAGAACAGCGCGGCAGAATCTTCCCGAGGGTCGGCGCCTTCGTCGAGCAGGCGGACGACCGTATCCATCGCCCCGCGCTCGATGGCGCTCTGCAGCCGTGAGCGTTCCGCCGAGCCACCCCCGTAAGCATGCTCATTGCGCGGGATGCGGAGATCGGCCTCAGCCTGGGCGGCCGTCGTTCCGGTGTGCGTCCGGGTGGCCGTATCTGCCCCGACGGCTTTCACAGGCTTCGGTGCGTCTGCGGCCGCCGCGGTCACGATGCCAGTGGCCGCGGTTGTGGCGACGGTGCCCGTGGCGACCCGGGGGGCGCCTTCAGAGGCGACCGGCCGTCGCGCTTCGCTGATCTGGGTGCGCCGCCAGCTATTCTGCTCTTGCCGGCGCTCCTGTGCACGGTTCAGAAACGTGAGGATTACGCCGACAACGGCAGCGCCCACAATGAGCGTCCCGATCCAGAATGTCCAGCCGGTCAGGGGGTGTTTTGAACGACGTCCTTTTCCCCCGTAGGCCTGGCCGGTCAACAGGTTGATGTTGCAGTTGAAGCAGACGATCGCGGTTGAGGAAATCAGTTTCAGGCAATGGGGGCACCGGCGTTCGCCGACTCCCACATCGCTGTCCTGCCCGGAAGACGGCGCCGCGGGCAGTGCGTGGCGCGTGCCCACCTTGGATGGCGCGCGCGCGGCCGTCTTCAGGCGTAATTCGCTGCGCGCCGGGACCGTGACGGGCTTTTCGCAATTGGGGCAGGTGAAGCGCATCTGCGTCAGGCCGGGAGGAAATTGCAGGTCATGCTGACATGATCCGCAGCGGCAGTAAATGGTTGTCGTGGGGACAAGGACGCTCTGCTCACAAGCCGTACAGGTGACGTTCTGGTTTGCGAGGGACGAGTCGATTACAACATGGCTCGCACAGTTGGGGCATTTGAAAAGGATGTCCGCCATTCAGTCTCCAAGCCTTCCCTGTAAACGTGCTCAATAGGCGCGGGCGCGCACACGCCGACAAGATCAAGATAAGGCCGACGTGCAGGCAGATTATACTATCCTGCGCCTGTTATGTGCAACCGGATTTACGACAGGAAATGGCGATAGCCGTTTCCCGCACGGTGTAGTAAAATGACTCCGCGCGTCACATCAGCCTTTTCGGAAACCGACCTGCGCGTGACGGGAGGGCAGATCCAATGGAGAAAAATCGCCATGTCAGACATCGTTCGTGATCTTCACCAGACGCCGGTTCCCGCCGGCGGGGTAAGACTTTACTGGTTGGGCCAGGCCGGTTTTGCTTTCCGCACCGCCGCCGGACGGCGGATCTTTCTTGACCCGTACCTGTCCGATGCCTGCGAGCGGCTGCACGGGTTCAAGCGTCTCTCGCTCCCGGCAATGCGCGCGGAAGCGGTCGAGGCCGATTGGGTCCTTCTGACCCACGAACACACGGATCACCTCGATCCGGATGCCCTCCCGGTGATCGCGCGCCGCAATCCCCGTTGTCGCTTCGCCGCTCCGGCGGGTTGCATGGCCGGACTCGAACAGGCCGGCGTCGCGCCAGATCGTCGGGTGCTGTTGGAACCCAATTGCCGTCACGATTTGGACGATCTCGTGGTACACACGGTTCCCGCCGATCATGGCGATCTTTCACCGAGCGCACTGGCCCTGGTTCTGGATTTCGGCGGGGTACGGGTGTTGGCCACCGGGGACTCCTCCTGGCGGCCGATCCTGTTCAAGCCGCTTTATGATCTGAAACCCGATGTGGTGCTGCCTGCGATCAATGGCGTGTTCGGCAACATGAATCACATCGACGCGGCCCGTCTGGTGTCCGAAGCGAAACCGCGTATTGCGATTCCCTGTCATTTCTGGACGCTCGCCGAACAAGGCGCCGGCGATCCGGGCGGTTTCATCCAGGCCTGCGCCTGCATGTGTCCCGGGGTAGAGGCGCGGCTACTCCGGCCGGGTGAGGGGCTGACGGTGGAAAAGGCGGTGTCATGAAAGAGCGGCTATTGAGGAGTAAGCACATGTGTAACATGAAGCACAAACGGGTTTTGGTGACGGGGTCGGGCACGGGTCTCGGGCGTGGCATTGCGCTGGAGTTTGCCCGGCGCGGGGCCGTCGTGGCGGTGCACTATTCGCAGAGTTCGGCCGGCGCGGAAGCGACGGTTCAGGAGATCGTTGCGGCGGGCGGAAAGGCCGCGGCGTTCAAGGCCGATTTCAAAGAAGTAGCGCCTTTGCAGGGCTTGGCTCGTGAGACCGTGGCGTTTCTGGGCGGGCTCGATGTCCTGGTCAACAACGCCGGCATTACCATGAACCGGCCGTTTGAGAAGACCACCGTCGAGCAATTCGATACGCTCTACGCCGTGAACGTGCGCGCGCCCTATTTCCTGAGCCAGGCGCTGGTTCCGGAACTGGAGAAGGCGAAAGGCGTCATCATCAACATCGCTTCGATCCATGCCTTTCAAGCGTACATCGAGCATACGGTCTATGCCGGTACTCGCGGCGCCATCGTAACCTTCACCCGCAATCTTGCCCTCGAGTTGGCGCCGCGCGGCATCCGGGTCGTGGGGCTGGCGCCGGGAGCTGTGCCGATTCCGAGCCATTTCAAGTCCACGCCGGAAGTTGACATGGAGCAGGCGATCCGGGAATTCGGCAAGGGGATTCCCTGCGGCTTTGCCGGCACGCCGCGCGATATCGGCAATGTGGCCGCGTTCCTGGCCTCGGAGGACGCCCGCTACCTCCTGGGACAGACGTTGATCGTGGATGGCGGGACCACCGCGATGATGCACTTTGGCGAGGAGTTCAAACAACCCATGGGCTCGCAATTCGGCCAGGGCTACGTGCCGGGTGTCTAGTGCCGTATGCGCGCCTCACGCGTGATGGCGCGGTGTGGCGGCGGAGCGTAAACGCGAAGCGGGAGAGACGGGGAAATGCGATCGCTACAGGATACGCTGACGGGGGCCGGGAAAGCCCCGCTGACGTCGACATTCCCGGATGGGTCCCGGTTGCTGATGCTGCCGGGGAACGGCCGTTTGCTCGGGTTGTATCCGCCCGACTCGGACGAAAACGTGTTGTGGACCCATCCCGCGCTGACCACCGCGGCTGCGGCCGCCGCGTGGTTCGCCTGTCCCGGCTGGCCCAACCCGGGCGGAGACCGCACCTGGCTGGGGCCGGAGATCGAAACCTTCATCGGTGATCTGTCCCGGCCCGCAGAAACCTACGCCGTGCAGCCCGCCCTCGATCCCGGTAACTGGAAACTGACGGCGTCCGCCACGACGAAGGTGGTCCTCACAAACGAGACCCGGGTGCAGTTGCATCGCGCAAAGCGGCACGTCGGCGTCCGCCTGGTCCGGACGTTCACCCCGGCGGCCAATCCGTTGCCCGGCGCCTCGCCAGCCCGCGCCGGCCTGCGTTATGCCGGCTATTCCCTCGTCACCGCCCTGGAATTGGAACCGCAGCCAGATGACGTGCTGGTACGACTCGGAATTTGGAATCTGCTGCAACTGCCGCAGCCGGGCGCGATGCTGATCCCGACGCGGGAGCCGATCCGGCCCCGGTGCTTCTTCGGCGCGCTCGCCGCCGATGAGCTCATCGTGGCGCCGCGCCTCGTGCGCTGGAACATGGGCGCGCCCGGCGAGGACACGAAGATCGGTATCCAGGCGCACCCCCTTGCAGACCGTGCCGGACACCTCCGCGAGACGACGACGCCGGGGGTCTGGGATCTGGTGATACGCCAGTTCGCGGTGGATACGGCCGGACCCTACGTCGATGCGCTTTGGGAGCCGCCGCACGAGGCCGGTTGGACGTTTCAGGCGTGCTGCGTCCGCGCCGGCACCGCATGCTTCAACGAACTTGAGTACCATGTGCCGGCCGCGTCGACCACGACCGGGGCCAACGTCAGCCGGGACGCATCCCGCTGCTGGGCTTTTCGCGGCCCGATCGATGGGGTTGCGGAGGCCGCCCGCCTCCTGCTCGGCGGCGCCGCCGAGGCGTCTGTTCTCACGGCGGCACGGTAGCCATGACCCTTGCCTGCGGTTTCAAGCTTCGAGAAATGTTGCAGAGGATGGACAACGGTTGTGCAATCGGGTCATCCGTTTGGCTGAGAAGCCCGAATGATCCTTCACACAAACAGATGGCGGCATCATACTTGCCAGGGAATGAGAAGCTTGTGGCATTGGAACGTATCCATTCCACATGAACAAATTATAGAAATTATAAGGGACACTCCTACTATCATTTCCTACTATCATTTAAATGTCGTTTCACATGACACAATTGGTTTTGAAGAGAAGGAAATGGAGCACAACGACGTGTCGGAGAGGGGCGTGAGCAGAAATTATAAGGGACACTCCTACTATCATTTCCTACTATCATTTAAATGTCGTTTCACATGACACAATTGGTTTTGAAGAGAAGGAAATGGAGCACAACGACGTGTCGGAGAGGGGCGTGAGCGGCTTTCGATGGTCGGAGCGTGGCAAATGCGACTGGAAGAGGCGAATAAGCCGATTTCCGTTTTCACGAGTCGGATTGGACTCGCTTTCTAAACAGTCCTCCGGCCGATGTCCAGCTCATGGAAACGGTTTATATTGATATCGGCGGCCCGGCGTGGCTCGCGTTCACCCGCCGGATGCGGCAATCGGCGCGAGACGCAGGTCACGGGCGGCACAAAGCCCGCCCCATGCCGCAAAACGGAGCGGACGCGCCCCATCTTTGCGCTTGGGGCCGAAGTTGTCGCGGTGCAACCGGAAGACCTCGTTCACAAACGCCTTGCTGCCGATGGCCACACCGTCGCTGAAATAACGAACCCGGCACCGCAAGACCTCCTGCAACGGCAATTCCCCGCGTTCCCTGACGATCTGTTCGACCTTCTTTGTGGAAATACCCGGCTGCAGCGCAGCACCGCTTTCAGTCAGTCCGCGCTCAGTCCCGGCCGTATAAACCATGAGCCTGTAACGTGTTGCAACCGAACGCCAATGCTCTTGGTTCGTATCGCCGAAGATCGCCCCCAGCCCTTCTCGGGCTCGCTTTTGACCCGCCACGGCCTCGCCGTAACCGCACCAACGATAGTCCTTGGGATCGCTCACAATCCCCGCGCGCACGGCATTGAGATCGATATACGCCGCCATCGTCGCCAGCGCGCCAACGCCCTGGCGCCCCCGCTTGGCATGCGAAGGCGGTTCGATCATCACGCTCTTGAACCGATCCTCCCACAGCGTCCCAGCCCGCCCCTCGCGCAGGTTGTACCACTGCGAAAACCGCTGCTTCACCGTCTTCACAAACGCCGACACGTCATACATCCGCGCCCGCAGACGGTCCAACTCCGCCTGCACCAGATGCTCCAGCCCCTGCTTGCGCCACAATTCCCATTGCGCCAGCATCCCCGAAACCGTCTTCCGATCATAAATCGCCGCCAGGCGCCCCACCACTTCCGCTTCGCTAACCTCCTGCCGATCAGGCACTTCTGTCAGAATGTGAAAATGATTCGAGAGGATCGCGTAGGTCACCACCCGCACCCCACAAAACGTCTCGGCCCCGCGCATCAAATTCCGAAACTTCTCCCGCTCCACATCCCCCAGAATCATCCGTCGATCCACCACCCGGCTCATGCAATGATAATAGCCCAGTCCCTCCGCCTTGATCCGTGATGATCTCATAATGCCCCCTCTGCTGTGTGAATGAGGTAAGAATATCACATCATCACAGGCGTGTCTATAACAACAGACCTGTCCCTTGATACGGCCTGATACGGCCTGAACGGTGTTGGGGTTATCAGCAAATGTAAGCCGCCATATAGGGCTTCAGTTGCTCAATTTCGAGCCGCCAGTTGCGCGAATGATTGAGGCAATACCGTAGCCAACGGATGAATTGGAGGCTGCGTTCGG
>CAZOJL010000033.1:0-24773 GCA_964580075.1 uncultured Akkermansia sp. | reverse complement strand
ATGATAAAAAAGTATTATTTTTCATGCCCCCTGCCCGGCGAGAAATAGGGTATACTGTTTCCGTTCCAAGGGAGGTCTGGTGTGCAAATCTGTGTGTTGGCGAGTGGCAGTACGGGAAACTGTGTGTATGTGGGCTCCGGTGGAACGCAGCTTTTGGTCGATTTGGGCCTGAGTCTCCGGGAAACGGAGGCGCGGCTGGCGGAGATCAAACGGTCGTTCGCGGAGGTCGCCGCCGTGTTGTGCACCCACGACCACACCGACCACTGCCGGGGGCTGGCCTCTGCCGCCCGCCGCCACCCGTTCCGCTTGGTCGCCAATGAAGGAACCGCCCGGGCGGTCGAACAGGCGACCCGCGTGCCCGGAACGGCACGGTGGGATATCTTTGAAAGCGGGGCGTCGTTTGCTGTGGGAGCCTTCACCGTCGAGAGTTTCGGTGTGCCGCACGACGCGGCCGACACCGTCGGATATGTGCTGAGCGACGGCCGGGTCCGCCTGGGAGTGTGCACCGACCTGGGCATGGCCACGGCCTTGATTCGCCGGCGGCTGGCCGACTGCGACGCCCTGATCCTGGAATTTAACCACGATGTCGAACTGGTCAGGCAATCCGACCGCCCCTGGTCACTCAAACAGCGTATCCTCAGCCGGATTGGCCATCTGAGCAACGAAGACGCCTGCGACCTGCTCGCCGAGGTGGCCTCGACGCGGCTTCAGGTCGTCTTTCCCGCACATCTGAGCGCGGCGTGCAACACGGCAACCCTCGCGAAGCGCGCCGCCCGCGCCGCCCTCGACCGTGTCGGACGGTCAGCCACGCGGGTGGTCATGACGCACCACCGGCAGGTCACCGAGCTGGTTGCGTTGTGAGGGGTGCCGGTCTTTCTGAAACAGGCTGGATGCGCGGTCGACACATGATACACACGTTCGAACCGATGGCGGGAGCGAGAGACACATGCAGACACAGACGCAGCACGGCGCAGTACAGGTGAGGCTGGTGCAATTGGAGGTGCTTCCGGGCCGACCGGAGGCCAACACGCGCCGGATGCTCGAGGCGGTGGCGCAGGCGAGGGCCGACGGCATGGCGCTGGTGGCCTTCCCCGAGCTGGCCGTCCCGGGGTACTTGCTGGGAGACATGTGGGACCGTCCCGCGTTTCTGCGGGCGTGCGAGGCGTGCGGCGAGCGGCTGCGTGAGGCGTCGCAGGGAATCCTCGTCGTGTTCGGCAATGTGGCCATCGATTGGGAAAAACGGGGCGAGGACGGCCGGGTGCGGCGGTACAATGCCCTGTTCTTCGCTGAAAACGGCCGGTTTTGCGTCTCGGCCGTGACCCGGTTGCCGTTCGTGGCCAAGACGCTGCTTCCCAATTACCGCTGTTTTGACGATGTGCGCCACTTTTTCGACACCCGTCGGCTCGCGTTGGAAAACTGCACCACGCCTGACCGGATGATCGAGCCGATGCAGACGTCGCTCGGCCTGATCGGCGGATTGCTCTGCGAGGACGCCTGGGACACCGATTACGCCTTCTCGCCGGCCAAGATATTGGCGCACAAGGGCGCCCGTTTCCTGATCAACGCGAGTTGCTCGCCGTTCACCTGTGACAAGAACCACAAGCGGAACCGGGTGTTCAACCAGCTCGCGTGCGACACCGGACTGCCGCTGCTCTATGTCAACACCGTCGGCGTGCAGGATATCGGCAAGACGGTTTACATGTTCGACGGGGCCAGTTGCGTCTACGACGGCCACGGCAACGCCGTGCAGGCCGGCGCCCCATTCGAAGAGGCGGTGGCGACCGTTTCTCTGCCGGCAGACGGCGGGCACTTCGGGGAACCGGTGGATCTGCAGCGCGACAGCGTGGCCGCACTGGCGCAGGCTCTGGAATCGGGTGTGCGCGGCTTGTTGCGGCGGGTGGGGATTCACCGGGTGGTGGTGGGTATCTCCGGCGGCATCGACTCGGCCCTCTCCGCCGCCCTTTACAGACGTATTGTCGCCCCCGAGGATTTGCTGCTGCTGAACCTCCCCGGCCCATACTCCTCACAGACCACACGGGGGCTGGCACGCCAGCTCGCCGAGGCGATCGGCGGCTGTTACGCCGAGGTGCCGATTACGGCGGCGGTCGATCTGACGCGGAGCCAGCTCGATCATTTGCCGCTCACGGGTCCCGGAGGAACGTCCGCCGGCCGCCTCTCGCTGAGCACCCTCGATCTGGAGAACATCCAGGCGCGCGACCGGGGCGGCCGGGTGCTCGCCGCCGCGGCGGCGGCCTTTGGCGGGGTCTTCACCTGCAACGCCAACAAGGCCGAAATCACCGTGGGCTATGGCACCCTCTACGGCGACATCTGCGGGTGGCTCGCAGCGCTGGGAGACCTCTGGAAAGAGCAGGTTTACTCAGTTGCAAACCACTTCAACACAGCAGTTTATGACAGTCCAGTGATCCCCGATGGGATCTTTAAGGTTACGCCATCCGCCGAGCTCAACGCCGCGCAGGCGGTGGATGAAGGGAAGGGCGACCCCCTGATCTATCCTTACCACGACAAGCTGTTCCGCGCGTGGGTCGAGCGCTGGGAACGGGCGTCTCCCGAGGATATTCTGGAGTGGGCCGAGGCCGGCGAGCTGGAGACGCGCATCGGCTATGAAGGACGGGTCTCGACGCTGTTTCCGGACGGACAGGCGTTTGTCGCCGATCTTGAGCGGTGGTGGAACCTCTATCAGGGGATCGGCGTGGCCAAAAGGCTCCAAGCCCCGCCCGTGCTGGCCGTGAGTCGCCGCGCGTTTGGGTTCGACCACCGGGAAGCCCAGCTCGGCCCCTGGTTCTCGGAACGCTATCACGACCTGCGCATGCGCGTGACCGGGTTAAGGGAAAAGCTGAAAGTTGAAAGCTGAAAGTTGAAATTAACCCCTTTTCATTCCCTTTCGTTTTCAGCTTTCCTCTTTCAGCTTTCCTCTTTCCTCTTTCCTCTTTCCTCTTTCAGCTTTCCTCTTTCAGCTTTTCTCTTTCAGCTTTCAGCTTTCCTCTTTCAGCTTTTCTCTTTCCTCTTTCAGCTTTCCTCTTTCCTCTTTCCTCTTTCAGCTTTCCTCTTTCAGCTTTCCGCTTCCCGCTTCCCCCCGTACACCTCAAACTCCAGCAGCCGGCACTCGATCGGGCCATTGAAGACGGGTCGCAAGCTCGATGCCTTGAGGCCGATTTTGACCGAGAGGGCGCGGTTTCCAGCCAGGACGAACGTCCGCCAGCCGGCGCAACGGGAACGGATGAATGCGCCGATCCGGACGTAGAGCGGTTCGAGCTCCTCGACCGTCCCCAGACGCTCACCGTATTCGGGGTTCAGAAACAGAATGCCGGGGTTCTCGGGCAACGGGGTGTCGGCAAAGTCGCACACGGAGAAACGGATCATCTCGCGGACGCCCGCCATACCGGCGTTGGCTTCGGCGCCACGCACGGCGTCGGGGTTGATATCGGTGGCGATGATCGGTGGCAGACCGTCGGTCCGTTCGTTGGCGCGTGCGTGGGTGATGAGCACATGCCAAGCGGAGGCCGGTTTGAGCCCGCGCGACGGCAGAGGCGAGGCCGAGGCGAGTTTGACGGTGCCGTCGGCTTGCGGAATCCAGACGCCGCGGGTCAGTTGTTTGCGCGTCTGAGCGGCGTCGTCTTTGTCCCCAAACCCCTTGAGCCCCATAAAGGCGAAATGGGTGCGGAACGAACCGGGCGCACGGCGGCGGGCGATCAGCGCGGCCTCAATGGCGGGTGTGCCGCTGCCGCACATCGGAACGACAAACGGGGTGTCGGCCTGCCAGCCCGAGGCGATGACGCAGCCGGCCGCAAGGGCCTCCTGCATCGGGGCCGCGCCCGGTTGCAGGCGGTAGCCGCGCCGGGTGAGCGGCTCACCGGTGGTGTCGATACAGATCCGCAGGTCGTCCCCGTGCCAGTAAATGAAAATCGCCGCGCCTTCAAAGGTGTTATCCGAGTCGGGCCGGGCGCCGCGGGCGCGGCGAAAACGGTCGGCGATGGCGTCCTTGGCCTTCAGGGCGGGCATGCGGGTGTCGCGAATGCTGTCCACATCCCAGACGTGCGCGCCAACGGAAAACCGCCCGTCGACGTCCAGAATGTCTTCCCACGGAATCTCGCCCACCGCCTCGTACAGGTGGAGCAGCGTGTAAGCGCGGACCGAACGGATCGGCCAGAGCACCCGCTGGGCGGAGCGAAGCCAGAGGTTCAGGCGCATGGCGTCAATCATCGTGCCGCGGGTCAGGACAGTCGTCTCGCCGCACTCCCCCACCGGGAACCCGAGCGCCCGAATCTCGGTCGCCACCTGATCGGGCATGCCCGAGGCGCAAGCCACGACGAGGGTGTTGGTGGAATTCCAGAGGTTGACGGGGTGTGATTTCATGGAGAAGCGGTTTCCGGAGACGACGTGATAATGCGGACGCCGGGCAGGCGGTCGATCGCGCGGACCCACCCGTTGGTCCAGTCGGTGCCGACATCGAACGCGGCGGGGTCGGGGCGGAGGTCGTCGGGCGTGCCGAGCTCCCCATCCGGCCCCCTGGAGCAGAGCCGGATCGATCCGTCGGGTTCCCGCGCATAATGATACGGGCCGTGCCACGGGTCGTCGCGCAGGCGGCGGATGTAAGGCCCGATCCAACCGGGCTCGCGGTAATCGTTGCACAGGCTCAGGAGGCCGTAGGTCTCCGCATTCGGCCAGCGGCCGACGTGGAAGCGGTAGCGGCCGAGGGCGATCGCCAGCACGTTCAGATCGCGCAGGGCGCGCCGATGGGGAATGCCCGGCTCGGGCTCGCTGGCGCGCCGGTCGGCCATGCCGATCAGCAGCGATCCAAGACAGGCGAGCAGGATCACCGCGCCGAAAAGCACCCGCGGATTGTAAAACGCGCGTGGATTGGGAGCCGTGCGGATTTCGGCCAGCTTCACATGGGCCTCACGGTTGATCCGATAGCACGCCCGGCGGCGCGCGCGCCGCACGTCAGGGGCAGACGCAGTCGCAACCCGCAGCGACTTGCCACAGGAGGGACAGGCTGAGGGCAATTCCCCGCCCAGATCGGTTCGGCAGAATGGGCAGCGGTAGCGCATCAGGGGTCGAGGTTTTCGAGCGCGAGGGTGTCGAGGTCGATTCGGCGGTAGTAACAGTTACGCGGTTCACCCGCGCGGTTCTGAGTGTGACAGATGCCGCCGCGCCGGGGGCGGACCCGGTACAGGAGCGAATTCTGCTCGCAGTTGACGCGCGCCTCAATCAGGTCAAAGATCTCGCCAGAGGTCTTGCCCTTCTCCCAGAGCTCATTGCGCGAGGTGGACCACAAAACAAGCGTTCGCGCCCGGAATGCCTGCCGCATGGCCCGCTCGTTGGTGTAGGCGACGAGAATCACCTCGTGCGTGTCGGCATGCTGCACGGCCACCGGAATGGCGTCCTTGCATGTCTCGGTGATCTTCACCAGTTTGCCGAAATCCAGGGTCAGCTCGCTCCCCTCTTCGAGTGTCTTCACAAGTCAAATCCTCTCCTGTCGCCGTTTGCAGGCGTCCGCCCCCGCGCACACCACGAGAATGACCGGGCCGCGCCTGAATCGTGAGGCGTTCTCACACGCAGATCGAAACTATAGCACAGAATCACGCCATGTCCCAAGAACGGAGTTAGAATTGCTACGGGCGCATACTAGGGCTTGTCACCCGAGCCCAGTTCCCGTATGCTTTTCCCACGGCTGGAGAGTTGCTGCTGTCGCGCAGCTCGGCCGGGGAGGAATCATCATGTTTACCGGCACATACACCGCCATCGTCACGCCTTTCAACCAAGACGGTTCGATCGACTTCGGTTGTCTTCGGTCACTGATCGCCTGGCAGATCGCATCGGGTGTGGATGGCCTTGTCCCCGTCGGCACCACGGGCGAATCGCCGACCCTCGAATGGGATGAACATCTGAAGGTCATCGAGGCAGCGGTCGAGGCCGTCGCCGGCCGTGTCAAGGTGATCGCCGGAACCGGCGCCAATTCCACCGCCGAGGCCCTCCTGCTCACCCGGAGCGTCCTACAGATGGGGGTCGACGGCACGCTGCAGGTGACACCCTATTATAACAAGCCCAACCAGGAAGGGCTCTTTCGGCACTTCTCCGCCGTGGCCGACCTCGGGCTTCCCGTTGTCCTCTACAATGTGCCGGGGCGGTCTTCGCGCGAAATCGCCATCGAGACGGTCGCCCGGCTCGCCGCCCACCCCACGGTCGTCGCCATCAAGGAAGCGGGCGGCAGCGTCGAGCGGGTCAGCGCCATCGCCGACGCCTGCGACCTCGCCATCCTCGCCGGCGATGACGGCCTCGCCGTGCCGATGATCAGCGTCGGCGCCGTCGGCCTGATCAGCGTGGCATCCAATGTCGCGCCGCGCGAGGTCTGCGACATGGTCCGCGCCGCCTGCGACGGCGACTTTCGCGCCGCCCGCGCCGCCCACCGCCGCCTCTATCCGCTTTTCCGCGACCTGTTCATCGACACCAATCCGATTCCGGTGAAAGCGGCCCTCGCGCTGCTCGGCCGCTGCCCCGAATGCTACCGCCTTCCGCTCTGTGAGGCGTCCCCAAAAATCCGCGCGCAAATCGAGTCTACCCTCCACGCGCTCAACCTGGTGTAAAACCCATGACAAAAATCGCTATTCTCGGTGCGGCGGGCCGCATGGGCCAAATGTTGATCCGCTGTGCCACGCGTATCCCGGACGTGCGCGTGATCGGAGCCTGCGAACAGGCCAGGCATCCCGCGCTGGGCCACGACGCCGGCGTGGTCGCGGGGGCCGGGCCCCTTGGGGTTTCCCTCACCGAGGCCTGGACCGCCGATGCCGATGCCGTCATCGACTTCACCTTCCATGCCGCCGTTACAGCCAATCTGGCCCGCGCGGTCGCCAACCGCCAGGCCGTCGTGCTCGGCACCACCGGGCTCACCGATGACGAGAAACAGCGCGTCACCGATGCCGCGCAGGTCATCCCCATTGTCTGGGCTCCCAACTTCAGCCTTGGCATCAACCTCCTCCTCGATCTGGTCCGCCGCGCCGCCGCCGTCCTAGGCCCCGTCTACGACGCCGAAATCGTGGAAATGCACCACCGGCTCAAAAAAGACGCGCCCAGCGGGACCGCGCTCGGACTCGCCGAGGCCTTGGCAGCCGGCCGCGGCGTGGACCTCCGGGCGGTCGCCATCTACGGACGCGAAGGGATTGTCGGTGAACGCCCCCGCGGGGAGATCGGCATTCATGCCATCCGGGGTGGCGATGTCGTGGGCGACCACACCGTCATTTTTGCGGCTGACGGCGAACGCGTCGAGCTCACCCACAAGGCATCGTCCCGCGAAGCCTTCGCCAACGGCGCCCTCCATGCCGCCACCTGGATCCGCAGCCAACCCGCCGGACTCTATACGATGCGGGATGTGCTGGAGTTAATCCCATGACTTCTGAATCCGCCCTCTCCCTCGGCAGCAACCTCGGCGACCGGCTCGGGTGGCTGCAGACGGCCCGCGATGCCCTCGCGGCGCTCCCCGAAACGCGTCTGCTCGCCTCGTCACGGGTCTACGAGACCGAGCCGGTGGAGGTGCCCGAGGCCTGGCGCGCCGACGCTTTTCTCAACGCCGTGGTGGTGGTCCGGACCGGCCTCACACCCGACGCCTTTTCCGATGCGGTCCATGCGGTCGAGGCGTCGCTTGGCCGAACCCGCGGACCCGAACGGCACGTCCCGCGAACCGTTGACATCGACATCCTCTACGTGGGAGACCTCGTCTCCGACCGACCCGTGCTTCGCCTGCCCCATCCCGAATGGGCGCGCCGGCGCTTCGTCTGCGCCCCGCTCGCCGATGTCCGCCCCGATCTCATCCTTCCCGGCCAGACCCTGCCCGTCAGGGCCATCCTCGCCGCGCTCCCCACCCGCCCCACTGCGGTTGCCGCCGCCCGCCAATGGGAATAGACCGGAATCGCGGCATGCGCCCGTGTGGGTGAGTGGGTGAGTGGGTGTGTGTGTGTGTGGGTGTGTGTGGGTGTGTGTGGGATCGACGAATAAGGCGAGAATTCGGCCCCGATACCGATAGCGATTTCGACTCACTGTTGGGATACGGAGGGATAAGATGAGAATAGAAGAAGAGCGTCTGGACATCATGCAGAACCTCGAATTCGCCGTTGCGCGTTTTTACAGGCAGCACGCAGAGATGACGGACTTCGCCGTCCTCCAGACGTATGAAACGTTGCTGCAAGTATACTCAGCGGAAATCACCGGCCGGTCTCCGAAGCCGGTTGCAGCAGACAGATTGGAGGCAGAACTGCTGCGGGACGTGAAGCAGATGTGTGAATGGCGGTTGGGGCGAAGCGCCTTGGCGCCTTCCCACGATGAAGTCCCAGCGTGTGAGCCCCTTGATGTGCCCACGCTCATTCTGTGTCTCAAGAGGCTTGTCAAATCGGTGAACAAGTGGACCAAACACGGTGGCCGGCGAGGGTATCTGGCCTTCATGTCGCAGTTCATCCCATGACACCCCCGACAATGGCCTGCTCCCGTATTGCTCACCCGCGCGGACGTGGGTGGGTCGCTCTGTTTCTCTGTCCCCGACCCCGATTTGGAACCCGATAGCGGCTGCCAGTGTTAGAATTGCTGGCGTCCCTTGACGCTGCCGATGCGAAACGCTATAGTCAACCCCGGAGCATGGGAGCCCCGCCTGATGATCTCGGCACGGTGGCCGGTTATGGCCCCGTCACGCCGCCGCCCTGCAGCACGCCGATCCGCGTTCTGCGCGGGAACCCTCCCTTGAAAAACAGTATGTCACTCCTTGAATTGGAGTCCCTCTGCAAGCGCTATGGCGATCTTGACACCCCCGCCGCGATCCGTGTGCTGGACCGCATCAGCTTGACGGTGGATGACGGGGAATCGCTCGCGATCATCGGCCCCTCCGGCTGCGGGAAAAGCACGTTGTTGAACCTCATCGGCGGTCTCGACCGGCCGACGTCGGGATCGGTGACGCTGGCCGGCCGGGAACTCGGGCGTCTCCCCGAGGAGGCGTTGGCCGACGTGCGCAACCGCGAGATCGGCTTCGTCTTTCAACAGCATCTGTTGCTGCCGCAATGCACCGTGCTGGAGAATGTGCTGCTCCCGACGCTGGCCTCCCGCCGGTCCCGCGCGGAACGCCGGGCGGATGCCGATCGGGCGAGGGCGCTGCTGGCGCGCGTCGGACTCGGCGACCGACAGAACCATCGCCCGGGACAGCTCTCCGGCGGCGAGTCGCAACGGGCCGCCGTCGTGCGGGCGCTGATCAATCAGCCCCGGCTGCTGCTGGCCGACGAGCCCACCGGCTCGCTCGACGCGGCGGCGGCCCGGACGCTCGGCGACCTGCTCGCCGAACTCAACCGCGATGAAGGCGTCACCCTTCTCGTCGTGACCCACAGCGTGGAACTGGCCCAGCGCATGACGCAGGTGTATCGACTCGAAAACGGGAGACTGGAAAGGGGTTAGGCGATGGGGGCGGCCTTTCTATCGGGATGCCTCAGACGCCTTCTTTGGCCATGAATCAGATCCATTATCTCCTGCGCAGCCTCCGCTTCTACCGTCGCACCCATCTCGGCGTGGTGACGGGGGCGGCACTGGCATCGACGGTGCTGATCGGCGCGCTGATGGTCGGCGATTCCGTCCGTCACAGCCTCACCCGCCTGACGTGGACGCGGCTGGGAGGCAGCGATTTCGTCGTGGCGCCCCCGGAACGGTTATTCCCGGCGAACCTGGCCGATCGTCTGCGCGCGGGAGAGACGGACCGGATCGCGGCCGTGCTGCTGCTCAACGGGGTGGCGCTGTCGCCCGAAGGCGATCGCCGCGTCAATGATGTGCAGGTGGTCGGCGTCGACGACGCCTTCTGGGGGCTGGCGCCCGAACCCACGGCTCCTCCCATCCTGGCGGACGGCACCTGTCTGTTGAATGAGGCCCTGGCCATCCGTCTGGGCTGGGCTGCGCCGGACGGCGCTTTTGTGTTGCGCCTGCGCAGACCCGGCGGACTCCCCGTCGACATGACACTCGCCCTGCGGGAAGATGACGTCTGGTCGCGGCGTCTGCGCGGGGTCGGCGTGCAGGGGCCCGGCGCGTTCGGCCAGTTCACGCTCAAGACCACTCAAATCACGCCGCCGACCGTCTTCCTTCCCCTGTCATGGCTCAGCGCACAACTCGATATCGCGGGGCGCGCCAATGTCCTGTTGATCCAGCGAGGCGCCGGGACCACCACCCCGGGGACCGTGCAGAGACGGCTGGATGCGTGTTGGCAGCTTGCCGATGCAGGGCTGCGCCTCGCACCCCTGCCCGCGGGGGGCGTCGAGTTGTTGTCCGACCGGGTGTTTCTCGCGCCGGCCGTCGTCGCCGCCGCATGCCGTGCCGTGCCGGAGGCCTTTCCCATCATCACGTATTTTGTCAACCGCATCACCTCCGGCGACCGAACCACCCCCTATTCATTCGCGAGTGCGGCGGGCCCGCCCCGCGTCCCCGATACGCTGGCGGAGCACGAAGTGCTGATCAACGACTGGCTGGCGGAAGATCTGGGGATCACGATCGGCAGCCCGGTGGCGCTGGCCTATTATGGGGTGGATACCGGTGGCCAACTGGAAGAGCAAACCGAGACCTTTACCGTCGCTGGCATCGTACCGACCGCCGACGTTGCCGAAGCCGACCGACGCCTGACGCCCGACATTCCCGGCCTTTCCGCTGCCGCGAACTGTCGCGACTGGGATCCCGGCATTCCGCTCGATCTGAGTCGGATACGGGATCGTGATGAAGCGTATTGGGACGTCTACGGCCCGCTGCCCAAGCTGTATCTCGCGCGGGCGGCCGGCGAACGGCTCTGGCGCAACCGCTTCGGCACCTATACGGCCCTGCGCTTTCCCGCGGCGGCGGGAGATGCCGCCGCGGTCGCCGACGCGATCCGCCGGGAACTGCCCGCGCGCGACCTGGGTTTCGTCGTGCAGCCAGCGCGAGCGGCAGGCGTGGCCGCCAGCCGCGAGGCGGTCGATTTCGGTCAGCTTTTCACGGGGTTGAGCTTCTTTCTGATCATCGCCGCCGTTCTGCTGACGGCGCTCCTCTTCGCGTTCAGCGTGGAGCAGCGCGCGGAAGAGACCGGCACGCTCCGGGCGCTGGGTTTCCAGTCGCGCACCGTCCGCGGCCTGCTGCTCGACGAAGGGCTGGCGTTGGTCGTGGTCGGGACGGTCATCGGCGGATTCCTCGCCGTGGGCTACAACGCGGGGGTCCTGCGGGCGCTGCAGACGGTCTGGCGTGATGCGGTGCGCACCTCGGCTTTTCAGATGCATATCCGGCCCGTCTCGGTGGCGGTTGGCGGCGTCGCCATCGTGCTGGCGGCCATGGCGAGCATGGCGTGGGTGATTCGCAAACACGCGCGCGCGACCATCCGCGGGTTGGCCCCTTACGAAGGGGAGGCGGGTGTCAGCAGCCGCCGCACGGAGCGCCGGGTGTGGATCGCGGGCGGCCTCTGCCTGATGGCGGCCGCAGTTCTCGCGGTCGTGGTTCCCGCCCGTCAGGGAACCGCCGCCGCCGGCGCGTTTTTCGCGTCGGGCAGTCTGGTGCTGGCCGGCTTGCTCACGCTGGCCCACGGTGGCATGAGCCTGCTGCAACGGGCGGTCGCGCGCCGGGCGTTGAACGCGGTGCGGCTGGTGGCCCGCGGCGCGGCCCTGCGTCGCGGACGCAGCCTGGCCTGCATCGCGCTCATCGCGCTCGGCGTGTTCCTCGTCATCGCCGTCGCCGCCAACCGCCGCGGGGAGATCCGGGATCCAGGCGACCGGGCGAGCGGGACCGGAGGCTACGCGCTGTGGGGGCAGACAACGCTGCCGCTGGTGGACGACCTGAACAGCGCGCGCGGCCGCTCCCGGTACAAGCTGCCGGCCGACGCGACCACGGGGGCTGTCTTCACGCAACTCCGCCTGCGGGAAGGCGATGACGCGAGCTGCCTCAACCTCAACCGGGTGGCCACACCGCACCTGCTGGGCGCAGATCCGGCGCACTTTGACCGCCGCGGCGCCTTCACCTTTCTGCAACTGGCGGCGGGTGTCGATCCCGGGCATCCCTGGCTCGCGCTCGATGCCGATCTGGGGCCGGACACCGTTCCGGCGGTGGCCAATCAGGCCGACATCGTCTGGAGTTTGGGCCGGGCGGTCGGCGACACGCTGACCTACACGGACGAGGCCGGCCGGGCGTTCACGATCAAGCTCATGGCCGGGATGGCGCCGTCTGTTTTTCAAGGGCATCTGATCGTGGCGGAGCGGCACCTCAAGGAGCGATTTCCTGCATCAGGCGGAAGCCGCGTGCTCCTGGTGGACGCTCCCCCGAACCGCCGCGAACCGCTTGAGCGCATGCTGACCCAACGGCTGTCGGGTCTCGGTCTTGCCTGTGAGCCCACGGCGCACCGTCTGGCGGGCTTCAACAGCGTGGAAAACACCTACCTTTCGATCTTCATGCTGTTGGGCGGGTTGGGCGTGTTGCTGGGCAGCGCCGGGCTGGGCGTCGTCGCCGCGCGCAACATCTTCGAACGGCGAGCGGAACTGGCGTTGTTGCGCGCGATCGGGTTTCGTCGCCTCCACCTCGTGTTGCTGGTCTTCGCGGAGCATGGCGCGCTGGCCGTCGCCGGAGTGGCGGTGGGCGCGTTGGCGGCGGCGGTGGCCGTGACGCCCGCGCTGCTTTCACCCGAAACCGTTGTGCCGTGGGCCGGTCTGTCGCTGACGCTGGGGGCCGTGTTGTCGGGCAGCCTGCTCTGGATCGGCCTGGCCATTCAGGCCGCGCTGCGCGGGCCATTGATTTCGTCCCTGCGCAGCGAATGATCTGGAGGGAGGGAGTGGGTATTTGGTAACATCTGTGGCCACGTTACTTCTCGAGGCGCTTGCAAAACCCCCTCTGGGGTGTTTGCAAGCGTCTCTCTCGACGAAAGGAAAAGGGGTTCAGTATGCGGGAACATAGCGCGTCATCCGGTTTTGGGTTTTTGTATCTGGCGATCATGTGTGCGGTGGCGGCACTCGGATCAACCGTGCGGGCGGCCGCGGCCGATTGGCCTCAATTTCGGGGACCGAATCGCGACGGCAAGGCGGGCAAAGGCCCCGCGTTGCTTAAAGCATGGCCGGAGGGGGGGCCGAAACAACTGTGGGTCAACGACGCACTGGGCGAGGGGTATGCGTCGGCGGCGATCGCGGATGGTCGCATTTACATCACGGGCATGGAGGGCAACGAAGGTTTCCTCTATGCGCTGGATCTGGATGGCAAGCAGCAATGGAAGACCTCCTATGGAAAAGACTGGGAGGGGGGATACCGCGGGGCGCGCACGACGCCGACAGTGCGCAATGGCAAGGTTTACCTCATGAGCGGATATGGCAAAGCCGCCTGCTACGACGCGAAGACCGGCGCTGAAATCTGGGCGGTGGATACGATGGCGACATTTGGGGCCGTCAACATCACGTGGGGCATCACGGAGTCGCCGCTCGTGCTGGAGGACCTGGCGATCTTCACCCCCGGCGGCCCGAAAGCGGGGATGGTGGCGCTCAATCCGAAGACCGGCGAGACGGTCTGGATCTGCGCGGAATTCGGCGACCCCTCGGGATATTGCTCGCCGATCCTCATCACGCACGGCGGCCGGAAAATCATCGTGCAGCTTACGGGCACCACGTTAGTCGGCATTGCCGCCGACACCGGGAAACTGCTGTGGCGCGAGACGCGCGCGCCGGTTCCCTCCTACAATATTCAGGCGACCGCACCCGTGTACGCCGATGGGCGGATCTATGTCACCTCCGGATATGGCGGCGCGCGTGGCGAAATGTACCTGTTGAGCGAGGACGGCGCCAGCGTGAAATCGACCTGGCGCGATTCGGCGTTGGATTGTCATCATGGCGGGCTCGTGTTGCTGGACGGCTTGATCTACGGCGCCGCCGATGGCAACAACCGCAACCAATGGGTGTGCCTCAAGCTGGAAACCGGGGAGGTTGTCGCCAAAACCGGGGCGGTGGGCAAGGGCTCGCTCGCGTTTGCCGACGGCATGCTCTACACCTTGGGGGAACAGGGGCTGATGGGGTTGGTCGATCCCGATGTAAATAACTTCCACATGGTCTCGTCGTTCAAGATTCCAGGCGGCGGCAGCGGACCGCACTGGGCCCATCCGTCCATCGCGGACGGACGCTTGTACATCCGACACGGCACCCGTCTGTTCGCCTACGATATCAAGGCCGAGTAGCGAATGACCGGGCTTGTGCGTGGGTGCGTGTGTGTGTGGGGGGGGGCGCATGACAGTGTGTGGGTGTGTGAGTGGATGAGTGCGCAGAACCTACAGCGGTTGCTTGGTCTGCGGAGCTACAACACGGCTTGGTATTGCCTGCACAAACTGCGTCGGGCTATGGTGCGGCCTGGGCGGGAGCGCCTTTCCGGCATCGTGGAAAGGGCAATGTCGGCAAAGAACACCTTCAGGACTACTTGAATGAGTTTACGTTCAGGTTCAACCGGCGGAGTGCAAGAAACCGCGCGTCATTATTTGCTTGACTGGCTTCTGCAATAGCCGGGTTACAGGTTCTCACGCATTTAATTGCTGCTTGTTTGCAAACAGCAATCGTCATACACTTGCCGCACTCGTCATACACTTGCCGCACTCGTCATACACTTGCCGCACTCGTCATACACTTGCCGCACGAGGCATAAAACGCTATTCGTTCGGTGGCAGATGAAAACGGATTGTCCCCAAGCGCAAAGGGATGTACTATTCCCGCATGACAACAGCACTTCAGGAACTTGAGACGTTCTCCGTCGCGGAACGCGTGCAGATCGTGGAGGATCTGTGGGACAGCATTGCGCGAAGTAATGCGAATCTTCCCGTCCCGCAGTGGCAGAAGGATGAACTGGCCCGACGGAAGGAACGCTACCTGCGGAATCCCGATTCGGGCGAAACCTGGGATCAAGTCAAGCAGTCCATCCTCCAACCGAGATGACCGAGACACCCATCCTTCTCCCCGAAGCCAAGGCAGACGCCGCGAACGCCTACCTCTGGTACGAGGAACAATCGCCGGGACTCGGCAGCGAGTTTCTACGCTGCGTCGAGACGGCCCTTCTTGCGATACAGCGAAACCCTCTCATCTATCCGACGGTTCTTGAGTCTTACCGCAGGTCGCTTGTCCGTCGATTTCCCTTTGCCATCTTTTTCGAGTTTGCGCCGAATCAGAATCGCTGCGTCGTCTACTCGGTCTTCCATTGCTCCCAAGACCCGGAGAAGTGGAGGAGTCGACTGCCCACATAGCAAGCAGCGAAGGCCCGTCCCTGATACACATTATGGAGCCTCATCGCTGACGATACACGCGGATCACCTCAGCGACCATGCGGGCGAGGCTGTACGTTTCGACGACCGCCTTCCGACCGGCCGCCCCATAGCGCGCGGCCAGCGCGGGATCCGTCAACAGGGGCGCCAACGCCCCGGCCAGCGCCGCAGGGGTGGTCCCGTCGTAAATCACACCCCCGCCGGTCGCGGCGACAATCTCCGGATAGGCGCCCACCCGGGGCTGCACCACGGGAACACCGCAGGCCATGGCCTCGATCTGAAATAACCCGAAGGCCTCGGGTCGGGTCGCGGGCACCGAAAGGACGCTGAGCGAGCGAAGAAACGCGCTGCGATGCGGTTCGCGGAAGGCGTCGACGAAGGCGACGGCCGAGGCCTGTCCGGATGCGGCGATGCGTGCGTGGAGGCGTTTGAGAAAGGGGGTGCCTGCCCCGCTGTCGCCGCCTGTGATGCGCAACTGGAGGGTGGCCAGTTCGGGCCGGCCGCGCAACAGCAGGAAGGCTTCGAGCAACGTGTCCAGGCCGCGCGAGGGCGTCAGTTCGGAGAGAAAACCGAGGGTCGGCGTTTCCGGCGGCGCCGCCGGTGGCGAGAAGGCGTCCACATCGATTCCGATCGGGATGGTGCTACACCGGGACGCCGCCAGGCCCAGGCGCGCCCGCATGATTTCGGAATAGGTGGCGCTGACCGGAAGGAACCTGTCGACCGCATGACTCAGTGCCTTGACGCGTGCCCAGCAGCGTTCGCGATAGTCCGGGGGGAGCGCGTCCAGCCAAGTGTCCTCGTCCTGCAGCGTACAGACGATCCGGGCGCCAAAGGTCTCGCGCAGGGGAGGTGCCAGCCCCAGCAGAAGCGCATTGGAGATGTGGATGATGTCGGGTGGCGGTTGCGTCTTCAGCCATGCGGCCATCTGATCGAGGGCGTCACGGTGACGGCCCTCCCGCCCCTCGAGCATGCCGAGCGTAAGATCGCCGAGACCCGCCGCCTGTGTGGAGCCAGCCCGTGCAGCCGCCCAGCGGAGCACGCCCGGAGTGTCCAGCAGGCGGCGCCAGGCCCGGGGGAGCCGGCGGTAAAACGGCAGCTTTTGCTGCAACCAGGTGTTGACCGCGCCGAAGAATACCGGCGACTGAGCCACCGCGCTGTCGGCCAGTTCCATGGAGGGGAGGTACATGGGGACGAACAGCACGTCGTGGCCCGCCGCCTGCAGCGCTTTGACGAGACCCATGTCGCGAACGCAGTTCTGACAGTAAAATCCGCCGCCCGATCCCGGCACGATGTGGACGATGTTCATGGAGGTTCTCCGAAGGCATAGACGACGCCGTCCGCCGCGACGGCCACGATCCACCCGTCCACCACAGCCACGGCGGCGGAGATCGGACTGCCGACCAGATACGACCACACGGTGGCGCCATCGCCGAAGCGGAGCATCGTGAGCCGTCCGTCGCGCGCGCCGAACAGGATGCGATCCCCGGCGACCACCGGCGAGCTGTCGATCTCGTCCTGAGCCTGGAAGCGCCAAATCTCCTGGCCCGTATTGCGGGAGAGGCAATGGACGAATCCCGCACGACTCGCCGCCAGCACGCGTGTCTCGGTCACCGCGACCGATGCAAAGAACGCGGGGGCATCCTTCTCCGCGAAGCGCCACAGCACCTTGCCCGCAGTCGGATCCAGGGCCAACACCTCGCCGGCGTAATGGGCGACGTACGCCAGGCCGTCGCGGATGGCGGGGGAGCCGGCGACATAGGAGCCCGCCGGTATCGAAATGACGGATGTGCCATCGTTCAGGCGCACCGCATGCACCTGTTCGTCGCAGCCGCCAATCAGCGCAATCCCCTCGCCGACGGCCGGGAGCCCGTTGATGGCGTTGGGCGTCTCATACGCCCAGACTCCCGTCCCGGTGCGGGCATTCACAGCATGCAGGGAACGATCATGGCTACCGATCAGAATCAGGGGCGGATCGCCCGGCACCCGGTTGGCGCCACCCGTGATCTGGCCCTGCGTGGCATAGGTCCAGAGGCCGTTGCCCGACGCGGCGTCCAGCGCGTAGAGCCTGCCATCGAGATCCCCGATGTAGAGGACGCCCGCAGCCACGAGCGGCGACGCCTCAATGCCGGCGCCGGTCTTGAACGTCCAGAGCCGTGCACCCGTCGTCAGCCGCAGGGCTTGGACCGTACCGTCGGTCGCGGCGGCATACACGACGCCGTCATGGATCACGGGCGCGGCCAGAATTTCCGATTGCATCTCCACGCTCCAGCGGAGCACCGGTTTGGTGGGGACGCGCGCGGGCGTCGTTCCGGTCAGCGCCGCATCGCCTCGCGCAATCGGCCACGAGTTGCCTGTGGCCGCGACGCGTTCGTCGGCCCCGCTGATCAGCGGGGTCAGAATCAGCAACAGGAGCAATTGGGCGTAAAAATGGACTTTAGCCATGTGCGCACTCCTGTTGACACGCATTCGGCCCGGCGTCAGAACTCCTGCGCGCGCGCCGGTCGGCGGCCGTCAGCGCGCCGGTGGGGCAGGCCTCAATGCAGGCCGCCGCGACCCGGCTCAACCCCTTTGCCAGTGATTCATTGAAGGGCACGCCGACACGCACGGTAAAACCCCGGCCGATGAAGGTGAGCCCCAACGGTTCCCGGGCGGCGGTCGCGATCCGGACGCAGATGCCACAGGCGATGCATTTTCCCGATTCGTAACGCGTGCCGCCCTGACGCACGATCTCGACCGGCCGCCGCACGGCCGGTTTCCAGCCCCGCTGATTCGCCGCGTAGGCGTCGGCATAACGGCGCAGGAGGCAGGTGTCGGCCTTGCCGCAGTCGCAGTCGAGGCAGCGGGCCGCCTCGCGTCGCGCCTCGTCGGCCGCGTAAGCGCCGGTCGCGCGATCGGCGGGTTCCACGCGCGGACCCGGTTCGGCATCCGCCGCCAAGACCGCGAGCTCTTCCGGCGCCACCTCCCCGCCAAGCCGATGATTGTAGGGGTGCCGCACCCCGACGACGGCCTCGCCCCGCAGCATCTGCCCGACGGCGATGGCGGCGGCCTGCCCTTGGGCGACGGCCCTTACGGCCAGCCGCCCCGAAACCACCGCGTTGCCACAGGCAAAAATGACGGGATCGTCGGTGCGGTGGGTTTTCCTGTTCGCCGTGATCCCCGGCGCGCCACGTGCCGCCCCGACCTGCTGAGCGGAGCCCCCACCTGTTTTTCCCCAGGCGAGAATCACCGCATCAAAGCGCTGCTTCAGCTCGGGGAGCGTGATATCCCGGCCGATCTCCACACCCGTCTCAAGCGTCATGCCGGGAAGGATGATCTGCCGGATCTCCGCGTCGAGAACAGCCGGCGGCAGGGTGTCGTGGAGTTCCGGTGACCGCAGTCCGCCGCCGGCCACGTCCCGCTTTTCGAACACGGTGCACGCGTGCCCGTCGCGTCCCAACGCATACGCCGCCGCGAGGCCGGCCGGCCCCGCGCCGACCACGGCCACGCGGAAGCCGCTGGGATCGCGGCAGACGGGGACGTATGGAACGGCGGCGGACAAGTCTTCATCGGCCACGTACCGCTTGAGCCGGCAGATTCCGACCGCCGCATCCTGTGCGCGACGCCTGCATGCGTGTTCACAGGGCGCCGGACAAATCCGTCCCAAAACGGCGGGCAGCGCAATGTGCCGTTTAACCACGCGAATCGCCTCGGGCAGCCTTCCGGTGACGATGAGGCGCAGCATTTCGGGGATGTCCATGCCGGCCGGGCACGCGCGGGTACACGGTCCTTCGCAATCGCCGAGATGCTCCCCCAGCAGCAGTTCCAGTGCCGTGCGGCGCGCCTCGATCACCGTTGTGCTGGCCGTTGCGATCTGCATCCCTTCCCGTGCGACGGTTGAGCACGCGGGATGCAACTGGCCGGTCCGGAGGTCTTCGACCACGCACAGCATGCAGGACGTGACGTGTTCCAGACCGTCGCGATAGCAGAGCGCGGGCACGGCGATGCCGAGTCTGCGGGCTGCCGCCAGCAGGGTCGTTCCAGCGGGCACGTCCACCGTCCGTTGGTCAAGGGTGAGGGTTGCCATGTTTCACAATCTCGTTTCCCGACTTCACCACGATGGCGCCGACCGGACACATCGTCCGGCACCCGTCGCATCGAATGCACGTTTCGGGGTTGATCGCGTGCTTTTCGTAGGGGGTCACAGGAATGGCCTCCACCGGACACTGCTGCGCGCACCGGGTGCAGCCGATGCAGTCGTCGGTGACGTGATAGGTGATCAGCGCCTTGCAGTGACCGGACGGACACACGCCCGCGGCATGGGCTTCGTATTCGTCGCGGAAGTAGCGCAGCGTGGTGAGCACCGGATTTGGCGCTGTCTTGCCCAACCCGCACAGGCTGCCGCGTTTCACCACCGCCGATAGGCGTTCCAGAGCGTCGAGGTCGGCGGGTTTGCCGGTGCCGCCGCACAGCCGTTCGAGGATCTCCAGCATGCGCATGGTTCCGATGCGGCAGAAGGTGCATTTGCCGCATGATTCGTGCTGGGTGAACCCGAGAAAATAGCGGGCAATTTCCACCATGCAATCCGCATCATCCAGCACGACCAGCCCCCCCGAACCCATCATGGCGCCTGCCTCGACCAGCGCCTCGTAATCGATGGGCGTGTCGGCCAGCCGCGCGGGAATGCACCCGCCGGAAGGCCCCCCGATCTGCACCGCTTTGAGGCGTCGGCCGTCGGCAATCCCGCCGCCGATGTCATCGACGACCTGCCGGATGGTGATGCCCATGGGCACCTCGATCAGGCCCAGGCGGTTCACTTTGCCGGCGAGGGCGAAGACTTTGGTGCCGCTGCTGCGTTCGGTGCCCATGGCCGCGAAAGCCTGCGCCCCGTGCTTCAGTATCCAAAAGAGATTGGCATAGGTTTCAACGTTGTTGACCAGCGTCGGTTTGCCCCAGAGACCGGACTGTGCCGGGTACGGCGGTCGGAGCCGGGGCGTGCCGCGTTCACCCTCGATCGATCTCAGGAGTGCCGTCTCCTCGCCGCAGACGAAGGCGCCGGCGCCCTCCATGATCTGCAGGCGCAGGGAGAAACCGGTGCCGCAGACGGACTCGCCGAGGAACCCGCCCTGTTCGCATCGCGCGACGGCCTCTCGGATACGGGCGACGGCGAGCGGATACTCGTGACGGATGTAGAGAACGCCTTTACGGGCACCGACGGCATAGGCAGCGATGGCCATCCCTTCCAGGATGCGGTACGGGTAGCTCTCGAGGAGCATGCGATCCATGAAGGCGCCGGGGTCGCCTTCGTCGCCATTGAGAATGATGATTTTGTCGTCACCGGAAGCGGCGCGCACAGAGGACCATTTGGCGCCGGTGGGGAAGCCTGCGCCGCCGCGCCCGCGCAGGCCGCTGGCCCTGACGATCTCGATCACCTCCTCCGGTGTCCGCCGCGTGAGGCACTGCTGAAGCATCGTGAACCCGCCGTGACGCACGTATTCCTCGATGTCCATGGGATCCATCTGGCCGCAGTCTTCCAGCGCCACATGCTTCTGCGGCCCGATGAACGCGGCAATCGGCGGGTCACGATAGTCGATCCGATGGCGGGACGCCGGTTCCCAGGCTTCATCCGTGAAAAGCTGTTCGAGAAAACCGTTTGCGGCGCTGCGTAAGCGTGCCGTGAGGCGGCGCGGGCGGAAATGCTGCCGCAGGATCTTGGGCACATCGTCGGCCTTGACCCGAGCATAGATGCCGGGGGCTTCGCCCGGACACAGGATCTCGAGAAGCGGAGTCTGGTGGCACATGCCGACGCAGCCGACAGGTTTGACCTTGGCCTGAATATCGAGCTTGCCCAAGGTCCGCCAGAGGGCGTCTTGGACCTCCCGGCTGCCGCGGGCCATACAACAGGATCCCAAGCCGATGCGGATCTCCGGAAGGGCGTCGGCGGTGTCGGCGTGCGGCGGCGCCGCCGTGTTCCCGGTCTGCTGCTGACGATCAAGGAAATCCGTCACGGCGTGCGTAACGCTGTCGGGGGTCAGGTGGCCGTAGGTGACGGTGTCGATCTGCATGACCGGCGCCAAGGTACAGCACCCGAGACAAGCGACCTTCTCGATGGTGAACCGGCGCTCGGGATCGGTATCGTCGTCGTCCGGTATCTTGAGGAAACGTCTGAGCGCGTCGGTGATGGTCGAAGCGCCCTTGACGTGACAGGTCGTTCCGTGACAGATCCTGATGGTATGCCGGCCCGTCGGTTGGTGGCGAAACTGGGTATAGAACGTGGACACGCCGACGATGGCCGCCGGTGTGATCTCCGAGTGGTCGCAGATATAGCGGAGCGCCGCTTCGGGCAGATACCGGTACCGCGCCTGAATCCCCTGCAGCACAGCGATGACCGCCGCACCGTCGCGTCCTTTTTCATCAAGGATGCGATCCAGATCCGCCGGCTCGACAAGGGGGTCCATGTGTGCCATCGGCTCTTACTCCGCTCCCATGCAGAACAGATGTTTCACGCCCCGGATGTAGAGGCGCCGGCCCACCAGGGCCGGCGTGCAGACGCTGCCTTCGCCGAGTTTCGGCTCGGCGATCTGTTCAAACGTGTCGGAAGCCTTGAAAATCTGCATCACCCCCGGCTCGGTGAGCCAGTAAATGCGGCCTGCAGCCAAGAGTGGCGAGGCATAGCCGCCGGCGTCGAACGTGTGTTCCCAGATCCGCGCGCCGTCGGCCGCGTTGACGCAGGAGAACGTGCCGTAACTCGTGGGGAGGAAAAGAAAGCGGTCGGTTGCCACCGGGCTTCCGGCATCCGGCAGTTCCAGCTCGTCGCTTGACCAGATCAGATCGCCGGAGACGGCGTCGAGTGCCGCCGCGCGCGCGTATTGATTGGCGGCAAACACGCGTCCGGCCGCATACGCCGGGGACGACCCGACTTCGCCGCTCAGCACGTCGCGGGACCAGACTTCGTCGCCGGTCAGGACGTCGTAGGCGGCCACCATCGGCGCACCGGCCAGAATCAGCCGCACCCGTCCGTCGACCTCCGCTAGGATGGGCGATGTCCACGACGTGGCCGCCTGCCGCGCCTGTTCCCAGCGGTCCTGGCCGGTTTCGGCATCCAACGCCTTCAAGACCGAGCCGCTGGATTGGTCAAACTGCACGAACACGGTGTTGTTCAGAATCAGCGGGGACGAGGCGTGCCCGTAAACGTTGGCGGGTGTTCCGAGATGGCGCGCCCAGAGACGCCGGCCATCGAAGTCGAGCCCGAGGATGACACCCGTGCCGAAAATCGCGATCACATGCTGGCCGTCGGTGGCCACCGAAGGCGCGGCATAACCGGTGTCGGCGGACACCTGCGGCAGCGTGAGGGGCGCGCCGGGCACGTCTTCCGTGTCGGCGGTCCATACCCACGCGCCGGTGTCGGCGTCATAACAGTACACGTCGCGTTTCTCGTCGTCGGATCCCGTCAGGAAAACGCGGTTGCGCCACACGACGGGGGAGCTGAATCCCTCGCGCGGAACCTCCACCTTCCACAGGACGCCCTCGCCGGTCGTGCCGTCCCAGGCGGTCGGCGGGTCTGCCTCCGGCGCGATTCCCAAACCGCCCGGTCCGCGGAAGGAGGGCCATTCACGATTCAACGCGGCGGGCCATCCCGGCGCGTCGGCCGGTTCATTCGTCCCGGCCGTCCCGGCCGGGTCTGCCGCGTGGGCCGCGAATGCGGGGCTCATCCCGTCGGTCACCGCCAGGGGCGTTGGTAGGTCCGGTTTGACGGGGGCCGGCGGTGTGGCGCGCCAGCCGGGAATCAGGCGCGCCACCCACACCGCCAGCAGGATCAACACGCCGCTGATGGCGATCACACGCCGGGCGCGCGTGGCCGCCGTCCAGGGTTGATTCACGCCGGGACACCGGCGTGGCGCAGGCTTCGGGGCACGGCCCGACACCATGAGTTGCCAGGCGATCAGAAACACGCCGCCGGCGACAAGCAGCAGAATCGTGCCGGTCTCGATCTGCCCCTGCCGCACAAAGAAAGCCCGGCGGGCCAGCCAGTCCAGTTCGCGCACCTGCTGCCGGAGCTCGGCGTTCTCCGGAGCCTGGTCAAGCTGCTCGATCAAGGTCTTCAGCGCGGGCGTGTCGAGGGGATCGACCGCGTTGAGGAGATACCGGTTCATCGCCATCAAGAGCGAGACCACGACGATGAACACGGCGGCGACCGCCGCCAGCCGTCGTCCGATCACGATGCGAAGCGCCTCGGGTTGTTTTGTGGATTCGTTCATTTCGGTTTGTTAGTCCTGATGCGCAGCCGTACCATCCCCCGCTCCCGCGCCGGGGGTGTCCCGCTTCCGCCCGACCGGGCAATACGCGAAACAGCGGCCACAACTGAAACAATGGGCGCGGTCCGGTTCGTAGTCTGTCCGTGACCGCCAGACGGAGAGACCGATCAGTTTGATACAGACCGCCAGTGTGAGCAGCGCGCCCAGCAGGCGGCCGCCCACGGCAAAGCGTCGTCGAATCGCCCGGGCCTCGGCATCAAGCGCTTCCTGCGACACGCCGGACGTGAAGAAGGCCTCGCGCTCCAGACGCATGCTTTCCGTCGCGTGTTCCGCGTCCCGCCGAACTTCCGCCGCCAGCGCCACGCGGGGATGGGCCCGCGACAGGAAGCCGCCGAAAACCGATCCCGTGACCGCGGCGGCCAGCGCGATGATCGGGATCGCCGCCAGGATCACGGCCAGTCGCCGGACGCCCCGGGCCCGCGTTTCGGACGCCGCGACGGGCATCGGTTTGCGGATGGCGCCGTAGGGACAGGCGTCCTCACACAGCCGACACTGCACGCAGGCCTCGGGGGTGATGGTCACGTGCCGGCGAGAGACCCGCGACACCAGGCCGAGCAATGCGCCATAGGGGCAGGCAAACCGACAGTATGGACGTCCGATAAACAGGCTCGACACGACAAACACGGTTCCCAGTATGATCAGATGCTGCGGCGCGCCAAGCCGGAAAAAGCCGACAAAGGGATCCCATTCGCAGATCAGAAATCCCGCGCCGGTGGCGGCGAACAGCACCGCGATACACAGATAAACCCAGGGCAACAGGCTCAGCGTGTGATTCAGCCAGGCCGGTGTCTTGACCGGTCGCCACAACACCAGTTCCTGCACGGCTCCGAGCGGACAGACGGCGGCGCAGAAGGTCCGGCCGAAGAACAGCGCGGCCAGCAACGGCAGGGTGAAGAAGGCGACGACCGTTACCGGGATCACGTAGCTCGCATCGGCCCAGCCCAGCGCCAGATTTTGCACCGACCCCACGGGGCAGATGCAGCCGCGCCGCCAGAATCCGAAATAGGCCAGACTGAAGAACGAGAGCCACACCAGGCCACGTCGCGAGCGATGCCGCAGCGCGAGGCGCGCCGCCAGCGCCAGCGCCGCGATCAGCACAAACCCGTCCAGAACCTCCAGCATCATCCCGCGGGCGCCGGGCACGGTGAGTTCGGGCGATGCATAGCCGGTCTTGAAGTCGGGTCGCGGAAATCGCTGCACGGCCCCGCTCGACAACGCCG
>CAZOJL010000032.1:0-25222 GCA_964580075.1 uncultured Akkermansia sp. | reverse complement strand
TCCTTCACCTGGCGTGGGGACTTGCACCCCACACGTTACGTGCCATGCCCGGCACACACGTTACTCCTGAGGCGTTCCGAGACCCGCGTCCGCGCGGGTTGAGGAATCGCCTCCGGGAGTTTGTTGGGGTTTCTTCTGTTCCGGTTCTTCGATCAGATACGCCGGATGCGCCCATTCCCACGGAATCATGGCGAGTCGAATGTCGGCCCCTTCCGCCCCCCATCTCCGCACTTCATCAATAACCGCCTCCAGGGGCGCACCACCTTCGACTGTTATGTTAACGATAGCTGGCTGGAGGCGAGTGAGCAGGCGTTGGCTATCGGTGGCGGAAATAATCCGCATGTGCAGTGCGTCTCCTTTCTTATGAAGATCGGTCACAATGAAGAGTTTGCCCCAGGTATCCACATGAAGATCCAATGTCGAGACAGGTTGGTCCGGGATGAAGCCGTGGTGAAACACCCCTTCCGAAAACCTAATGTTGTCCGTGGTGATGGGTGTCGGGATGAGAGTGATGACGCTCTTTCGCGAGTCAGTGAACAACGAAGTCACGAGGCGCTTCCCTTGGGATTCGGCTCGCCAGAGTTCATGTACGGTCGTTGTTTCGGCGTGGTCGGAGGTGTGGAGACTGTAGGTCGTCATGGTAAGGTTGCTGCATACCAGCAGTTCGGACTCGTCGGCACGTCGTGGTTCACGCCCACAACCGACCACCAGCGCCACGGTCGCCAATACTATCAGTCTTGCCTTCATCTGATCTGTAGTCATGCCCCAACATGGTATTCTGCGACAGAAATAGCAAACCCAAATACCACGAAGGGACTGCTATGCGACGGAACGGGTCAACCGGTCGTTATTGGGTTCCCTTTGCCCCACCGCCTGCCACGCATGGACTGGCTGGTACCGGGCATTTCCTTTGCCAGATGTCAGAACCATTTGCCTCGTATTTCTGGCCGCAGTGCTTGCCGCGAAGGATATACGCGCTTCCGGGTTTAGCGGGGGATTTTCTATCGATGAATGCGAGGTCATGTCCGAGAGCCATGAGGGAGCGAGTAAGCAGGTGGAGTAAGTGTGCCGTTTAAGATAGCGTTTAAGTTTTGTTTTCCATCAGGGCGGCACCGGCGGCCGCGAGGGCCGTTCGCTTCACGTCGAGGTTCTGGCGCCGCACGGCCACGGTGTCGCAAACCGAAAAACCGCAGTTGCCGAGCACCCACTCGATGCTCCTGCAGCAGGCGGGCGCCCCGCCCCCGCCCCCGCCGGCCACGCACACCGCAAGCGCGGGTTTGCCGTCGATGCCCGCACGATGGGTCGGTCGGGTGCAGATCCGCCGCAGACGGTCGAGAAAGGCGCGCAGACTCTCGCTCAGGTCGGAATAGTAGACCGGCGTGGCAAAGACCACGGCGTCGGCGGCGCGCAGCCGCCCCAGAAGCCCGGCGAAATCGTCATCGATCACACAGCGGCCGTCCTTGAGACAGAGCCCCCAACCGTCGTCTTCACATTGACGGCAGCGCGCGATGTCAAGCGGCGGCAGAAACACCGTCTCTGTCTCGCCGCCGGCGTCTTCGATGCCCGCGCGGACGGCATCCAGGGCGCGAGCCGTCTGACCGCTCACGTTGCGGCTGCCGGAGATGAGAAGTGTTTTCATGCGTGCCTCCGTCGGCGTTTCACACCAGACTCTTCCAGAGTTCGACCGTCTCGAGCTTCGCCCGGATGGCGTTGGCAAAACGGGCGCCGGTCGCGCCGTCGACGATGCGGTGGTCGGCGGACAGGGTCATGGCCATGCGCGTGCGGATGCGGACGGCGCCGTTGACCACGGCGGGGGCCTCACGCCCGCTCGCCACAGCGAGAATGCCAGCCTCGCCGGGGTTGATGATCGCGGAAAAGGTGTCGACATCGAGCATGCCCATGTTCGAGACGGTGAAGCTGCTGCCCGTCATCTCGTCGGGGGTGAGCTTGCCGGCGCGCGCCTTCTCCGCAAGCGCCTTGACGCGGTCACGCAGTTCGGCCAGGATCAGCGTCTGGGCGGCGCGCACCACCGGCACCACCAGCCCGTTCTCCACGCTCACGGCCACACCGAGATCGACGTCGCCGCGCCAGGTCACCGTCCGCCCGTCAGTCGTGGAATTGACCGTCGGGAACTCCTCGAGCGCCAGCACGACGGCCTCGAGAATGAAATCGTTGACGCTGTAGACGACCCCGGCCGCTTTCAGGTCGGCGCGGTAGCGCATCAGATCGGTGATGTCGGCGGTCACGGTGACATAGAAATGGGGAATCGTCTGCTTCGATTCGACGAGGCGGCGGGCGATCACCTGCCGCATGCGCGACAGGGCGACCGGCTTGGCGCGCACCGCCCGCTCGATGTCCTCGACGCGGATCCGCCCGGTGTCGCCGGAACCCCGGACAGTCAGAATGTCGACGCCCTGCTGCTGGGCGATACGCTTGGCGGCGGGCGCAATGCGGATCGCGTCGTAGTGACGCGCCGCCAGATAGGCCAGCACATCCTTCTCGGTGATACGGCCTTTCGGGCCCGTTCCCGTCACGGGCGCGGGATTGATCGCCTTTTCGCGCGCCACCGCCTTGGCACGGGGCGAGATCAGCAATTTGGCCGGGGCGGCCGGGGCGGCCGCGGCCGGCCGGGGCGGCTCCCCGCGGGGCGCCTCGGTTTGCGGCACCGCCACGGGAGCCGACGCGCGTGCGGCGGCAGGCGCCGGCACGGGCGCCTGGGGCGTCTCAACGGGCGCCGCGGCAGGCGCGGCGGCAGGCGCCGGCGGCTGGGCGGGGACCTTCTCCCCAAGCGTGCCGACATACCCCACGACCGTGTTCACCGGCACCACCACGCCTTCACGCACGTAGATCTTCAGCAGGGAGCCCTCAAAGAATGACTCCACCTCCAAATTCGCCTTGTCGGTTTCGATCTCGAAGAGGATGTCTCCCTTGACGACGCCATCGCCCTCCTGTTTCAACCATTTGACGATCGCCCCCTCCTCCATCGTCTGCCCCAGTTTCGGAAATATCACTGCCTGTGCCATAGCTTCGCTCCCGAATGTCGGCGGCTCGGCCGCCCCGTTGTCAAAAGAGTAGCCATTACTATAGCGTGAACTGCTCCGAACGAAAAGAACGCATTTTTTCGCACGCCGGGGACGGGCGCATGCGACTGTATAATTAGACTTGCCTTTCATTGTCTCGCACACGCATCATATAAACACCTGTAAGCGTCCGGCCGATACGTGGCTGCGAGGCCCCCATGCGCTTCGCTGAACAGGATGACGAACCATGAACATACTCTGGCTCCATCAGTATTTCGCGACGCCACAGGGATGGGGCGCGGCGCGGACATATGAGCTTGCGCGCCGGTTTGTCCGCGCGGGGCACGCCGTGGACGTGATCTGCTGCGCCGGGTACGACGCCTCGCTCGCGCCGACCGGCTCCATGCCCACGGACGCCGACGGGGTGCGGGTTTTTGTGAGCGGCACGCCCTACCGTCCGCACATGGGCTTCATCCGGCGCATCCTGTCGTTTCTCCGCTTCACGGGATATGCGCTGTGGTTTGTGGTGCGGCGGGGACGCCGCTACGACGTGATCATCGCCTCAAGCGGCCCGCTGACGCTGGCGCTGCCCGCGCTGACGGGGCGCTGGCTCTTTCGCACCCCCTTTGTATTCGAGGTGATCGACGTCTGGCCCGATTCGGCGATCGCGGCGGGGGTGTTGCGGAACCCGATCCTGAAGGCGATGAGCTTCCGCGTGGAGGCGTTGGCCTATGCGCATGCGGCGGCGATCGTGACCTGTTCGACCGGAATGACGGCGCGGGTGGCGGGCAAGCTGACGGGCAACAGAACGAAGACGCGAGCCGGGGAAAGCGGGGCGGCTGCCGGGCACCGTCCCCCACCCCCCCTGCTCACCATTCCGAACGGGTGCGACGTGGCGATGTTTGCCCCGGATGAGACTCGCAGGCGGGCGACGCGCGAACGGCTGGGCGTGGCGGAAGGCCAGCTTGTCGCGTTTTACGCCGGCGCGATGGGGGTGAGCAACGCCGTGGATGATCTGGTGGAGGCGGTCGAGCGAACGGCCCGCGACGACCGCGTAATCTGGTGGATTGCGGGCGACGGCGCCGAGGCCGGCAAGCTGAAACATGCCATCGGTCAACGCGGCCGCTGGTTCGGCACCGTGTCACGGTCGGAGCTGCCTGACCTGTATGCGGCCGCCGATGTGAATGTGGTGACGTTCCGGCACGAGCCGCTCTTCTTTGAGAACTCGCCCAACAAGTTCTTCGACGGGCTTGCGGCAGGCTTGCCGGCGGTGTTCAACCGGTCGACCTGGCTCGCGCCGTGGCTCGAGACCTACGCCTGCGGCCTGGCGTGCGACACCGACGCACCGGGGGCGTGGCTGGCCGGCACGATCCAAGAACTGGCCGCCGACCCGGCGCGGCTGCAACGGATGAAGCGGGGGGCGCGACGGCTGGCGGAGGAGGAGGAATTCAACCGTGACCGGCAGGCACAGCAGTATCTGGATGCCCTGGAACAGGTGAGGCACGCGACCGGCTACCCGTGAGCGAGCAACGCGGAGATCGATCCGGTCAGCAACAGGATGGCAATGGCGGTAAAGAATAAGCCGATGAGGACTTTGACGATCACCAGGTTGTGACGGCTCCATTCGATCAGTTTGTGGATCTGCATCCCGCGGTGGAAGCAGACGAACACGACCGCGAGGGGGGCGATGAAGAGGAGGTTGTACAGGATGAGCAGAATCCAGGCATAGAAGTTGGAGAAGTCCTCTTTCACAAGATATGTGAGCACCGGGAGATAGCCCTGGCCGGTGCAGACGCTCTCGAGAACCGTAACGGCCGCCCCGATGAGAAAGCCGCTGATGACAGGGCCGCCGAGACCGAGTCCGCCACGCATGACCGCATGAATGCGCGTCTTGATTCCCTGGGGGATCTGCAGTGTCACGTCATTGGAGCTGCCCGATCTTCGGAAGCGGAACGCATCTCGGAAAGAGAGCACGGCAAGCGGGATCATGCCGAGTCCGACGGCCAGTTCGACATACTTCTTGAAAACGGCGAAATTGGGGACCCTCCGAATGAAAAAGAAAAAGCCAAGGCCGAGGCCGGTATAGACGATGAAGGATGCGGAGATGAACGAAAGCCCCACCAGCAGGCGGGTCCGTTTGCCCACCTTGAGGACCGTGAGGAGGCTCAGAAAGAAGATGAGGGTCGAGATGGCGCAGGGGTTGAAGCCATCCGTCAGGCCCCCGACGACCACGATGGAAAACGTCAGGGCGCCGGCAGCGGACTGCACGACTTTTCGCTTCTCCTCGGCGGTCATGCGCGGCGGCTCGGGAGGGGCCCAGGCGGGAGACTGGCGGCGGGCAAGCGCCGCATTGATCTCGTCAAACAACGCGGCGGAGATCGCCTCATAACCCGAGAGAAAGACGGTGTGGTCCAGGACAAGCGAGACAAGACCGCTCTCATGGTTGTCGCACCGTTCCTGATAAGAGACGAGAAGGGGGATGGTTTCGGCCTGGTTCATGTCATGCCAGACCAGCTCGTAATAATCGACGAAACGCTCATCCAAGTCAGGAAAGATGTCCCGTTTCACCCGTTCGCACTCGGAACACCCGGGGGAAAAGAAGAAATCGAGACGGACCTGTTCGTTGATATCGGCGCGCAGGGGTAGCCACAAGGCAGACACGAAACAGGCGAGGATCAGCGTGCGTTGTCGGAGGGACATAAGCAACCTGAGGCATTGACCGGTGAAGGGGTGAAGCAGGCGAGAGTATACAAGGAACGGCTCGCCCGATTCAATTCTAAATTACGGAATTCTTATGATGGCACCCCACTCCACCCCCTCCCAAACCGAATACCGGCTGCGCCTTCTGCCCCGTCGCATGGCCTGTCACACTGTGACAGAATGAGCCGATTTTTCCATCCTGCCCAGACTGTCATTCCACTCATGATAATCTTTTAACTATATGCTCCTCAGCAATTTACGACTAATTAACTCCCGCACATACCCCCCATTGGCACAATCGTTGCTTAGTATAACGGCGTCCGTGCGGTGTCACAACAACAGCCGACGAGACAGAACGGAGCGTATTTTATGGCAAAGGTCTTGGGGATCGACTTGGGGACGACGAATTCGTGTATGGCTATCATGGAAGGTGGCGAGCCCGTCGTATTGCCGAATGCCGAGGGAGCCCGGACGACGCCGTCCATCGTGGCGTTCACCAAAACCGGCGAGCGGCTGGTGGGACAGGGCGCGAAGCGTCAGTCCGTCACCAATCCCCGCCACACGATTTATTCGATCAAACGGTTCATGGGGCGCAAGTACGACGAGGTGACCCACGAGGCCGCGATGATGCCTTACGAACTCGTTCGCGCGCCAAACGGCGATGCCCATGTCAAGATCGGCGACAAGGTATATTCCCCGCCCGAGATCTCGGCGATGGTACTGCAGAAGCTGAAGGCCGACGCCGAAGCGTACCTGGGCGAGACGATCACGCAAGCGGTGATCACGGTGCCAGCCTATTTCAACGACAGCCAGCGGCAGGCGACGAAAGACGCCGGCCGGATCGCCGGACTTGAGGTTCTGCGCATCATCAACGAGCCCACCGCGGCGTCCCTCGCCTACGGCCTCGACAAAAAGAAGGACGAGAAGATCGCGGTGTACGATTTCGGCGGCGGCACGTTCGACATCTCCGTGCTCGATATCGGTGACGGCGTCTTCGAAGTCAAGGCCACCAACGGCGACACCCACCTGGGGGGCGACGACATGGACATGGCCGTCATGACGTGGCTGATCGAGGAATTCAAGAAGGAAAACGGCATCGACCTTTCCAAAGACACCATGGCCCTGCAACGCCTCAAGGAGGCGGCGGAGAAGGCCAAGTGCGAGCTGTCGAGCGCGCAGACCTCCGAGATCAATCTTCCGTTCATCACAGCGGACGCGAACGGGCCGAAGCATCTCACGGTCTCGCTCTCCCGCGCCAAACTCGAACAATTGACCGACTCTCTCATCGAGCGGACAACCACTCCGTGCCTCAACTGCATGCGCGATTCCGGACTGAAGACCGTGGACGAGGTCGTGCTGGTCGGCGGGCAGACCCGGATGCCGCGTCTGCAGGACAAGGCCAAAGAACTCTTCGGCAAGGAGCCCCACAAAGGGGTCAACCCCGACGAAGTCGTGGCCGTCGGCGCCGCCATCCAGGGCGGCATCCTCAAGGGCGAGGTCAAGGATGTGCTGTTGCTCGACGTGACCCCGCTCACGCTCGGGATCGAGACGCTCGGCGGCATCATGACACCGCTCATCGAACGCAACACGACCATCCCTACCAAGAAAAGCGAGATTTTCAGCACGGCCGCCGACAACCAGCCGCAGGTCGACATCCATGTCCTGCAGGGCGAGCGCAAGATGTCCGCCGACAACAAGACCATCGGCCGTTTCGGGCTCGACGGCATCCCGCCCGCGTCGCGCGGCGTCCCCCAGATCGAAGTGACCTTCGACCTCGACGCCAACGGCATCCTCCACGTCAGCGCCAAGGATTTGGGGACCGGCAAAGAACAGAAGATCACCATCACCGCCTCGAGCGGCCTCTCCAAAGAGGAGATCGAACGGATGCGGCGCGATGCCGAAGTGCATGCGTCCGAAGACGCCAAGAAGCGCGAAGACGTGGAGACGCGCAACCTCGCCGAGAACCTCGTCTATCAGACCGAGAAGGTGTTGAAGGAAAATGGCGACAAGCTCGCAGCCGAGAAGAAGGCGCCTGTCGAACAGGCGGTCCAGTCGCTTAAGGATGCCCTGAAATCGGGCTCGATCGAGACGATCAAGGCCAAGCAGGAGGCGCTCAACACCGCGATGCAGGCCGTCGCCCAGGAACTTTACGCGAAGCCCGGCCCGCAACCCGGCGGACCTGCCCCAGACGCGAACCCGGACGGCTCGAAAGACGCCAACGACACCCAGCCGGAAACCGGTCCGGACGGAGTCATCGACGCCGACTTCACGATGGTCGACGACGACAAGAAGAAATAAACACTTTTCCGGGATTCGGATCCCCGGGGATAACAGACCTTAATCACACACAACAAACAGGAGGTAGTATTACCATGGCTAAAATCCGTCCACTCGGCGCGCGCGTTCTGGTTGAACCCGTTGACCCGAAAGAGCAGAACAAAGGCGGGATCATCATTCCCGATAACGCCAAAGAGAAGCCCCAGGAGGGCTTGGTCATCGCCGTCGGCAAGAAGGTTGATGACGATGGCAAGCCGGTTGCGTTCGACGTCAAGGTCGGCGACCGCGTGCTGATGCCGAAGTACGGCGGCACCGAAGTCAAGATCGACAACAAAGAGTACCAACTGGTGCGTGAAGACGACCTGTTGGGCGTCATCTCGTAACGCAACCCTCATTCATCCGTTTTGAAAGGAGCATCTCACCATGGCTGCAAAACAACTGAGATATGATAGCGAAGCCCGTCAGTCGGTTCTGGCCGGCATCCAGAAGCTTAGCCGCGCGGTGGTCACCACCCTCGGCCCCTGCGGGCGCAATGTGATTCTGGACAAGAAATTCGGCTCGCCGACGATCACCAAGGACGGCGTCAGCGTCGCCAAGGAGATCGAACTCGCCGATCCGTTTGAAAACATGGGTGCCCAGATGGTGCGCGAAGTCGCGAGCAAGACGAGCGATGTGGCCGGCGACGGCACCACGACCGCCACGCTGCTGGCCGAGGCCATCTACCGCGAAGGTCTGAAAAACGTCACCGCTGGCGCCAACCCGATGTCGCTCAAGCGCGGCATTGACAAGGCCACCTCCGTCGTCGTCGCTGCCATCCATAAGCAGTCGAAGAAGGTGAAGGACGCCGAGGAGATCGCCAAGGTCGCCACCATTTCGGCGAATGGCGAAGTCGAGATCGGCCGCATCATCGCCGAGGCGATGGACAAGGTCGGCAAAGACGGGACCATCACCGTTGAAGAAGCCAAGACGATCGACACGACCCTCGATGTCGTCGAAGGGATGCAGTTTGACAAGGGATACCTCTCACCCTACTTCGCCACCAACGCCGAGGCGATGGAGTGCGTGCTCGAGAGCCCCTACATCCTGATCTACGAGAAGAAGGTCTCCAGCCTGAACGACCTGCTGCCCGTGCTGCAGAACGTGGCCAAGGCCGGCAAGCCCCTGCTGATCATCGCCGAAGACGTCGAAGGCGAAGCGCTGGCGACCCTGGTCGTCAACAAACTGCGCGGCACCCTGCAGGTCTGCGCCGTCAAGGCGCCGGGCTTCGGCGACCGCCGCAAGGCGATGCTCGAAGACATCGCGGTCCTCACCGGCGGCAAGATGTTGAGCGATGACCTCGGCATCAAGCTCGAGAACGTGAAGATCGAGGATCTGGGCCAGGCCAAGCGCGTGACGATCGAGAAAGAGAACACCACGATCATCGAAGGCGCCGGCAAGACCAGCGACATCCAGGGCCGCGTGGCGCAGATCAAGCGCCAGATCGAGGACACCACCAGCGACTACGACCGCGAAAAGCTCCAGGAACGCCTGGCGAAGCTGGCCGGCGGCGTGGCGGTGATCAAAGTCGGCGCCGCGACCGAGGCGGAAATGAAGGAGAAGAAGGCCCGCGTCGAAGACGCGCTGCATGCGACCCGCGCGGCGGTCGAAGAGGGCGTCGTGGCCGGTGGCGGCGTGGCACTGCTCCGTTGCCAGAAGGCACTCGATGATGTCGAAGCCTGCGGTGACGAGAAGATCGGCGTGGCCATCATCCGCAGCGCGCTCGAAGCGCCCCTGCGCCAGTTGGTCGCCAACGCCGGCCTCGAGGCTGCGCTGATCGTCGAGAAGGTCAAGAACGACAAGGGCGCCAACGGCTACAACGTGGCGACCGGCGAGTTTGTGGACCTGATCAAGGCGGGCGTGCTCGATCCGGCCAAGGTCACCCGCACAGCGCTGCAGAACGCGGCGTCGATCGCCGGACTGCTGCTGACCACCGAGTGCATGATCACCGACATCCCCGAGAAGAAGGAAGCCCCGATGGGTGGCGGCCACGGCGGGATGGGCGGCGGCATGGGCGGCATGGGCGGCATGGACATGTAAAATCGCGCCACACACGCCTACCCGCAACGGCAGGCGTGGGGTCGCTGAAACGGGACCCGGCAGTTTGCCGGGCCCCGTTTTTTTTCTCGTCTGGCACCGCCGGCGTGTGCTACGCTACCGCACATGGGGGCCCCATCATGAGCGCACACGCGGGCAACGCAAAGCAACACGGCAGGCGCGTCCGGCAGATCGTCAGGCTGACGGTCTGCGCGCTGGTATGCACCGTCGCGGCTGCCGCCGCCGCCGACGTCGCCGATTTGCGGCTCTATGCCGTCCGCCCGGATGTCTTTGATTACCTGTTCACCTCCGTCAGCATCGGCGCCGACGGCAAGCCGTTACTGGCGTTCAAGGACCTTTCCGGAACCACCCGCTTCGTCCATGTCGGCGACCGGGTCGGAGACTGGGATCTCGTTTCCTATCACCAGCAGAGCGAACTGGTTTTCAAGGCGTCGGTCGGGGCCCGCCTGGCTGTCGACACCAGCACCGCAACCCTGCGGCACGCCACCGGCCAGGAACGCACCCTCATCCGCGGCGCGCCGTTGGAGCAGGCCGGACACATGGCGTGCCTGGTCTCGCTCAAAACCGGCGCATGGGCCTATGGGCGGGGCGGCGATACCGTCACGCTCGACGCTGGGACCGTGACCGTGAAAACGGTCGGTGAGGCGTCCGCGCAGGTGCAGTCCCTGGGACGTTCGTTCGAGGTGGCCCTGGCAAGCGATGCCGAACGCGAAGACGTGATGGCGCGCTGGCGCGCCCAGCAGGCGGAGGTCGAAGCCCGGTTCCGCCAGCAAGCCGAAGCACAGCGGCTGCAGCAAGCCGGGCGTGTGGCCGCCGAACACGAAGCCGCGGCGCGCATGACCGCACATACCCCGGCGCGCCCCGCCACCTTCTCGTTCGGCGTCGAATATCGCTACCCGACCGAATACGAGGTCGTGCCGTATATCGTGCGCCTGGTCGATGGCCGTTACCTGACGCAAGCGATCGTCGTCCCCACGCGCTTCCGCACCCGTATCATCGGCCACAGCCTCGAGACGTATTGACGCCGACCCGCACCCGAAACAGTGAACCTGAAAAATGGCTATACGCTGAACGCCTGTAAGGCTATTGGAAACTGCTCGAAACGAATGGAGTGAGCCATGCGCTACAATCCCGATCCGAAACGCTACGACGGCGGCATGCTGTATAACCGGTGCGGGCTGAGCGGCCTGCGGCTGCCCGCCGTCTCGCTCGGCCTGTGGCACAATTTCGGCCACGCGGCGTCTGCCGCGTCCTGCCGCGAGATCCTGACAACGGCGTTCGATCTCGGCGTGACCCACTTCGACCTCGCCAACAACTACGGACCGCCACCGGGCTCGGCCGAGACCATGTTCGGCGCGTTGCTCAAAGACACCTTCGCTCCCTGGCGCGACGAACTCGTGATCGCGACCAAAGCCGGCTACCTCATGTGGCCCGGCCCCTATGGCGAATGGGGATCGCGCAAATACCTGCTGGCGAGCCTGGACCAGAGCCTCCAGCGGATGGGTCTGGACTACGTGGACATCTTTTACCACCACCGACCCGATCCCGACACGCCGCTCGAAGAGTCCATGGGCGCGCTCGACGCGGCGGTCCGACACGGCAAGGCGCTCTACGTCGGCATTTCCAACTATCCCGCCGAACTCGCGCGCCGCGCCAGCGCGATCCTGCGACAGATGGGAACGCCCTTCGTGATCCACCAACCGCGTTACAGCATGCTCGACCGCGGGGTTGAAGACGACCTGCTGGCCACCGCCGAGGAAGAGGGATTCGGCGTCATCGCCTTTTCGCCATTGGCCCAGGGGGTACTGACCAACAAATACGCCACCGGTGTCCCCGCCGATTCACGCGCCGGCAAAGGGAGTCCATTCCTCGCCGCCAACCGCCTGCCGCAAACCGCGATCGCCACCGCGCGCCGCCTCGCGCCGATCGCCACCGACCGGGGCCAGACACTCACGCAAATGGCCCTGGCGTGGGTCCTGCGCGACAAACGGATCACCTCCGTCCTGGTCGGCGCCAGCAGCGCGGGCCAACTGCGCGAAAACATCGGCGCCCTGCGCAACACGACATTCAGCGAAGACGAACTGGCCGAGATCGAGGTCGTCCTCGCCGACGCGTGACGCGCGACGTGCCGCTCGGCACCCCCGCCACGGCGCGGCGCCACCCCGCGCCTTTTGCAAGCGTCTCACTGTTTTTCTTGCTTTACGGTAAAATTGGCGTATATTTCTTGGCGTTGATGCGTTTATCTCGATTAATCGGTGACCTGGGCATTTCTGGCACGTTTTTCTGTTTTCTTGCATAACTGGCGCGTAATTCTCTCAAAAAGCCTGTTTTCCATGGAGAAGCTATGATTCAATACGCTCTACACACGATGGGAACTCGACCGGCCGGATACAGCGCACTGATTGATCGGTTCCGTTTGGACGTGATTCCGAACTGGCATCAGTCTTTTGTCGCCTCCGGGAATTCTCACAGAGTCCATGCGACGGCGGGTATCATCGAGGAAGTCTACCCGGCCCGATACTGGCCGGGTGACGCGCTCGGAGACCATCTCGCGTTCGCGCTCAAATACGATGGTACCAATCTGGCTCTTCTCGCCAGTTTGTTCCGGGAGGCGCCACCGAACGAAATCGAAGCGTATGTCGCGTCCAAACCAAGGGGAAAATATGCGCGTCGCGTGTGGTTTCTCTATGAGGTGCTGACCGGTTTGGCCCTTCCTGTTGAGGATTTGAAAACGGGTGGGTACATCGATCTGCTCGATCCCGACGCGTTCTACACGATCGCCGATCCCTCCCCGGTTCGCCGCCAACGGATCAACAACAACCTGTTGGGTGACGTTCGATTCTGTCCGACGGTCCGGCGTACCGACGCCTTGCGCGCGTTCGAGAAGACCGATCTTTCCGAGCATTGTCGGAAGATCGTCGCGAGCTACTCGCCGCACCTGTTGAAGCGAGCCATGAGCTACCTCTACACGAAGGAGACAAAATCGTCTTTTGAGATCGAGCATGTCAAACCCGGTTCAACACGGACCGAACGCTTCATTGCCCTGCTCCGACTGGCTGAAAAAGAAGACTTCTGCGAGAAGGCGCGCCTGCTCGACCTGCAGCATCGCATCGTCGATCCACGCTTCCGGGATGCCGATTACCGGACGTATCAGAACTACGTCGGCGAGACGGTTGGCTGGCAGAAGGAGAAGGTGCATTTTGCCGGTCCGAAGCCCGAAGATCTGAACGATCTGATGGAGGGGCTGGTCGCGGCCAACAAGCGCATGGACTCGGGAAACGTGTCCGCTGTGATTCATGCCGCTGCCGTGGCGTATGGATTTGTCTTCCTGCATCCATTCGAGGATGGGAACGGACGGATTCACCGCTTCCTGATCCACAACATCCTGGCCCGGCGCGGTTTTACCCCCGCCGGCCTCGTCTTCCCGGTGTCCGCCGCCATGCTGAAAAACCTCGCCGATTACGATGCGTCGCTGGAGTCGTTCTCCCGGCCGCTGATGGCGCTCGTGGAGTACTCGCTCGACGAGCAAGGCCGGATGACCGTGCGGAACGACACGGCAACCTGGTACCGGTACACCGACCTGACCGTGCAGACGGAGACGCTGTTCCGGTTCATCCAGCAGACGATCGACATCGAACTCGTGGAGGAACTGACCTTCCTGGCCAACTATGACCAGATCAAGAAGACCATCCAGGAGGTGGTCGATATGCCGGATCGCAAAATCGACCTTTTCATCCAGTCTTGCCTGCAGAACAAGGGGCGGCTTTCCTCGCAAAAACGCGCCAGTCCTTTCGACTTTCTGTCGGACGAGGAAGTGACGCGCATGGAAGCGGCGGTCCGGTCTGCTTACCCGTAAGACCGCCGTTTGCGAGTTCCCTGGCCGTCGCGCCTATTCGGGTTGCGTCGCCCGGAAAACCTTGCCATAATAACCGCATGGATGCCATCAAAACGATCACAAGCCCGTTTGACGAGGGCCAGATTCGAGCCTTACAGGCGGGTGATTCGGTGCGGCTGTCGGGGACGATCCATACCGGCCGCGACCGTCTGCACGCCTTTCTGCACGGCGGCGGTGAATCCCCGGTTTCGCTACGCGACGGCGCTCTTTACCATTGCGGACCGGTCGTGGTACCGACGGATGACGGCGGCTGGCGGGTGATCGCCGCGGGCCCCACGACCTCGTCGCGGGAGGAACCCTACATGGCCGGGATCATCGCGCGCAGCGGCTTGCGAGTCATCATCGGCAAGGGGGGGATGGGGCGGCACACCCGCGAGGCGTGCCGGATACACGGGTGCGTGTACCTGCAGGCGGTCGGCGGCGCGGCGGCCTCACTGGCCGCACGGGTGCGCGCCGTGCGGCGGGTGTTCTTTCTGGACGAATTCGGCGCCACCGAGGCGATGTGGGAGTGGACGGTCGATGCGTTTGAAGCGGTTGTGGGGATCGACACGCATGGACACAGCCTCTTTGACGAGGTCCGCAGCGCCTCCGAAGCGCGACTGGCCGCGTTGCTCCCGCAACGGGTCACGCGCGGGGCGTGTAACGGGGCGAGGCGGGGCTTATCCTAAATCCGGCAGTTCAGCTTTACCCTTCGCTCCTATTAGGCTTATTCCTTGCCGTCGGTTGCTATTTCGAGCGCCAGCAACGCGTATGAGGTGGCGAGCACGGGGTCATTCTCCCAGAACCGATTGTTCGCGTTGGCCCAGGACCCGTCTGGTTTTTGCAGAGAGACCAGCTTTTGTGCCAACGCCGCGCGCCAGTGGATCGGTTCACCGGCGCCGTCTTTGCGGACGATCACATCCATCGCGCCGACATCGAGCGCCCGCGCGATGACGTTGTAGTAGAAATACAGCCCCTGGTCTCCCATGCCGGGGTTCTCGTCGAGCGTCCAGTGCCGGGCCGCGTAATCCACCGCCGAGACCACGCGGGGGTCATCGCGCGGCACATCGGCGTAGAGCAGCGCCATCAGTCCGGCGTAGGTGATGCTGCCATAGGCCCGGAGGATCACCCGGCCCGCGTCGTTGGTCTCGGCGCCGGCCTTGGGGTCGAGCGGGTTGTAGACGAACCCCCCCTCGTTGTCAGCACCGTCGTCGGCCTTGGCCTGCAGCCCGCTGACGTAGCGCAGCACGTGCTCCCAGTTGACATCGGCGCGCGCTTCTCCCTGCGGGCGCCGATCCTCGACATCCTGCGTGCGACGCATCGCCTCGGCAGCGAAATGCGTGTTCAGTAGATCGGTGTATTCCCGCTGGTTCTGGTGGTCGTAACCGAAGCCGCCGAAGTGAAACTCGTCGGCCCCCTCGTACTGCGAAGCGGCCAGAAACGTCCGGGCATCCTGAATCACCCGCGTCAGATCCCGGCGGCCGGTCGCGTGGAGGGCCGTCAGGCAGATCGCGGTGTTGTAATTGCTGAGCCCGCCGCCCTTGCGCCCGGGCACCTCGGCATAGATGCCGCCGTTGGTCTGCACGCAGGAGAGCAGAAACGCGACCGCCCGGTCGGCGCTCGCGCGGGAAGCCGCATCGTCCGACCCGGCCAGCGCCCACAGCGCCAGCCCGCTCAACGCCGGAAAACGCGGATCCGACCACGCCCCCGTCTCGCCCTGTTGTGCGGCCAGCCAGGCCGTCCCCCGCGCGTGCGCCGCACGGGCTTCCTCCCGCCACGTCTCGACTGCGGCTGCGGGAGCGGCCGCCGGCGCCATAACCGCCGGAGCCCTCGCTCCGGTCAACGCGCCAGACCGGTTCATCAGACGCAATACGAGCAACACAATGACCACGCCGACCAACCCGACCGACATTCCCGTGATTTTCTTCATAACGCTCCTGTTTGTAAATGGGACCTCAGCCACCGCTGCAATTAAACGGCCGCCGCATCGCACCGGTTCAGCTCGCATTTAAATCATGAGGCGCCTGCAGGACAGTCTTCGTCGGCTCTGCAAGCGCAGTATTCAAATTCGAATTCAGATATGTTTGCCCTTCTCACGGGCAACGCGTTGTCAGCGGTACACCTCCCGGCGGTGCCCCACGCGAATCACGATCACAACAAGCTCGCGGTCGCGGATCGCATAGACAATGCGCCAGTCGCCCACGCGGACGCGGTAAAGGTCTTCCATACCGGACAGCTTTTCGACGCCGGGCGGTCGCGGCTCGTCTTCAAGGGCGCGCAGCCTGCGAATGACGCGGCCGTGAATGTCGCCCGGCAGCCGGTCAAGCGCCTTGCGGGTGCGCGGGTCAAGCCGGACGGTGTAAGTCATGTCCCCGCCTTCCTCGCGCGCGTGTATTCGTCAAGGGTCTTGAACGCGGCCGGGTTCCGCCCGTATTCCCGCAGTGCCTTCCGCGCGGCGCGGATGTCTTCGGCGTCTTCCATCCGTTGCAGCAGGGCCAGGTCTTCGGCGGATACCAGCGCGGCAACCGGTTTTCCCCGGCGCGCGAAGACAACGCGCTCGCCCCCGTAGGAAACGCGGTTGATCGCCTCCGCAAGATTGTTCCGGACCTCGGCTATGCTCAGGGTCGTCATGGCGTCGTTTTTCCTTTCATGCCCATAATGTACAAAACCGCGCCTTTGCCGTCAAGCCCCCATTAGCAATTCTCAATATGGAGATGTAACCATCGGCGTCGGGGTCGGGGTCGGGGTCGGTATCGGTATCGACAAAACAAAGGGTTTTCGACCCCGATACCGATACCGACCCCGACCCCGAAGACCCCATCACGCTCATATTTAGAATTGCTGGGTTGGAGCCCGCTTGCCTTTCGCCTGCCGGAGTGGCAGAATACCCCTCCGTACCGACGCTTCCGTGAAGAGCCACACCACCGGACCCATGGACACACCCGACCCGAACACTGCCGAACCCGAGAGCGACGCCGCGCTCATGGCCCTGGCGCGTGTGGATGATCGGCAGGCGTTTGCCGTGCTCGTGCGGCGGCATCAGAAAATGCTGCTGAACTTTTTTATCCGTTCGGGCGTTCAATACGATGCCGAGGATCTGGTGCAGCAGACCTTCCTGAGGCTTTATCGCTACCGGGATCGTTACATGCCGCGGGCGAAGTTCACCACGTTCCTGTTCCTGATGGCCAGGCAAGTGTGGATCGACGAGCTCCGGAAGCGGAAACGGACCGAGCGGCTGGCCGATGCGTTGGCGCGCGAGCCGGAGCCTCCGAGCGTCCTGTGCGGACCCTCGCCGGAACGCGGCGGGTACGACGTCGCCGATGCCGTGGCGGCGCTTCCGGAGGGGATGCGGCAGGTGATTGAGCTCGGCGTGTATCAGGATCTGCCCTATGCCGAGGTCGCCCGTATTCTCGGCATACCGGCGGGAACGGTCAAATCGCGGATGTTCAACGCCATCCGGCTCTTGCGAGAGCGGATCGAGGTGGAGCACGTGTGAGGGTGAGGAGGAAGGGCGCGAGCGCTTGTGTAGCCGGCGCCTCAAGAGAGAGCGGACGGATGCAAATGAAAACTCATGAGACGCCTGCGGACGTCTGCCCCTACGCGGCTGCGGCGGTGACCTGTGCGATGAGCGAGGCCAACCGGCCCGACGCCGCCCTGCTGGCGCATCTTGCCGGCTGTCCGGCGTGCAGACACGAAGCCGGGGCCGCGCGCGCCCTGGCGGTGCGGCTCCGTGCCGTTCCGGAGGCAGAGCCTTCGCCCGATTTGGCCGCGCGCATCCTCGAAGCCCTACCGTCCGCTCGCCGCCGGCGCTTCACCCTCCTGCGCCCGTTGGCGGCCGCGGCCGCGGCCGCCCTCTTTGCCGGCGCGCTCTGGTTCGCCGCTGATCAGTCGGGTCGCGCCGCATCCGTCGATGTCGGCCGCTGGCTCACCCGGATGCAGCACGTCGATGGCTTCTGGCGGACGGACGGCGGCGGCGCCCCGTCCCAGCCCTTTACCCCCGCACTCTCGGCCCTCGCCGCCCTCGCGTTGGAACGTCGCGACCCCGGGCAGCGGCCCACCGTCGACCGGGCGATCGCCGCCCTCCTCGCCGATCAGCGTCCGGATGGTGCGTTCGGCCCGCCGGGCCGTTGCCGCGCCTACAACCACGGCATGACCACCGCCGCGCTCCTCGCCATCCGTCAGATCCGTCCGGAGGCCGTTCCGGAGGTCCCCCTCCGGTCCGCCGTCGCCCGTATCCGCGCGACCCAGAATGCCGCTGGCGCCTGGGGGTACGACACCGACGGCGCCCCCAACACCGCGCTGACCGTTTGGCAGACCGACGCGCTCATCCGCGCCCGCGCCATCGGATGGGGCGATCCGGGCGGGTATCTTCGGAAAGCGGTCCGCTGGATCCGATCGCAGCAAACCGACGGCGGGCGCTTCGCCTATGACAACACACCCGGTAGCCCCACGGCCACGCTCGACGCCATGGGCTACGCCATTCTGCTCGAAGCCGATCTTTCGCCTGCCGAACACCGCGTCCTGGCAGCCCGTGCCGCCGAGTCCCTCCAGGCCGCCTCGGCGGATGGCGGACCGGCTGATTTCTACCGGGACTATTTCGTCGTGCGCGCCCTGGCCGCCGCCGGCGATCACGCACACGCCGGCGTCGTCCGCAGCCGGATCGCCTCGCTCCAAACCGCCGACGGCGGCTGGGACACCGCCGACCGCTGGACCCCGGTCGGCGGCGAGCTTTACGCCACCACTCTGGCTCTGCTGACACTGGATTGACTGTTTGTGAACTTCCGACCCACACACGACACGCACAACGGGGACGGGAACCGCGCGGGTTTCATGATCTCGAGCCTCGCGCGTTCCGGGTGTGGTTGCGCATCCGCAACGGGTGACCGGAACGCGGGCGCGGGCATCCGGAGCCTCCTGCTGGCTGCGGTTCTGGCGGTGTCGGCCGGGGCGATCGCAGCCGATCCGGCGACGGTTTCGGCTGGCGTGTACGCCCTGCAGACGGCCCGTCCGGCGGTCTCCAAAACCGACGGCTTGGTGCGTGCCCTGGCCAGCCTGCCGGTGGAGGCGGCTCGTGTGCTGTATCTGCCGCTGGGCGTGATCGAGTGCATCGGCGCGCCCCTGCCCGGGGTGGGCTTCATGTCGGGAGCGCGCCATATCGGCACGGGGATTCTGGCGCCCTTCCGGCTGGTGGGCGCCGTGTTGACCTTGCCGGTCACGGCGGCCGAAACGGTGGAAGCGGTCGCGACGGCCGTTCCCCGGGCCGTTACTGGAGATTGACGGGCGCGGGCTTTTGGTGGTACTTTAGTCTCCATCGAAATGAGTACTGCCTTTCTAACAGAATCCATCGGACAACTAACCGCCCGGTTGTCGGTGCCGCAGCGTCTGGAGATGCAGACGGTTCTGCGCATCCTACAGGATGTCAATCTGACCGGCAAGGCATGCCTCGACATCGGATTCGACTCACCGGTTGCGGCGCGCGTCGTCCGGATGTCGGGCGGGTATTGGACCTCCGTCGTGCGGCACGCGGGCGAAGTCCAGATGGCCGCGTCGTTCCTGGACGAGGATGTCGCGGCGCCCGGTCCGGATGGCGAGTTGCCCTTCGAGGACAAGCAGTTCGACGTGGTGGTGGTCGGCCATGGCTGCCTGACGGGCGATCCGGCCGCCGACGCCATTGCCCTGCGCGAGTGTCACCGGGTCATGAAGAGCGGGGGGCTGATCGTCTTGACCGTCGAGTTTCGAAAGCCGCTCGGGATCGCCTATCTGCTCAACGGGCGGCGGCTGGTGGCTCGCACCGGCGGGTGCTATTCCGAAGCCGCCATGTTCGAATTGATGAAGTCGGGGTTTGATGTGCTCGGCATGCGCCATTTCTGTCGTTTCTGGGTGCAACTGGTGCGGCAGTGGGCCGATCAACGACAACGGCAATACGGCGAGCATGACACGCAGATCTCGCTGACGAACATCCTGTATCCCGTTGCCGCCGTTTTGGATTGGCCGCTGTTCTGGTGTCGGGGCTATCTGCTGACGGCCTGTGGACGTCGCAAGGGATGGCGCCCACGTGAGACGCCGACCTTGAGCGACGGACGCCGCATCTCAGAGTGTGTGTTGCAGGGACTGGCGCGCTAACGGCACGCGCGCAACGACGGAGCGGGCGATGGGGACAACCAAAGCGGCGCGAGCCGAAAGCTGGCCGGACGCGTTTGATTACGACGCACCCGACGGCACACTGGAGGTCCGCACCGCTGCCGGCGAGGCGGCTTCGTTGCCGGTCAGGGTGGCTGTTGCCACGGACCCGTGGGTGGCCCGTTTCCTCGCGCATCTCGGCGCCGAGCGGAATCTCTCGAATCATACTGTCTCCGGCTACCTGCAGGACATCGGTCAGTTCGTCGCGTTCGTCTGGGCGCATAAGCCGGAGCTTCGGGCGTACGACTGGGGCTCGCCAGACCGGATGCGGGCGCGGCAATTTCTGGTGGCGTTTCACCGCGCGGGGTGTGCGCCGGCGACGACGCGACGCAAACTGGCCGCGTTGCGGACGTTCTTCCGCTTTCTCATTCGCGAAGGCCTGCTCGGCAAGAACCCTTTTTCAGGTCTGCGCGGACCCCGGATGGCGCGTGCCTTGCCGGTCGTGCTCAATGAAGGCCAGGTCCAGACGCTTCTCGCCGCGCCCGTGCGGGATCTCGAGATCTGCCGCACGCACACGGCCGGCGGCCTGCCTCCGGAAGCGGTCTATGCACGGTTGCGCGACGCGGCTCTGCTGGAGGTGCTCTACAGCACCGGGGCGCGGGTGGCCGAAGTGGCGGGACTGCGGCTCGACCGGATAGACTTGACCGCCGGTGTCGCACGCGTGCGCGGCAAAGGACGCAAAGAGCGCCTGTGCGCGCTGGGACGTCCGGCCCGCGCGGCCCTGGGCCGCGCGCTGGATGCCGCCGAGCGCCTCTGGCCACGAGTGGCAGCCCGTGACGGCGTGTTGTTTCGGAACCTTCAAGGCGCGGTCCTGACGCCCCGATCCATCGAGCGCAACCTGAAACACTGGCTCACGGTCGCCGGTCTGCCCGACACCATCACCCCCCACAAGCTGCGCCACTCCTTTGCCACCCACCTGCTCAACGCCGGCGCCGACCTGCGCAGCGTTCAGGAGCTGCTGGGGCATTCGAGCCTGTCGACCACCCAGATTTACACCCATGTTTCGATCGAACGCTTGAAAGAGGTATACCGTAAAGCCCATCCGCGGGCCTAGTGCAGGTGAAACCGGGACGAAAGACAACACGCATGCGTTGGATGATTTACAATCTTTTCATTGTGATCGGGTACACCGTCATGATGCCGCACTTCCTCCTGCGAATGCGGCGGCGTGGCGGCTACCAGGCCCGGTTTGGGGATCGCTTTGGCCGCTACGACGCCGTGACGCGCGCGCGGCTTGGGGCGGCGGGGCACGCGCGGCGCATCTGGATCCATGCCGTGAGCGTGGGCGAGGTGTATGTGGCCGCGCAGCTCATGCGCGAGTTGCGGCAGCGATCACCGGAGATCGGGTTTGTCCTCAGCACGACGAGCTCGACCGGCTGGCGTGAGGCGGAAAAGCAGGTCGGCCCGGATGATATCCTGATCTACAACCCGCTCGACTTCCCCGGGTGTGTGCGCCGGGCGCTCGACGCGATCCGGCCCGAGCGGTTCATTCTGACCGAGTCCGAGATCTGGCCGAACGTGTTGCGCGCATGTGCCGCGCGCGGCATTCCTGCCTATCTGGTCAACGCACGCGTCTCCGACCGTTCCGCCCCGCGTTACCGCCTCTTCCGCTTCTGGTTCGGACCGGTGCTGCGCGGCTTGCGGATGATCCTGGCGCAATCAGATCTCGACCGGCAACGTTTGCTCGCGGCCGGAGCCGATCTCTTACGGGTGGAGGTGGTCGGAAGCTTCAAATTCGACGTCGGCCAACGAAATGAAGCCGCCGAGGCGGCCGCAGCCGCCGTTCTGACACAGGCGGACATGGGCACGGGCCGGCTGGTGCTGATGGGAGGTTCCACATGGCCGGGCGAAGAGGCCGAACTGCTGGGGATCTACGCGCGGTTGCGGCACTCCCATCCCGACCTCCGGCTGGTGCTGATCCCCCGGCATTTCGAACGCGGGGATGCGGTTGCCGCCGAAATCGAGCGGGCGGGGTTTACCTGTATCCGACGGAGCCGGATGACCGCCGCGCCGCCGTCCGCAGCCGGTGGCTGCGCCGTTTTGCTCGTCGATACCACGGGCGAGATGATGGGATTCTACGGCAACGCCGGCCTCGTGTTTGTGGGCAAGAGCCTGCACGCCCACGGCGCGCAAAACATGATCGAGCCGTGCCTGTGCGGCGTGGCGACGGTGATCGGGCCGTATACCGAAAATTTCCGTCCCGTGATGGCCGACCTGCTCGAAGCCGACGCGATCATCCAGGTTCCCAACGCGACGGCGCTGGGCAGCGAACTCGCCCGCCTGGCGGGCGACCCCGTCGCCCGGCGCGATCTGGGCCGTCGCGCGGCGGCGGCGGTTAACCGCCGCCGCGGCGTGGCCGGCCAATGCGCCGGGCGGCTGCTGGCGTAGGCCCGAGGTGCCATCTGGGCATGTGAGGGAGGCTCTTGCAAAACCCTGTTTTGCAAGCGGAGTGTTCAGTGTTCAGGTTTCAGGTTTCGGATAGCATCTCGCTCGAACACCGTGAGTTGCGCGTTTCCTGAAACCTGAACACTGAAACCTGAAACCGGCGCTTGCGGGGGTTTTGCAAGAGCCTCCCGTGTGAATTCCGTTGACATCCAAGTAAGGAATAGATATCTTACCCTTGTTTCAGAAAGTGAGGTACGCTTATGTTGGCTGTTTTATCCTCCAAAGGACAGATCACCATTCCTGTTGCCGTTCGCAATCAGTTGAGGCTGAAAACAGGCGATGCACTGGATTTTGTTTTTACAAAAGCGGATTGCGTCGAACTGATCCCTGCTCGCACGCCGGTTCAAGCGTTGAAAGGGTCGATTCAAAAACCTGAAAGCCCTGTCTCCCTGGAGGAGATGGACGCAGCCATCGGCGCCGGAGGTGGAGCATGATCGGGCTCGACACCAACGTTGTCATCCGTTACCTCGTGCAGGATGATCCGGTTCAGGCCGGTGTTGCCAACAGGATTTTTGAGGAAGAACTGTCCGCCGGCAACAAAGGGCATATCTGTCCCGTCGTGCTGTGTGAAATTGTCTGGGTCCTGCTTCGTTGCTATAAACAACCGAAGGGCAAAATTCAGGAGATCTTACGGACACTACTGCTGGCGGAGAACATTTCCCTTCAGCATCGCGATGCTGTCTGGAAAGCCCTGCGGGAGTTTGAACTTGGCGACGCTGATTTTTCGGATTATCTTATCGCCCATGTCAATCAGGAATGCGGAGCGTCCGTCACGCTAACGTTTGACCGTTCAGCATCGCAGAGCCGTCTGTTCCGCATCGCGAGGTAATGAATCTGCATGCACCAAGGTCTGGGGAAGGCGGGACGCCGGGCCTCATTCCGATCACCCGCATAAACCGGCAAAGTTTCCGCACCGTATGCAACAGGAATTCCAGTTCGTCCAAGAGGAGACCGTCGTCTACACTTGCAAGGGTGTCTTTTCGCAAGGCTATCTGACCAAACTGACAACAACTCAGGCAGATGACGCGGCGTGCCATCACGCCCTAGCCGAGTTGCTGGAGAGTAACCGCGCTGGCTTGGTGAAGGGGAGCGAAGCCTATACGCGCATGCACTTTATCGACAAGGTGCTCGCGCTCCTCGGTTGGGAGTTCATGACCGAGAACGCGCTCCGAGGCTTCACCCGCGCGTGTAAGAAACCCGACTACAGCCTTTACCCCAGTCGAGAGGCGCTCGATCAGGCCGCAGCCGCCCCGCTGGACACCGATGCCGTACGCCTCGCGCTGACCGTGCTTGAGGCGAAACGGTTCAGGCATCCGCTCGACGCCGTCTCGAAAAAAGAGACGCCGCACCTCTTTCCCTGCCAGCAGATCCAGGAGTATCTGCGCCTCGCCCGCGACGAGCGCGGCCAGCGCTTCTTCGACTGGGCCATCCTGACCAACGGCAATGAGTGGCGCCTGTATACCGAGCGCTCCTCGGCCGACGCCTATTTCGCCTTCACGCTGGTCAACCCCGACGGCTCGCTCTGCAAACCCGCCGACTTCAAGATCTTCCGCAAACTGTTCAGCCCCGACGCCTTTGTGCGACGCCCGGACGGCGCCTGCGCTCTGGACGATGTCCAGACGGAATCCGTCCGCGTCCAGACCGAACTTGAAACCAACCTGAAGCGCCGCGTCTTCGATGTCCTGGAGGAACTGGCCACCGCGTTCGCCGACCAGCCCGACAACGCCATATCACCTGACGATTACGACGCTGTCTATGACGCCTCGCTCATTTTTCTCTACCGTCTGCTCTTTGTCCTCTATGCAGAAAGCCGCGGCCTTCTGCCCGTGCGGGCCTCGGGTTTCGGACACAACAAGCTCTATATCGAGAAATTCTCGCTCGCGTGGTTGACCGACGACTTGCGCAAACCCGAGTCGTTCGCCGAAAATGCCTTCACCAACCTGTACGAACGCCTGCTGCAGCTCTTTGAGATGATCGACGGCAAGTACCCGGTCCGCAACGAGGCCTGCGGCGTCACCCGCTACAACGGTGGCCTGTTCCGCAGTCACCCGCTCATCGCCCGCTGGCGCATCGGCGACGCCAGCCTCGCCGCCGTCCTCAAGCAACTGATCTTCGCCCAGCCGCCCGCGCGCTCCGTCGACCGGCAATCTCGCATCTTCACCGACGAGACCATCGACTACGCGAGCCTGCACGTGCGCCAGCTCGGCGACATCTACGAGGGCCTGCTCGGCGGCCGCCTCCTGCGCGAGAACGGACGCCTGCGCCTGAAGGACGAGTCCGGTGCGAAGAACCACCGCGACGGCATCATCTACACGCCCGACTGGATCGTCGAGTTCCTCGTCCGCGAAACACTCACGCCGCTGCTGGACGAGATCGACGCATCGCCGGATGTCCAGCGCGCCCTCGCCGCCAAGTCGGACGAGCGCCGCCGCGACAACGCGTTCGCCTACGCCGCGCTGCGCCTGAACATCGTGGACCCCGCCATGGGCAGCGGCCACTTTCTCGTACGGGCCGTCGAGTGGCTGGCGGACCGGATCATCGACCATCCCACCACGCGCCGCATGACCGAGCGCATCATCGCCACCGGCTCCAACCGCCGCACGCGCGAGGCGATCCTAGCGGCGGGCTTCAT
>CAZOJL010000031.1:0-25506 GCA_964580075.1 uncultured Akkermansia sp. | reverse complement strand
CGAAGCAACCATTTATTCCACACCTGCACGTAATACCCCCAAGCTTCTCGTTACGTCATATTGTATGCTTTCCAAAACGCGGTGACAAGCTCGCGTTTGTGCACTGTCGCGTTTGTGCACCCCCTCATTGCTGTTTGGTCTGTTTGGGCTTGAAGCCTCGTGTCATTCGTTGTACCATTATGTCATCTTGATACCAAATGCGGCGCTTGCAAAACCTTTGCAAAAACCTTGGAAAGCCCTTGGAAGCGTCTGGAATCAGGGTTCAGGATGCCAGGGTGCAGGCCGGAAACGCCTCCTGAAAACCTGAACCCCGAACCCTCCGCTTGCACAAACCAGAGGTTTTGCATGCGCCTCATCACTATACCCGGAGCGATAAAAAATGGTTCTGGACCTCCTGACCTACGCCTCCCGTTACGCACCCCTTCTACCCGGACTGTCCGACGCGTTCGCCTTTCTGCAACGCCCCGGCACCGACCTGTTGCCTGATGGCCGCTATCCGATCATCGGCGACCGCGTGTTCGCCCTCGTTCAAACCTATGACACCCAGCCCTTTGCCGGCGGTTTCCCGGAAGCCCACCGCCGCTACGCCGACGTGCAAGTCGTGACTGCGGGATCCGAATGGTTTGGCTACGCCCCCCTGTCCGACCAGCCGATTGAACAGCCGTATGATGCCGCTCGCGACATCCTGTTCGTCCGCGGTGACACCCTCCCGTACCGGCTCACGCCCGGTGCGTTTGCCCTTTTCCTTCCCCACGACGCGCATTTGCCCGGTCGGACGACAACCACGCCGGAACGGGTACGAAAGATCGTGGTCAAGATTCAGATCCCCACGCCCACCTGATTGCGTCCCTTGCTTCACGGAAGAAGACCACACCAACCGAGGAAATATGGCACTCAAATCAATGATATTTGTTGATGGAACATGGCTCTACCGAAGCCGTCAAATCCTGTTCGAAGTGCTCGGAGCAGATGGCTTCGAAATTGATTACAAACGGATACCCGAGGTCATCGCCGACGATCTCAGCCAATGGCAGGAGGATCGTATCGACATCGTCCGCACCTGTTATTTCGGCACGCTGCCCATGAACAAACCCGGATGCAACCCGGGCAAGCAAAAGATGTTCTACGAATTCCTGGCTCTGCACTGCGGCTACGATACCGAGATTATTGATGTCGATCACCGGCATGACCCGAGCGCACGGCCCGACGATCGCTCGGTCGGGATCGCGCTGGCATCGGCCCTGGTTTATTACGCGTCCATACCGGGCGTGTTCGATGTCGCCACGCTTGTGGCCGGTGATTCGGAATACGTTCCCCTGCTGCGCCGCGTCCGGGCCATGGGCAAACGCACCCATCTGGTCACCATCCACAACACGGATGACCGTAGCTCCACCCCTTCCCTGTTGCAAACCGAACCCGGCGTGCTCGACTTCCCACCCGTGTTCCTGGATGACCACGCCCAGAATCTCAGGTTGGTCCGCGAAGAGCAGACCCGAACCTGCAAAATCTGCGGTAAGGGCGAATTGACGACCTGGGCCGGACCCGACTTCTTCTGCTCGGGGTGCCGCAACGAACACCGCCGGCAACTCCGCACCTGCGACGCCTGCGGGCGAGAAGAAGAGACCGCCTGGGACAAGCCCTACTTCTATTGTACCCCGTGCCGCAAAGAGTATCGGGACAACCGACCGGACCCGGCCTGACCCGCGCGGCAGAGGGGAATGACGCTTAAGGAGCTATTGGCATCTTAATCGTAATCCTAATCTTAATCTTAATCTTAATCTACTGGTGGAGAACGGATTACGATTACGATTATGATCGGAATCATCAAGGAGATATTGGGCACGAAAAAGCCGCCTGCGCGGGTGCGCAGGCGGCTTTTTGGCTGTCATAGGGGTCGGTCGATCACTCTTCCTGCTGCTGCCGCTGGTCGAGTTCCTCCATGGCAGCCCGGCGGGAAAGCTTGATCCGGCCACGGTCGTCGATACCGATGCACTTGACCGTGATCTTGTCGCCCACCTTGCACACGTCCTCAACCGAGGCAATGCGACGGTCGGAGAGTTCCGAAATGTGGCAGAGGCCGTCCTTGCCCGGCAGAATCTCGACAAACACGCCGAAATCTTTGAGACCCGTGATGGTGCCCTCGTAGATCCGGCCCTCCTCGGCCTCTGCGATGACCGCCGACACTTCGCGATGGGCAATCTCCATCGCCTCCCCGCTGCTGGCGAAGATCGAGACCGTGCCGTCGTCGGCGATATCGATCTGGGCGCCGGAAACCTCACAGATGCGGCGGATGTTCTTGCCGCCGGGACCGATGAGACCGCCGATCTTGTCAACCGGGATCATGATCTTCTGGATTCGCGGCGCGTAGGGCGACAGTTCCTTGGGCTGCGAGATGACCGACTCCATGAAATCGAGGATCTGCATGCGGCCGGCGCGCGCTTGATCGAGGGCCGCCTCCACGACGTCCCACGGCAGCCCGCGGAGCTTGAGGTCAACCTGGAAGCCCGTGATCCCTTTGCGAGTGCCAGCGACCTTGAAATCCATGTCGCCGCAGTGATCTTCGGAGCCCAGAATGTCCGTCACGAGGATCTTGCGGCTCTCGTCCGGCGTACAGAACAGCCCGATCGAGACGCCCGCGACATGGCCCTTGATCGGCACGCCAGCGTCCATCATGGCAAGTGAACCGACGCAAACCGATGCCATGGAGGATGATCCGTTCGATCCCATGATGTCGGAAACCACCCGGATGGTATAGGGATAATCGTCAGGCACGACCGGCGCCAGCGCGCGCTCGGCGAGGGCGCCATGACCGATTTCGCGGCGTCCGGTGGCTCCAAGCCGGCCCACTTCGCCGACGCAGTAAGGCGGGAAGTTGTAGTGCAGCATGAAGGTTTTAGACTTCGCGCCGCCGGTAATGGCATCGAGATCCTGAATATCCTGCTTGGTGCCGAGCGTGACGGAGCCGAGAGCCTGCGTCTCGCCGCGGTTGAAGATGGCCGAACCGTGCGACCGCGGAAGCGGCGCCAGTTGGGCGTAGAGCGGCCGAATCACATCGTTGGCCCGCCCGTCAATGCGGCTGCCATGCTCGATGACGTTACGGCGGACCAGATCGATTTCCAACGCGTCGAAGTATTGGACGAACTGGGGGGCGCCGACTTCGGGCCATTTCGCGCTCACCTTCGCCAGCGCGTCGTTCTTGATCGCCCGGACCGCGGTTGCCCTCGCCTGCTTGTCGGCCACGAGGAGCGCCTGGCGCAGAGGCTCTTCGCACACGCCGCGGAGGAACGTCATCTTCTCGGCGTCGGGACCGGCCTCGGTGATGACTTTGACGGGCTTGCCGAGCATGCGGCGCAGTTCGTGCTGCGCATCGATGATCTTCACGACTTCCGCATGGGCGTGTTTCATCGCGGCGAGGAAATCGGCATCGGCGATTTCATTCGCGCCGCCCTCCATCATCAGAAAGCGCTCGCGCGTGCCGGCGTAGATCAGGTCCAGATCGCTGCTCTTGCGCTGCGATTGGGTGGGGTTGACAACCCATTCGCCATTGACGCGGCCGATGCGGACAGCGCCGATCGGCCCCATGAACGGAATTTCGGAAATATGGATCGCCGCGCTGGCGGCGTTCACCGCCAGGATGTCGGCTTCATTCTCGCCGTCGGCCGAGATGACCATGCTGTTGACCTGCACATCATTGCGATAGCCGTCGGGGAACAGCGGTCGGATGGGTCGATCGGTGATCCGCGCGCAAAGGATCTCCTTCTCACTCGGACGTTGCTCACGTTTGAAATAGCCGCCTGGGAAACGTCCGGCCGCGTAATATTTCTCGCGATACTCCACCTGCAAGGGAAAATAATCGATCCCGTCGCGGGGGGTGTCGGTATGGGTCACCGCGCAAAAAACCACGGTGTCGCCGAATCGGACGCTCACGGCGCCGGCGGCTTGGCGGGCCAGAAGGCCGGTTTCGATAATCAGGTCTTTGCCGCCAACGGCTGCGGAGACCGAACGAGTATCATTCATACGTGTACTGCCTTATTTGGAGGGGAGGTGCCGCGTGCTCAACGGCGGATGTTCAACTCCTTGATCAGCGACTGATAACGCGGCTCGTCCGTGCGCTTGAGATAATCCAGCAAGCTGCGACGGGTATTGACCATACGAATCAGCCCGTAACGCGAGCTGAAATCCTTCTTATGGTCCTTCATGTGTTCCGTCAGCGCTTCGATCTTCTTCGAAAGCACCGCGATCTGAACTTCGCTGGAACCGGTGTCGCGCTCATGGCGAGCGACGGGCTTGCGAATAGCGGCTTTGTCAATCTGGCTCATGTCTCGTTGGATCCTTGTTCCACTCTGCGTTTTTCTGTTTACTTACTCCAACGACGCATCATAGAGACGAAGGATCCCCCTGTAAAGCCAAAAACGGCCACCGGACGACAGGCCCGGCCTAGCGGATCCGCAACGGGGAGGTTGCCCACCCCCTGAGACGCGTCGCAGAAAGGTGGAGAATACCCGGTTTGCCGATCAAAGGCAAGCGGAATAGTTTTCGGCAATTATTTGACTGTTGACACAACCGCCCGAAAACCGGACACTTGTCACGTACCTCGCGAGAAGGTTTGCACGAGCCTCGGAGGCAGAAAGGGCAGTCAATGCGGACAGTGGGCGTGATTCCCTCCAGATGGGGCTCGACGCGGTTTCCGGGCAAAAGCCTGCATCCCATCTGCGGCCGGCCGTTGGTGGTCTGGGTGGCCGAGGCGGTTCGGCGCGCCCACGGGCTCGACGAGGTGATCGTGGCGACGGACGACGCGCGCATCGCCGACGCCGTGCGCAGCAGTGGCGTGTCAGTGGTGATGACCCCCCCTGACCTGCCGTCCGGAACCGACCGGGTGGCGGTCGCCGCGAATCCGGGAGACGACGACATCATCGTGAACATCCAGGGGGACGAACCGCTGATCGATCCCCGTCTGATCGAGGCGCTGGTGTTGCGGCTGCGGACAGACGACGCCTACCAGATGGCAACCGCCGCCTGCCCGATCACGACGCCGCGCGATCTGGCGGCTCGCTCCGTGGTGAAGGTCGTGTGCGATGCCGACGGCGGCGCCCTCTATTTCTCCCGCCTGCCGATCCCGTGCCGCCGCGACGGCGAACCCCAGCTCCATGCGGGGCTCTATCTGCGACATCTGGGAATCTACGCCTACCGGGGCGCGTTCCTCAAACGGCTGGTTCGGGAGCCCCCCTGCGAACTGGAGCGGACAGAATCGCTGGAACAGCTTCGCGCCCTGTACATCGGCGGGCGGATCGCGGTGCTGCAGACGGAACACAGCGGCTGCGGCGTCGACATCCCCGAAGACGTGCCGCTTGTCGAAGCCGCCATGCGTGAACGGGGGCTGGCCTGAAGGACACGAAAGCGCCGCGTTTCCGCATGTCGCCGCCGTGCGGAGCCGCCGGGGCAGGTGAACCGAGATTTTCGTAGCGAAAGGATGAGCATCATGGCAACACGAAGCAGGATCGTGAAGGTCAAACAGGTGTCTTTTGGAAGCCGGGAACTGGTGATGATCGCCGGGCCCTGCGTGATCGAATCGCGCAAAGGCTGCCTGGATCTGGCGGCCAAACTGGTCCGTCTCGCAGCCAAAATGGACGTGCCGCTGGTGTTCAAAGCCTCGTTCGACAAGGCCAACCGCACCTCGGGCGACGCCTATCGCGGCCCGGGGATCTTTGAAGGACTGGCCATCCTGCAGGAAGTGCGCGACACGTTCAACGTGCCCGTGCTGACCGATATCCACGAACCGCAACAGGCGGCCCTGGCCGCCGAGGTGGTCGATATCCTCCAGATTCCCGCGTTTCTGTGTCGTCAGACCGACCTGCTGATCGCCGCCGGCGAAACAGGTAAGGCGGTCAACATCAAGAAGGGCCAGTTTCTCGCCGCCGAGGACATGGCCCAGGTCGTCGCCAAGGTCGAGGCCACCGGTAATCGGAAAATTATTCTCACCGAGCGCGGCGCGAGCTTCGGGTACCGGAACCTCGTCGCCGACATGCGCAGCCTGCTGATCCTGCGCGAACTGGGGTACCCCGTCGTCTTTGACGCGACACACAGCGTGCAGCGTCCGGGCGGCGCCGGAACCAGCAGCGGCGGCGATGGCAAATGGGCTCCCGCATTGGCGCGCGCGGCGGTCGCCACCGGGGTCGACGGCGTATTCATGGAAACGCACGTCAATCCGGCCGAGGCCCTCTCGGACAAAGCCAACGCGATCGCCTTCGGCGCCCTGGCCCAGGTCTGGAAAACACTTAAGGAAATCCATGCGGTTGTTCGCTGACACTCTGATGCGGCTGCTGGCGGCCGCCACTCTCACCGCAGCCGCAACGGGCGGCCGCGCGGCGGAGCCGGCGGACGCACCGCGACAGCCGACCCCCGCGTGGGCCGACCTGAGCGATGCCTATGACGCCGATGCCGGATCGGGCGGTGAACCGGTGGAAAACCTGACGCTGCCGATCGAGCATTACGAGAGCGGCCGGGTGCGGGCCGTCCTGCGGGCCGCTCAGGCCACCGTCGCCCGCGATGGCTTTGTGCGCGCCACACAGGTGCGGATCGAGCTGTTTGACGAGGCGGGAAACCCAAAAGGCCTCATCGTGGCCGAAAACACGCTGTTCCATCGCGAAGATCGGCGCGGTTATTGCCGGGGCGCGGTGAGCTTGACACGGCAGGAGGTCGAGGTCTCGGGACGCGACCTGTACTGGTCGGTTCCGCAACGCCGCATCGTCGTGATTGCCAACGGGCGTGTGATTGTGAAAGAATGGACGCGAAAACCGGGAGAGATGCTGTGAATGTCACGAAACAATTGAGCACGGGCGGATGGCTCGGGGTCGCGTTGGTAGGGGCCCTGTGCGCAACCGGAGCCCGCGCGGCAGATCAGGCCATGCCACCGGACGATGCACCGGAGGCGGCCGTGAACGCGGCACCCGTACCCGACGCCCCCCTTCCGGATGCCGGTGAGGCGGCGAAAACGGTGGGGTTTTCCCGCCATGCCGATTTGAAAGGGGTGCGACAGCAGCAGACCGTAATCACCTCGGAACGGATCGAATTCGACTACCAGGAGATGGTCGCCATTTTTGATGAGAACGTCCGGGTCGAGAACCCCCAGTTCCTGATGCTCGCCGACCGCGTCCTGGTCTTCCTCGACGGCACCAACGACGTCAAACAGATCCTGGCGATCGGTCGCGTCTCGGTAACGAATGACCTGCGGAGCGCGGCGTGCGATAAGGCTGTTTATACCCGCGCGGCCGAACAGATCGTTTTGACCGGAAACGCCCACTTGCGGCGCGGCGGCGACTTCATCAAGGGGGACCGTATCGCCATCTGGCTCAATGACGAGCGGATGGAGGTCTCGCCGGGAACGTTCGTCATCGCACCGGAAACAATCAAGGATCGACAGGCAGCGCACACGGACACGGACAAACAGGAGCCGCGTTGACACCTATGGAAGCACGCGCCACAGACGCCCCACGGTCGGAAACGATGAAGACGCCCGACATTGAAGCGCAGGACCTGGTCAAAAGCTACCGGGGACGGACCGTCGTGAGCGGCGTGTCGCTGTCTGTCCGCTGTGGCGAGATCGTCGGACTTCTCGGCCCGAACGGCGCGGGTAAGACCACCACGTTTTACATGATCGTCGGGCTGGTCCGGTCCGACAGCGGACGGATCCTGTTCAGGGGCAGGAACGTGACCCGCCTGCCGGTGTACCGCCGCGCCCGCGAGGGTCTCGGGTATCTGGCGCAGGAGCCTTCGGTTTTCCGCAAGCTCACGGTCGAGGAGAATCTCTTGGCGATTCTGGAGTCCATGCCCATGACCCGCGCGCAACGGGCTGACCGCTGCGCCGAACTTCTGGACGGCTTGAAATTGACCAAAGTGGGCAAGCAACGCGCCTACACCTTGAGCGGCGGCGAACGGCGCAAACTCGAAATCGCCCGGTCGCTGGTGCGTAAGCCGGCCGTGCTCATGCTTGACGAACCCTTCAGCGGCGTCGACCCGCTCGCCGTCCATGACATACAGCAAATCGTTCTGGGGTTGCGCAATCAGGGCCTTGGCATTATCATAACCGACCACAACGTGCGTGAAACCCTCTCGATCGTCGACCGGGCCTATCTGGTCTTCGACGGCCGGGTGTTGCGCGAAGGGACCCGTGATTTTTTGATTCATGATGAAACGGCCCGCGAACTCTATCTGGGGCGCGGGTTCAGAATGTAACACCGGGGCGATGTGAAAACCGCCCAAACACAAGGGAGGCGATATGCCGATTGAGATGACTGTGCGCCATGTTTCTGTCAATCCCAGGCTGCAGGAGCATGCCCAAGCCAAAGCGGAGGCCCTGGTCGATGAATTTCCCAAGATCGAGTTTGTCCACGTGATTCTGGACAAGCAGCACAAAGCGTATGAGGTCGAATACATCGTGCAACACAAGCAGGTGCCCCAGATGAGCGGCAAGGCGGCCGATGAAAACCTCATATCCGCCGCCGACGGCGCCTACAGTAAAGTGTGGCGCCAGTTGCGCAAGCATTACGACAAGGTCGCCGACTCCCATCACGAACGGAGCACGATCCGTGAGCCGAACCCCGGCTAAGGCTGAACACCCGGCATCTGCTAAGATGGAAGACGGCCGTTCCAGCCGTCTGGAGGCGCCTCGGGGAAGCGCCCCCGATGGGTTATGCCCGGATGCCGATGAGGCCACCCCGACGACCGCAACACCGGCTGCGATGCCGGCTTCTCCGGGCGCCCCCGATAGCAGCGCCGGTGCCGTGTCGGTCGGCACGTTCTTTGAACGCGGCCGCGAACGGCTCGGATTGAGTCTGGTCGCCGGCGACGGGGGCGGTTTGGCGCGCGTGATCGAAGAACCGGTATTGTACCGATGCGGGCTCGCGCTTTCCGGATTTTACGATTTTTTTGCGTCCAAACGCATCCAGTTGATCGGCCGTGCGGAATACGCCTTTCTGGAGGCCCGTCCCGAACCCCAGCGGATCGCCGCGCTGCAGCGCCTGTTCCAAGCCACTATCCCCTGCGTGGTTTTTTCCAGCGGGCTGCCCACCTTCGCCGAGACCGCACGGCTTGCCGACGCACAGCATGTGCCGGTATTCCAGACCGCTATGCCGACGATCCGCTTCACCACCCAGGCGACCCTGCTGCTCGAATACCTGAGCGCGCCGCGCCGCAAGGTGCACGGCACGATGCTCGAGGTCGCTGGACTGGGCGTCCTGATCGAAGGTCCTGCGGGGATCGGCAAGAGCGAGACGGCACTGGGGTTGATCAAGCGCGGTCATGCCCTTGTTGCCGACGATCTCACCGAATTCCGCCGCGACGCAGACGGTGTCCTCCACGGTGCGGCGGTGGCCGTGACCCGGCACTACATGGAGATCCGCGGCATCGGCATCATTTACATTCCGGCTCTTTTTGGGGTGGGCTCCGTCCGAGGGGAGAAGGCGCTTGATCTGGTGATCACCCTCCGGCCGCAAACCGAAGGCGAGCACGATCTCGACCGCTGCGGCGATCACAACCTCACCCGCGACATCCTCGGCGTGCGAGTGCCACAGTTGGTCATCCCCGTGGCTCCCGGCCGGGATCTGGTAAATATTGCGGAAACTGCCGCAATGGAGTATAAATTAAAGCAATCGGGGCGTGTGGCACATCGGGACCTCGACGAACAAATCAAGCGTCATCACGCAGGGAGTGGGGAATAAATCGTGGCACAAACAAGTAGTGGATCCAGCGAAACGCGCGAGATGGTTTTGCTGAATAAATACGGGATGCATGTGCGACCTGCCGGCTTGTTTGCCAAGGTGGCATCCCGCTTCAACGCCGACGTTCAGGTGGAGAAAGACGGCAACGTGGTCTCGGGCCGGAGCATCATGGCCCTCATGACGCTGGAAGCGACCTGCGGGACGGCGTTACGGGTATCGGCTACCGGTCCCCAGGCCCGGGAGGTGCTCGACGAGTTGTCGGCCTTGGTGGCGCGTAAATTTGACATTCCCGATGAACAGTAACGACACCATTTCCGCGCTGCCGAGAGACGGTTCCCGCTTCGAAGGGATCCCGGCCGTGGCCGGTCGCGCCATCGGCCCCGCGTGGGTGGTGCATGCCCGGTTGGACGAAATCCCGAACCGCACCGTCGCGCCAGACGGGATCGATTCGGAAATCGCCCGCTTCCACGCGGCTGTCCACGCCACACGTCAGCAAATTCTCGATCTGATGAACGAGGTCTCCCGCCGGATCGGCCCGGGCGAGGCCAGCTTGTTTGACGCCCATTTGATGGTGGTCGACGACGGCTTCCTCAAGACGCGCGTGGAGCGACTGATCCGGGAGCGCACGGCATGCGCCGAAGCGGCCGTGCACCAGGTGACCGAGGAATTCAGCGCCCAATTCGCCACCATGCGCGATGCCTACCTGCGCGAGCGGAGCATCGATGTTCTGGATATCGGCCGGCGCATCCTGCGCAACCTGATGGGCGTCTCGGAAACGATCCCCGCGACGTTCGACCAGCCGCACATGATCATCGCCGACGATCTCACGCCGTCTCAAACCGTCGGGCTGCCGCGGGACGGGGTCCTGGGGCTGATCACCGACCGCGGGAGCGCCACCTCCCACACCGCGATTATCGCGCGCGCCCTCGGCATCCCCGCAGTCGTCGGCGTCAAGCATGTCTCGGGCGATGTCCGCTCCGGCGATACGGTGTTGCTGGACGGTTACAACGGAACGGTCATCGTGCGCCCGACGCCGCAGGAGCAGTCTGCTTTTAAGCGCGCCGCGGAGGCACACCGGAAAGCCGCGGTGGACTGGAGGCGCTCCCGCAACGTTCGGGCGGAGACCCCTGATGGACACGTGGTGGCCGTGCTGGCCAACGCCGACCATACCTCCAACCTGTCCCAATTGGGAAGCCGGGGATCCGAGGGGATCGGCCTGTACCGCACCGAGAGCCTCTGGATGGAACTGGGACGGGAACCGGACGAAGATGAGCAAACGACGGCGTACCGTGACATCTTACGCGCCATGGGAAACCGTCCGGTCGTCATTCGCGTGCTGGATCTCGGCGGCGACAAGGTCTGCGGCGCCCTGACCGAGCGGGCCGAGGCCAATCCGTTTCTGGGGCTGCGCTCAATCCGCTATTTACTCAAAGAGCGGCAGGTGTTCCGTAGGCAATTGCGGGCGATTCTGCGCGCCAGCACCTGCGGCGATGTCCAAATCATGTACCCGATGATCTGCGATGTCGAGGAACTCAAGGAGGCAAACGCGCTTCTGGAACAGTGCAAAGCGGAGCTTGACGCCGAAGGAGTCCCCTTTAAAGCCGCCCTCCGCGCGGGGGCCATGATTGAAATCCCCTCAGCCGCGCTGACAGCCCATATCCTGGCGCGCCACGCCGACTTCCTCTGTCTGGGCACCAATGATCTGGTTCAATACACGCTGGCCGTCGACCGGGTCAATGAAAACGTCGCGACCCTCTACCAGCCGACCCACCCGTCCGTACTGACCCTGATCCGCCACACGGTCAAGGCCGGGAAGCGGTACAAACGGCCGGTCAGCGTCTGCGGCGAGATGGCCGCGGATCCGATCCTGGCGGTACTGTTGATGGGGATGGGCGTGGACACGCTCAGCATGACGCCCACCGCCATCCCCGAGGTCAAACACGCCATCCGCAAGACACCCTACAGTGAAGCGGCCAAGCTCGCGCGCAGCGTCGCCGCGCACGCCTCTACCGCCGCCGATGCCCTGCGAATGTGCCGCGCTTTGCTCAGCCGTACCGCCCCGGAATTGCTCAGTTAGGGGGATTCCCCAAACCCGAAATAGCGCGCGGCGTTGCGGTAACAGATGTCTTTGACGATCTCCCCCACCCATGCGCTGTCGTTTGGAATGCGGCCGGCCTCGAGATCGGAACCGAGAAGATTGCAGAGGATGCGGCGGAAGTATTCGTGTCGGGTGAAACTGAGAAACGAACGGCTGTCGGTCAGCATGCCGACGAAGCGGCTGAGGAGCCCGAGTTGCGAGAGAGCCTCGATCTGCCGCACCATCCCGTCGCGCTGGTCATTAAACCACCAACCACTCCCGAGTTGCATCTTCCCCGCCACCGGGCCGCGCTGGAAGTTGCCGATCATCGTGGCGAGCAATTCGTTGTCGCGCGGATTGAGCGTGTAGACGATGGTCTGCGGCAACGCATCGATCTGATCAAGACGGTCAAACAGCCGCGCCAGGGCTTGGGCCACCGGCCAATCGCCGATTGAGTCAAACCCCGTGTCCGGGCCGATCGCCCGGAACATCCGCGTGTTGGTGTTGCGCAGCGCGCCGTAGTGGATCTGCCACGTCCATCCGGCCGCCGCGTCCATCTTGCCGCATTCGAACAGGACAGCCGACCGAAACTGCTCAACCTCCCCGGCTGTGACCGACCCGCCGCTGCGGGCCCTGGCAAACAGGGCGCGCACGCCGCCTTCGGTATAGGGAGCGGCGTAAACCGTCTCCACGCCGTAATCGGAAAGGCGGCATCCGGCGGAGGCAAAAAAGTCGTGGCGTTTCTGCAGCGCGCCCAGGAAGTCGTCCCAGGTCCGCGCCTCGCTCCCGGCAGCCGCCCCCAGGGCATCCATCCAGTCATTCCAGAAGACGGTGCGCTCAATCGCGAGCGCCTTGTCGGGCCGCCAGGTCGGCAGCATCCGCGTGGCAACCCCCTCGCGCGCCACCTTCAGATGATGCTCCAGCGTGTCGGTCGGGTCGTCCGTCGTGCACACGACCTGCACGCCGCTGCGCGCCATCAGGCCACGGGCCGAACAGGCGGCCGTGGCAAGCTGCGGATTGACACGCTCCCAGATCGCGCGGGCGGTCCGGGGACTGAGCAGGTCGGTAATCCCGAAATAGCGCGCCAGTTCCAGATGCGACCAGTCGTAAAGCGGGTTGCGCAACAGGGAGGGCAGGGTCGCGGCAAAGGCCTCGAACTTCTCCCCGTCGGGAGCATCGCCGGTGATCAGACGCTCGTCCAGGCCGTTGGCGCGCATCGCCCGCCATTTATAATGGTCGCCGCCCAGCCAGATTCGCGCCAGATTTTCCCAACGCCGGTCTTCAGCCACGTCCCGCGGCGACAGGTGGCAATGGTAGTCGATGATCGGCATCGCCTCGGCATAGCCGTGGTACAGCGTCCGAGCCGCCTCGTTCTGCAAGAAAAAATCGTCGTGAATGAATGGTTTGTGTTCCATGGCCGCGTGAACCTCCCCGCATCCGACCCCCGAATGGGCGCCCGTGGCCGCATGGTCGCATATCCCTTTTGGGCCGTCAATCCAATACGGGCGGCTTGACAGGACGGTGCAAATACCCTATAATTCCCGTATGCCTCTTAGCGATGAGCACGAGACGCTGCGATCCGAGTTGCTGGGTCTGCACCAAATCGATCCCTACGCCAGCGGGTTGGCCGGTCAGCACCAGGCCGCCGTATGCCGGGGAGCGGATCGGCTTTTGCCGCGGCTCGCCGAAAACCAGCGGGTCCTGCGCCAGTCGTACGATCTTGTGGTGGACGCGCTGGCGCGCGGGCGGCAACTCCAACCCGCGGCGGTATGGTTGATCGACAACTTCTTCCTCATCGAGCACCAGATCCACGAAGCCCGTCTGCATTTGCCGCGCACGTACAGCCGCAGCCTGCCGCGGTTGACGGCGGGGGCCATGACGGGGTTTCCCCGGGTCTATCACATGGCCGTCGACCTCATCGCCCACCTCGATGGCAGATTGGACGCCGAGACGGTCACCCGGTTTGTCTCGGCCTATCAAACGGTCACCCCGCTGCGCCTGAGCGAACTCTGGGCGTTTCCGATCGCCCTGCGTTTGGGACTCATCGAGAACCTGCGCCGCGTGGCCGTGCGCATCGCCAACCGGCGGCACGAATGCGACGCGGGCATCGCGTGGGCCGAACGCATGATCGACCTCGCGGCGAAGCAGCCCAAACGGCTGATTCACCTGCTCGCCGAATTTGCCGATGCGGAACCCACGCTGACGGCCCCTTTCCTGGAAGCCTTCAACAGTCGGATCCGCGGGCAGGGCATGGCGCTCGCCTTTGTCCTGAACTGGGTCGAACAGGCGCTCTCGGATGAAGGCACGACGGAGGCCCAGCGTCTCCGTGCCGATGGCCATGCGCAGGCGGCGGAACAGGTCTCGATCGCCAACAGCATCGGCAGCATGCGGTTTTTGAGCGGCATGGCCTGGAACGAATTCGTCGAAACGCTGAGCGTGGTCGAGCGTACCCTGCGTGGCGATCCGGCCGGCGCTTACGCGGCCCAGGATTTCGCCACACGCGACCACTACCGGCACGTCGTGGAAAAGCTGGCTGAACGGAGCGGACTGGACGAGACGATCATCGCGCAGAGCGCGATCGACAGGGCCGACGCGGCCGCCTCGCGCGCCGGCGCGCGGACACGCGACGCGCATGTCGGCTACTACCTGGTGGGCGACGGCGTGCCGGAGCTGTCGCGTCAACTGGGATACCGCTGCGCGCTGTGCGCACGCGTACGACGTCTGGCAGCCCGCTGCGCCATGGGCCTCTATCTCGGCGCCATCCTGGTCGTCACGGCCGCCGTGACGACCGCCGCGCTGCCCGGGTTCATCGGCTTCAGCATCACCTCCGTCCGCTTCTGGCTGTTGGCCGTCACGGCGACGCTCTCCGCATCGGCCCTGGGGGTGTCGCTTGTCAATTTCCTCGCCACCCTGCTGGTGCCGCCACGCACCTTGCCGCGCCTCGATTTCTCGGAGGGCATCCCCTCCGACCACCACACCATGGTCGTCATCCCCTGTCTGCTGCAGGACGCCGCGGGGCTTGCCACCCTGCTGGAGGCGCTCGAGATCCGCTACCTCGGCAATCGGGACCCGAACCTGTTCTTCGCGCTGCTCACCGACTTTACCGACGCGGACACCGAGCACGTGCCGGGGGATGACGATCTGATACGCGCGGCACGCGCGGGCGTGGAGGCGCTGAACACGCGCCATCGACAAGACGATGCGCGCAGCGTCTTCTACCTGTTCCACCGCCCGCGCGTCTGGAACCCCTACGAGGCGCGGTGGATGGGGTACGAACGCAAACGGGGCAAGATCGAGCAGTTCAACGCGCTTCTGCGCGGCGGCGCGGCGAACGCCTTCAGCGTCATCGTCGGCACGGCGGACGCGTTCCGTTCCGTCAAGTACGTGATCACGCTGGACGCCGATACCGATCTGCCCCGCGGCGCGGCGCACCGCCTCGTCGGCGCCATGGCACACCCGCTGAATCGACCGCGCTTCGATCCGCAACGCGGCCGTGTCGTCGAGGGGTACGCCATTCTGCAACCACGCGCCTCCATCCGCCTGACCGCCGGCCGCAGCCGTTTCGCGCGGCTGTTCTCGGGCGAAACCGGTCTCGACCCCTACACGCGCGAGGTCTCAGACGTGTATCAGGATCTCTTCGGCGAAGGCTCTTTCATCGGGAAAGGCATCTACGACGTGGACGCCTTCCGAGAGGCGCTCGAAGGCCGGTTTCCAGACAACCAAATCCTCAGTCACGATCTTCTGGAAAGCGGGTATGCCCGTTCGGCGCTGCTGAGCGGCGTCGAAGTCTACGAGGATTTTCCCGTATCGTATCTGGGCGACATCAGCCGCCGGCACCGCTGGATCCGAGGCGACTGGCAGCTTGTCCGCTGGCTCTTCCCGCGTCCGCCTACGGGCACGGCCCCGCGCGGACCGAATCCGCTTTCGGCCCTCACCCGATGGAAGATCCTCGACAATCTCCGCCGCAGCCTGGTCGGCCCCGCGCTGCTGCTCTGGCTCGCCGTGGGATGGGGCCTCGCATCCGCCCCGCAGGGGGTGTTCACACGCTTCGTGGTCGCCATTCTCTTCGCTATCAGCCTCCTGCGCTCCCTGACGCACCTGTTGCACAAGCCGCGCGCGTGCGGCTGGCAATTCCACATGCGTGCCGTCGCCCGTGCGACCGGCGTCTGTCTGGCAGAGCCGTTGTTGGCCTTGGTCTGCCTGCCCTACGAAGCCGGCGTTGCGGTTGACGCGTTCTGTCGCTCAGCCCTCCGCCGCGTGTTCAGCCGGCGCGGCCTGTTGCGCTGGCGGCTGCCACAGGACCAAAGCCGCGATGCGCGCCGGACACCCATCGGCTTTTGCGCCGAAATGGGCGGTGCCGCCGTCCTCGGCCTGGCGGGCCTCTGGCTGTGCGGCCGAGCCGCGTGCGGGCTTTCCGCGTGCAGCCCTTTTCTCATCGCGTGGCTGTTTTCACCGCTCGTCTGCTGGTGGATCAGCCGTGCGACCCCCGTCTCCGCGCCGTTGCTGAGCACGGAGCAGGAACGGATGCTCAGAACGCTCGCCCGGCAAACCTGGCGCTTCTTCGAGACCTTTGTGAACCCGGCGAACAACTGGCTCCCGCCGGATAATTACCAGGAAACCCCCAGTCCCGAAACAGCCACCCGGACGTCTCCCACGAACATGGGACTTGCCCTTCTGGCAAACCTGGCCGCGCGGGACTTCGGCTATCTTTCGACCGGCCGCCTGCTGGATCGCACGCGACGGATGCTGGACGCCATGGCGCGTCTCGAACGTTACCGCGGCCACTTCTACAACTGGTATGACACCCTCGGCCTGCGCCCCTTGCTGCCGCTCTACATCTCCAGCGTCGACAGCGGCAATCTGGCCGGTTGCCTGGTTGCCCTGCGGGGCGGACTCGATGAGATTCGCCGCAGCCCCCTGCTTTCGCCGGCATTCGGCGACGGACTGCGCGACACGCTGGCAGCCCTGCGTGCGGCGGCGGGCACGCACGCGCCGCCCAATCTGATGCGGACGCTCGATGCCGCGTCCGAGACGGTGGAGGCCCTCCCCGCCGCCCCCGCCGAAATTTGCGGACGGTTCGATATCCTCCGCCAGGCCGCCGCGGATCTGACGGCAGCCGCAGCGACGGTGGACGGCGAAACGGAGGCGTGGGCAGCCCTTTTTGCGCAGCAATGTGCCGACCATGCCGACGATCTGGCCGCCCTGTTTCCCACGCCGGACGCGATGCATCCGATGCCGACGCTCGAAGCCCTGGCCGGTGCGACAGGCGCATGGCCGTCGGACGCCCGTCGCCACGCGGCCGATCGGCTGCGGGAGATCGAAGGACTGATCACGCGCTGCATGGATCTGGAGTCCGCCATGGATTTCGGGTTCCTCTACGATTCGTCGCAGCGCCTGTTGCGCATCGGATATGACGTGGATTCCCGCCGTCTGGACCCGGGGAGTTACGACCTGCTCGCCTCGGAGTCGCGCCTGGCGAGCTTTCTCCTGGTCGCCGGCGAACAGGTGCCGATGGAGCATTGGTTCGCGCTCGGACGCCTGCTGTCCGGACGTGACGGCGCCACGGCCCTCCTCTCCTGGAGCGGCTCCATGTTCGAATACCTCATGCCGGCCTTGCTGATGCCCCATTACCGCAACACGCTGCTGGACCGCACCTGCCGGGCGGTCATCGCCCGCCAGATCCGCTATGGCCGACAACGCAACATCCCGTGGGGAATCTCCGAATCGTGCTACAACGCGCGGGACGCCCACCACATCTACCAGTACCGGGCCTTCGGTGTGCCAGGCCTCGGTCTGCAGCGCGGCTTGGCCAGCGATCTTGTCGTCGCGCCCTACGCCTCCCTGCTGGCGCTGCCGTTCGCCCCGCGCGAGGCCTGCGATAATCTGCACCGCCTCGCGACACACGAAGACGCGCTCGGCCCCTATGGCCTGTACGAGGCCGTGGATTATACGCGCGCGCGCATTCCGCGCGGACAGTCGCGTGCGGTGGTGCGCGCGTTCATGACCCATCACCAGGGGATGGGCTTGATCGCCCTGGCGAACCTGTTGCTGGACGGCCCGATGGTCCGGCGCTTCATGGCCGATCCGGCGATGCGCGCCACGGAACTGCTGCTGCAGGAACGCATGCCGCAAACCGCTCCCATGCTGCGGCCGCACGAACGCGAGGTCCTGTCCGCCACCCGGAGTCCGGCGGTCGATCCAGGGGAGATGATGCGCATTTTCCCCAATCCCGACACCCCGTCGCCCGAGGTGCATTTTCTGTCCAACGGCAACTACCACGTCATGGTGACACACGCGGGCGGGGGAAATAGCCGCTGGCACGATCTGGCCGTCACCCGCTGGCGCGAGGACGCCACCTGCGACGACTGGGGGTCGTTTATTTACCTGCGCGACGTCGAATCGGCCGCCGTCTGGTCTGCGGCCTTTCAGCCGACATGCCAGGCAGCCGAACACATCGAGGCCATCTTCACGCAGGGCCGGGCGGAATATCGCCGCCGCGATCACGAGCTCGACATCCATACCGAGATCTGCGTGTCACCGGAAGATGATGTCGAAATCCGTCGCGTCACGCTCAGCAACCTCGCCCGCCACATGCGCCAGATCGAGCTCACCAGCTTCGCCGAGGTCGTCCTGGCGCCGCAGAATGCCGATCTGTCGCACCCGGCCTTCAACAAGCTCTTCGTGCAGACCGAGATCCTTCCCGGTCGCCGCGCCATCCTCTGCTCGCGCCGGAAGCGCGCACCGGACGACGCCACGCCTTGGTTGTTCCACATTCTGGTCGTGCCGGATGCCACGGAGCCGCCTACATTCGAGACCGACCGCGCGCGCTTTATCGGGCGTTGCCGCACCGTCTCCCGGCCGGCTGCGCTGGACGCGCCGGCCACACAGCGGTCCCCGCTCGCCAACGGATCCGGCGCGGTTCTCGATCCGATCATCGCCGTCCAGCAACGCCTGGAACTGCCCACGGACCGCGTCTGCATCGTGAACCTGATTACCGGTGTCGCCGACTCGCGCGCGGCCGCGCTGGCGCTCATCGCCAAATACGAGGACAGCCACTTCGTCGACCGCGCGTTCGACATGGCCTGGTCCCACAGCCAGATCGTCATGCGGCAGCTCAACGTCACGGAGGCCGAGACGCAACTGTACGGCCGGCTGGCCGGGTCTATGCTCTTTGCGCATGCGCGCCGCCGCGCACCCGCCAGCCTGATCGCGCAAAACCGCCTGGGCCAACAGGGCCTGTGGCACTTCGGCATTTCCGGCGATCTGCCGATCCTGCTCCTCCGAATCAGCACCCTCAAACGCGTCGACCGCGTCTATGAAGCCTTGCGCGCCCATGCCTACTGGCGGATGAAAGGCCTAGTCAGCGACCTGGTCATCATCAACGAAGACTATTCCGGATATCGCGCCACCCTCAACGACCGGATCATCGAGGCGATCAACGCCGGCCCGGATGCGGGGCTCTTCGACAAGCCGGGCGGTGTCTTCGTGCGCCGCATCGAGTCCCTGTCCGAAGAGGATCAGATCCTGCTGCAATCCGCCGCCCGCGTCGTCCTCTCGGATAGCGCCGAAACGCTTCAGGAACAGGTGGATCGCAGCCTCGCCCCGCGCCGACTGCCGCCGCGCCTCCGTCCCGCCGCGTCGCCCGCACAGGAACCGGCCCCTACCCCGCTCCCCCCGCGGCAGCGAATCTTTGTGAACGGACCGGGCGGCTTCACGCCCGACGGCCGGGAGTACGTGATCCTGCTCGAACCCGGCCAGACCACGCCCGCGCCCTGGGCCAACGTCATCGCCAGCCCCCGCATCGGAACCGTGGTCAGCGAAAGCGGCGGCATGGTCACGTGGGCCTGCAACGCGCACGAATTCCGCATCACCCCCTGGTACAATGATCCGGTCACGGACGCAAGCGGCGAGGCGGTCTATGTGCGCGACGAAGAAACAGGGCGTTTCTGGTCGCTCACGCCCCTGCCGGCGCCCGGCGTCTCAGGCACCGTGTGTCGGCACGGCTTCGGCTACAGCGTCTTTGAGCACGACGAATCGGGTGTGTTCACGGAGGCCTGGGTGTATGTGGCGATGGACGCGCCTGTCAAGTTCGTGGCCGTCACCGTCCGGAACCACTCGGGGCGTGAACGCCGCCTGTCGCTGACGGCTTTCTTTGAACTCGTGCTGGGTGAATGGCGTCACAGCAACGCGATGCACATCGTCACGGAGAAAGACCCGCAAACCGGTGCCATTTTCGCGCGGAATCCGTATAGCCGCGACTTCGCCGATCGCGTCGTGTTCGCCGGCTGCAGCGAGCCCGAACCCTCCATCACCGGCAGCCGCACCGAGTTTATCGGCCGGAATGGGTCGCTGGCCAAACCCGACGCGCTGCGCCGCGAGCGGCTCTCTAACGTCACCGGGGCCGGCTTCGATCCCGGCGCGGGGCTGCAAGCGGCGTTCACCCTGGCAGCGGGACAGTCACGCCAGGTCGTATTCACCCTCGGCGCGGGCGATAACACCGAGGAAGCCCACACCTGCCTCGCGCGCTTCGGCGGACCGGTCGGGGCCAAGTTGGCCCTCCAGGATGTATGGGCGCATTGGAATCAGACACTCGGCCGCGTGCAGGTGGAAACGCCCGACGCCGCCACGAACGTCCTGCTCAACGGCTGGCTGCCGTATCAGACCTTGTCGTGCCGCTTCTGGGGCCGCAGCGGCTATTACCAGTCGGGCGGCGCCTACGGGTTTCGCGATCAACTCCAGGATGCCATGGCCCTTATTCACGCCGCACCGCACACCTTGCGCGAACAGGTGCTGCGCTGCGCCGCGCACCAGTTCATCGAAGGCGACGTGCAACATTGGTGGCACCCCCCGAGCGGCGCCGGCGTGCGCACCCGTTTTTCGGACGACTACCTGTGGCTGCCCCAGGCCGCCGCCCGCTATGTCCTGGCCACCGGCGACACCGGCGTGCTCGACGAGGCCGTCCCCTTTCTTCGTGGACGCCCCGTCAACAGCGACGAAGAGGCCTACTACGAGGCGCATACACACGCGTCGGAAAGCGGAACGCTCTACGAACATTGCGTGCGCGCGCTGCGCCTCGGCCTCCGTTTCGGGGCGCACGGATTGCCGCTGATGGGCTGCGGCGACTGGAACGACGGCATGAATCGGGTCGGCCGCGGCGGCCAGGGCGAGAGTGTCTGGCTCGCGTGGTTTCTGCACGATGCGCTCACCCGCTTCTCACCCCTGGCGCAGGCGCACGGCGACGCCGCATTCGCCGCGTTCTGCAGCGAGCAGGCCGCCGCCCTGCTCACGCGCACCGAGGCGTCGGCGTGGGACGGCGCCTGGTACACGCGCGCGTTTTTCGACGACGGCACCCCGCTCGGGTCTGCGCAGAACGACGAATGCCGCATCGATTCGCTCAGCCAGAGCTGGGCGGTCCTCAGCGGCGCCGCGCAACCCGCGCGCGCCCGCCAGGCGATGGATGCGGTGAACACACACCTGGTGCGCCGCGAGGAGGGCTTGATCCGGCTCTTTACGCCCCCGTTCGATCACAGCAGTCTGGAGCCCGGATACATCAAGGGCTATCCGCCGGGCATGCGCGAAAACGGCGGACAGTACACGCACGGCGCGGTGTGGTCGGTCATGGCTCTGGCGCTTCTCGGCGACTCCGACCGCGCGTGGGACCTGTTCCGCATGCTGAACCCGATCCTCCTGAGCGACACGCCCGAGAAGGCCGCGCGCTACCGGGTGGAACCCTACGTCATGGCCGCCGACGTCTACGGCGTCGCGCCGCACATCGGCCGCGGCGGCTGGACGTGGTATACCGGCGCCGCGGGATGGATGTACCGGCTGGGGCTCGAGACCCTGCTCGGGCTCGAATGGCACAACGACCATCTGCGCCTGACCCCCCGTGTGCCCGCGCAGGGATGGGACACCTATCGCATACAGTACCGCTACCGCGAAACGACGTACCAGATCACCGTTCGCCGCATCGATCCACCCCCCGCCCGCACGCGCGTTCTGGTGGACGGCGCCGAACAACCCGACGGCCACATCCCGCTGTGTGACGACCGCCGCGACCACGCCGTCGACGTCTTCCGCTGATGCAGCCAACAGTCAGCAGGGGTTAGAACTCCGTGACCGGGGTTCCGCCCTCCAGCCAGCACATCATGTTCGCGACCAGGTAGTTCCAGTTCTGGAAGCCGCGGTTGAGGATCGGCTCGCCGTTCTCAGGTTGGTAATATTCATGCAGAGCGCCCGTCTTCTCCAAGTCCGCGCCGAACAGGGCGATCGTCTTCTGCGCCAGATCGCGGGCATCGTCCTCAAACCCGGACGTGACCAGTCCGCGGAACGTCAGATAATTCGAGATGCCCCAGATCGGACCCAGCCAGGATGACGGATTTCCCGACGCGCGCAGGTTGTACATCTTCTCCATCTTGGACAACGTTCTGACGCCGAACGGCGCGTTGAACGTGGCGGTGTTGCGATAGTGTTCACGCACCATCCGTTTCGCCTGCTTGGGCGTGGCGATGCCCGCCCACAGGGCCAGAAAGCCCGACCAGACGCCGATGCGCTGAATCAGGCACGGCCAGTCCCGGGGCTGACCCGAGTGCGCGGCGCTCCGCTGCCTCGCGACGGGCGTCAGGTTCAGATCCACGCTGTAATAGAAGCCGTCCCGCTCGTCCCAGCAATGCTCCCGGACGGCCTCGCGCAGCGCCTCGGCGTCCTGCCGGTATTGCGCGGCTACTTCAACAAGCCCCACCCGGTCCAGCAGGTAGGCCATGGCAAGCAGTTCCTTGACCATCAGGCAATTGAGATAGATCGAGCCGCTGCTGCGCGGCGGACGGCCAAACGTGCAGGGGTCATTGTCGACGCCGATGGCGCTGTCATCCTGCCAGAAATAGAGCCCGCAGTCGTGGCGGTGGTGATTGCGGTAGTTGTTGACGAAGTACTGGAGATACATCAGATCCTCGCGCAGCCACTCCGCATCACCGCCCTCCTGCTGCACAATGAACGCGGCATGCTGGGCCAGACACGGCTTGTGCATGTTCTGCGCATAGATATCCGCCGGTGCCGCGTTACCGGAGCGGTTGATCCAGATGGGGATCCAGCCGCTGTGTTTCCGAGCATACTGCAGCCAGTTTTGAATGCACCCTTTTTCATAGCCCACCAGCTTTTCGCGTTCGGCAGGATCGTTCGTGAGGGCGACGATCTGCCGCAGCGCCACATTGGTGAGCCACGAGTCCCAGTCCCACAGGACATCGCAGTATTGCGCGCTGCCGGGAGTCAGAAACGGCAAGACGATCTCCCCGCCCGGCTCGCGATACATGCCGTGATAGTCCTTAGCCAGAAACGCCTGCAACCGCGCCGCATGCTGTGCCGCTGTGTGTGCCATATTACCTCGTCTTGAAGAACCCCCGGTCGTACGCAGGCCATCATAACCCAACCGGATCTGTTTCTCCAATGTGAAAAAGGTTTTCGATTAGCGCCCGGATCGGCGAAACCCGGGGAGGCGTTTGAAAAAACGACTGAAGACGCGGCGAAGCGCGTCCTCAGGGACGATGGGAGGCCCATCTCTAACCCGCCTTCACTCTTTCCTTACGTGGTGAATTCAACTGTCGGATCTAGGTTAATCGATTTGTGTGTCGATTTGTGTTGCCATATAGAACATTTATGTTATATTGAACTGCATGAACGAAGTCAGGTCTCAAACCATTGAGGGCATTCAAAAGCTGGCTGCGGGGGTGATTGCCACCAGCCCAGCCGGTCACAGACTATGTCTGATTGGCGGATTCAGGTATCGGCTCCTGAGCCATAGCTGCCGGACCTCGCTGGATATCGACTATCACTGGGACGGCAATCTGGATGGCAAGCAGATGGAGATCGTGGATCTGCTGAGAAGCAAGCTGCTCCCCGAGGTCAAGCGGCGTTTCGGTTACGAGGGGACGGTGTCGCCAGCGACCGGCCCGGATGCGAAATCCCCATTCGTTAGGACAGTATTGGCATCCTTCCACCGCACGGGCGAGACGCCCAATGCCGCTAAGTTAAGCTCTTCTTTCGATCCTAATCGTAATCCTAATCGTAATCCTAATCCGTTCTCCACCAGTGGATTAAGATCAAGATTAAGATGGCAACAGCCCCTTAACTTAGCGGCATTGGGCGAGACGCCTGACCGGATTGAACTCCCTGTGGAGGTCACATGTATACCCTGCCTCGACAAGCCCGTGGTGCGCACGGTTTCCGGCGCCGTCTATCTCACGGCATCGGACGCCGATATGATTGAAAGCAAGGTCATCGCGCTGTTCAACCGATTGTTCTTAGAAGAGCGCGATATTCTCGATCTCTTTCTTTTTCAGGACACCTTCGTTGCGGACGCTGCGAAGCGGCTGCGAACAAAGTTTGATAAAATGAAGATCAGTCCAGAATCGGTGGCAGATCGATGCGAACGACTGTTGAGGAATCGCGCGATTCATGCGCGCGCCCTTAACGAAATTATCAGCAACCAGGTTGAGGCTGCCGTCGCCGCCAACTTGAAGACGGCCGGTGGCGGGTCCCTGATTCTCGACACGGTTGTCACCCTGCTTGCAGACAAGCTCGGAATTCCGAAGGGGGACGGCTCATGAAAGCCAGGGACTGGCAGAAATACCTGGAGGAACAGCATCGCCTGCATGACAAGTCTCTGTTCACGGTGACGGAACTTGCCAATGTGGCCCAGACGTCGCGGAGCGCCCTGAACGTGGAGCTGACCCGTTTGCGTCGGCAGGGATTGATAGCCCGATATGCCCACGGGCAATACGGGTTGCCGGACGTGATCACGCCCGCCGTGTTGCTGCCTGTGATGGACGCGCATGCCTACATGACCGGCATCTATGCGCTGCATGTGCATAACCTGATCACGCAGACACCGACGCGCATCACCTGTTTCACCGATCGGCGAAGCCCCCGGGCTCAGGAACGAAGCACCCCGGTAGGCCGGTTTGCCTTCATCTGTGTGCGCAGCCGCGTTTATGCTCCTCCGCGCAGCGGCGTTGTAGCCTCTCCCGCACAGGCGCTGTGCGACTTTGTCTACATGATGCGACGGCAGGGAGTCTCCGTCGATGGGGTGGTCACCTTTCGAAATCTGACGGAAATCTCCCTGGCTGAGATCGACGCAATCCTTGTGCGCTACCCCATGACGGTGCAACGGCACGTGAGGGCACTTGTGGAGAGAAAGTTGAAAGGTTCGACCCGATTGGGCCTCTTCTGACCATTTCAAATCAAAAAATGGAATATCTCTCGCCAAGACGCCAAGCACGCAAAGAAACGGTGTCTGATCCCCTTGGCGACCTTGGCGGCTTTGCGAGAAGAAAGAAGGTTTATAGTGAGAGGCGCTTGCAAAACCTCCGGTTTGTGCAAGCGAAGGGTTCGGGGTTCAGGAGGCGTTTCCGGCCTGAAACCTGCCATCCTGAACCCTGTTTCACGGCGCTTCAAAGGGTTTTGCAAGCGCCTCTTGATATCGACGGCCCGGCGTGGCTCGCGTTCACCCGCCGATCCATCACCCGGCTCATGCAGTGATAATAGCCCAGCCCATCCACCTTGATCCGTGCCGATCTCATAACCGCCCCCCCCCTCTCCTGTGTGAATGGTTAAGAAATGTCACATCATTCATGCAATAACGCAAGACCCGTCCCTTAGAAACCTTAGGAACGGTGTTGGGTTTATCAGCAAATGTAAGCCTCCATATAGGGCTTCAGTTGC
>CAZOJL010000030.1:0-25793 GCA_964580075.1 uncultured Akkermansia sp. | reverse complement strand
GCAACTGAAGCCCTATATGGAGGCTTACATTTGCTGATAAACCCAACACCGTTCATCGTTCAGTTTCCAATACGCCGCCAAATCAGGCTCAGGCTTGATGGTTCTCTTCGGACGAGCGCCAGCGGACGGCTCTTTGTCGGCCGCGGACCCGGGTTTGCGCTCCGGTTCAATCGTCTTCTCATACCCTTCTCCGCGTGGATAGAGCGTGGTCAGGCGCGCAACCTGGGCCGGTGTCGGCTCAACATCTGGCGGGAACGGGGGTTGCCCAAAGGTGTCGCGGACGGCGTGCAGGTAACCAAACCCCCAGCCGGCGGCAGGCATCAGGCAGTGCCCTTCGCCCCACTCGTTCCAGTTGTCCAGCATCACCACCCGCCGCGATAACGCGTTCGTGGTAGCCGCCGGCATGTACGTCGTCCTGGCCCACTCGCAAAGGGTGCGGAATTCGTCGGGTTTGAGCCAATGCCCGCCCTTGCCGTCCCAGGGGCCTGCGTTCCAACCCATGGACAGGGTCGGAATAACGTCGCCCACGTTCTGAGCTCGCTGCGACTCGATGTTCTTCTTCTGCTCCTCGCCCGAGCTGGTGAACCATGTGTATTTGTACACGGCATCGAAACCCCAGCCGGTAGCATCCTTGCCTGGTCTGCCCTGATTCACCACCCAGCAGCCGTCGAAGTCCACTTTGCGGCACTCTTCGCGCAGGATCGCCACCGCCGCCTTAGCGTCTTTTGTGTTCCTGTGGAGCCAGCCGGCATCAAAGAAGCCGACAAACGGCTTGTTATCAATCTTCAGGTAGCGCGGATCGCGGAACAGGTGTTCGATCAGGTAGGGCACCACGTTGTCACGCCAATCATCCAGGTTGTCGAACATGTCGAAGTGGTTGGTGAGATTGATGGCGAACTTAAGCTTGCCGCTCCACCGCGCCCGCTTGAAGCCGATCAGCCCCTCGCCGTGGCGCGTGGAGTGGAGCGGATGCCCCAGTTCGCCCCTGTACCAGCACTTGAAGTCGCAGGAGATGCCGTTGCGCAAGAGCCAGCCGATGGTCCAGTCCTCCACTTCCGGATCGCCGCCGTTGTAATACCCCAGCAACGGCCGGCGCTCCGGGTAACCGCGAATGTAATCCCATCCATTGTGCAGACCTTCCCGCCAGAGATCGCACGATTGCATCATGACGATGTTGGAACCGGTGGCGACAGACACAGGCTCCGGCGCATAGTCGGCCGGATACGCCAGATGCGGACGCACGACAAGCTCGTCCACCCAGCACTGCCCTCCGACCGCCTCGGGCGCCGTGACGCGCGCCCTGGCGACCTGTGCCCCTTTCGCAACCGCCACGCGTCCGCGCTCGATGTCATTGACGTAACAAGTGGCCGACTTGGCCGCGGGATCGATCACCACGCGCAGGTTGTACCACACCGTCTTCCGAAGCCCCGTCCATAACGAAACCGGCGCGCCCCGGGCACCGCTGGCCGACAGCGCACCGTCGCGCGCAGCGATCGTGACGACCGGGCGCCCCGCGGCGTCCAGCCAGGCCACCGACGCGCCATTGCCGCCGTCCGACAACCAGAGCTTCGCCTCAGCCTCCACGGCGGAATCTCCCGGTGGGAAAGCGACGGTGGCGTCCAGCGCGCCGGCCTGTGTACGTTCCAGGCAAAGCGCGCAACTGTTCGCGGGATGCGCGGCCCCGCCATGATGGCGGATGTCCACTTTGCCACCTGCCGTCGTGGCGGTCCATCCATCCGGCAACGCCCCTTCCGGCACGCTGATGAAACTCTCCCGCAGCGCATAACCGCGATGCAACAGCACCGGCGCGACAAACAAGTCGCCTACGTAGCTGTTCCCTGTGGTAATCGCAAGCCGGTCCAGCGCCTTGTCGGGCAACGGCACCGCCGTGGCGGCCATACGGCCGTCGACGCGAATGTCCGCCCGGTGCGCGTCCAGGTCGAGCCGGACGCTGATGCCGCAATCCCGATTGGCCTGCAGCGCGGTCAGCCGTCGCGGCGCGCCTTCACCGGCATCCGCCATCAGAGCGCCTTCCGCCACACGCAGGCGAAGGACGGCCTGATCGCCGGACATGATCTGGAAAAAGGGACCGTTGGTGAGTTGGGGCAGCCGGAAGACGAACTCCCACGTCAACACCCCGTCCTGCTGCGCAGGGAAACGCCGGCCGATGGTGACCGGCGCCTCGTCATCCTTGTCCACCAACTTGAACCATGAGTAGTACAAGTGCGCGAAGGGCGTGCCGGGCGGTTCCACTTCCCACCCGGAGATCCGCCATTCACTGGCAGGACGACCCACAGCCATATGCGCAAACCACTCGCAGATCAGGTCACCGACCTCGACGCGGCGCGCCGTCGGTTGGTCCGCGGCCAACACCGCGGACGCGATCATGACGATTCCCAATATTCCACTGCAAACAGTCTTCATAGTGTCATCTCTCCCGCATCAATAGGCAAACGCCCAATAGTGATACTCATTCGTGCCGAGGTACTCTTTGCTCGTGGCCAGGTCCGTGCCCGCCGGCTCGCGATAGACGAGCCGGATGACAAGTTTCTTCTTCCCTTTAGTATAGCTGGCCGGAATCTCATACTCAACATCGGCAAACTCCGACAAGGTGAAGTCGTTCTTCCCCCATAACGCTTTCAGCGTTTCCGTGCCAATGTGCTCGCGTGCGCGGAGTTCGCAGATCAGTACTCATTAAACACGCCGTGGCCGGGCCGAAGCCTTCCGTCAGCCTCAATGAAAGCCAGATTGCCCGGCGAGCTCAGCGGCCCTAATTCAGCCCGGTGTGCATCGGCTATGAGGCTGTGATGCAAGAGATAGACCAGCCACCCGATCCCACGCTTCTTCAGTTGCTCGAGGGTGTAGCGGATGATCTCGACCCGCTTGCCGTCATCAAGCGCGCCCCAGCATGTTTCCGTGGCGATCAACGGCTTGCCCACGTCACCGGCGAACGACACGTAGTCGTCCAATGACTTCTCGTATGCGTCTTTGGCATGCACCGGACTGTCGCACGTCCAGTAGGGATGAATGCTCAGAATATCGCTGATCGGTTCGATCTGCTGAATCCCGGCCAATCCGTGTCCCGGGTGAATTCCCACGGTAATCGGCGCCTGGGCGCCGCATCGTTTGGCGATGGCGAACATCCGCTCCAGCCACGCGTATTCGGCCTTCACAATCTCGGGGATGTCACGCTGCGGGCAGTTGTAGGCGAAGGGCTCGTTGCAGAGGTCCCAGGCGAAGATACGCGGGTCGGACGCGTGCGCGCCGATCAAAGCTTCGGCAAAGGCCGCGGGTTGGTCTTTGCCCTGCACCCAGCTTGCCTGCGGCAGAAAGTGGTCAATGTAGATTCCACCGTAGTCGAGAATCGCGCAATGCCAGCGGTTGAAGAGTACCGGCATGACGAACAGGCCGTACCGCTCAGCGATGCCCAAGGCCGCCTCAAACGCGGCCGAAAAAGCACCGCCATTCCGCAACCAGGCGTCATGTGACAGCCAGAGGCGGATCGCGTTCATTCCCGGGAAGTACGCCTTGCCGAGCGCAATCTCGTGCCCCATCCGCTCGGCATCGAAGTTCCGCCAGATCTCGTATCCCGTGCTGCCCCAGCTCGGCTGGTAGTTGAAGCCCCTGAGTTGCGTGTAGTCCATGTGTTTTTCTTCCTATGTCTCAAGTTTAGCTCTAGCGGGCGCCGGGCCCCCTGCCGTCATCCACGCCAAATCCCGTCAGAAACACCACGCCATCGCCCGGCACGGCGACTTCGGCGCCTTTGCCGAGGTCTAGGCTCACAGACTCCACCGGCGCCGGGAAACCATCCGCATCCACGCGCGGCTTCTCTTTTCCCTGAAAAACGTAGCAATCAAATTTGACGGCCGGGCTCCCCGGAACCTTCAACGTAATGGCGCCCACCATTCCGCGGTTGACGATGCAGAAACTCCAGCCGCCTCCTGATTCCTTGGGCAGTCGCGCGGCCAGGACGCGGAGATCCTCGTTGAGCTGCTCGACCCGTACGATATGGCTCCCCGGCGGAAAGAGCCGCGACAGCAACGACCACGTGTAGAACCAGGGCTTGAGTTCAAAGCCTCCAGCTTTGTTCTTCCACATGCCCCAGTTGAACCCCGCGTGCGAGGAGTCATCGAGCATCCAGGCCAACACACCCCACGAGCCGGCGTTGACGGCCTGCACCGCGTAGTCGGCCATGTGCGTGGCGTACGCCGGATCCATATGGAGTGCGTTGTTGCCGGCGCTGAAACCCGGCGCGCTGAGCCCCGCCTCGCCGACGATCATGGGCTTGGACTTGGCCGACGCGTCTTTCTCCAGCGCATAGTCCCACATGGCCTTGAAGTGTCTGTACAAGCCGCCGCTGCGGACTTCCTCGACCGACGCGTACCGGTGAATGTCATACCCGCCCAGTTCCCTGGAAAGTTGGTCTGCCGCGTTCCGGTGCCAGACATCCGCGCCACTTTCATCCGAGCCGAGAAAACAGATCTTCTCCTGGAGTTTCCTTTCGCCCAGGACGCGCGTGACATTCTGAACGCCTTTTTTCCACCGGTTCCAGTCACGGACCTCGTTTTCCGGCTCATTGACCATCACGAAGTACTGGATGCAGGTGTAGCCCTTTGTATTGATCAGGTAGTCCAGGTAGGTCCCGATGGTTTCGGCATACTTCGGGTCGGCGACATCGGCGATTCCAGGCACCTTGAGCCATGCCGGCTCACACCCCCAGTCCGTAAGAATGACCCCGATCTTCTCCTTCTGGCACACGTCGAGATGACGGTACAGGCTCTGCATGTGCTTGTTGGTCCAGTCAAACTTACCGTCACCCCCGGACAACCATCGGATGCAGATCATCATGCGCACGAAGGGCAGCCGCATCCACCGGATACGCTTGACGACCAGATCCCAATCGGCCTCCGTGACGGTGACTTCACCCTTGAAGTCCTCGTCCAGCTTGAACGTGCCCATGGTCCAGAACTTCGGATCCCATTCGGCGCCGAATCCCAGGAACGACGCGACGACAGATTCTTCTTCGCGAATCACGACCATCTGTATGCTCTCCGGCTTGACCGACTCCTCCGCCGTCGCCATGGACGCCGTGACCATCAGCAGTCCGAGTGTCAGGTTGATCGCTGATCTTGTTACCATGTTTGTTTCGCCTCCGCTTTGACGTTCGCCGGCAGGCCGGAGCGGAAGGTGTCCTGGTAGAGGCCGATCTCTTCCATCGGGATCGGACGGAAACCGATGTCGCCGTAGGGGGCGGCGTCGGGCTTGAGGCGCCAGTCGCCTTTCGCGGCATCCACGAACCCGGGATCGCGTTGGCCATAATCCATGTTGCCGGGATCGCCCGTCGCCCCGGAACGGTAAAACACGTTTCGCCAGGCATAGTTGTTGCCGGGCGTGGTCAGCATCGTGGCCATGGCGGGATACCGGCTCAGATAGAGCGCGCTGGTAATGAAATCGGGAGGGGGCTTGCTTGCGCGGAGTTCCTGCCACGCACCATTGCCGGCGTTCCATCCGCCGGTAATGGCCTGCGCACACTCGATAAACAGGTTGTTGGCAATGATGTTGTCCCGGCCGGAGTTCATCTGCACCGCGCCGAAACGGCCGCGTGAAGCGCGCACGAAGATGTTGCCGTAGATAAGCACGCCGCTGATGGCGTCGTCGGGGCGAATCGCCGACTGCCCGTGCGCCATGGCACCCGCGCCCACACGGCCGATGTCGGTAAACCGGTTGTATCGGAACACGATCCCGCGGTACGTCGGATTCCGCCACATATCGACGGCGCCCTGGTCGTCCGACTCGCGCACCGCGTTACGGATATCGTTGAACTCGACAACATGGTCGTTGCCCTCGACGCGCATGACGCTCGAGGGGCAGTCGTACATCAGGTTGTGCGCGACGCGGTTGCCCACGCCTTCGAGCTGAACGGCCGGCGTGTAGGTCCGGTCAATCCGGCCGAAGTCGTGAATCGTGCAGTTCTCCACGAAGTGCCTTCCCGGCTTGAGCGTTTCGCGCTCCCCGCCGATCAGCTCGGTGGCGCGCCGCCCGATGGTGTGAATATCGCAGCTCAGAATGCCGTTACTCTCGCCGCCACGGATGCGGATGCCGTTCTCTGCCATGCGGCTGACCGTGCACCCTGCGATCAGCACGCGACGGCAATCCATGAGCGCAAGACCGTCGCAGCGGCCGAGGTCGAACGTCAGCCCCTCCAGGCGGATGTCCGTGACGTTGGTCATCGTCATCATCGGTGCCGACAGCATGCCGATCTCCACGGCGGCTCCAGCCAGTTCGGCGGGTGGCCAGAGGTAGAGGATGCCGGCTTCGCGGTCCAGATACCATTCGCCCGGAAGGTCGATCTCTTCGAGCAGGTTGAAGGCATAGTACTGGATGCCTTCGTGGGTGTTCATCCCCTCGTTGTTGGGCGTCCATACCGCCTGGTACGGATCATTGAAAACCACCGTGCGGGTTTCCGTGTCGATTCGAGAGATCGCAATGGTGGCATCGGCCCAGAGCCGGTTGAAGTAGCCGAAGAGCCAGGGATCCTTTGCCTGGGTCCAGCGCGCGTGCCGGTCGTCGGCATACTCGATGATCGAAGGGGCGCCCGCCTGCGTGTTGCCGGACGCGACCAACTTGCTAATCCCCACGAATCCGGTATTGGGCCAACGCGCCAGCGTCATCGGTTTGCCGTTGACAAACAATTCCACGGTCGGCGGCGGCGACGGTTGTGAGAATCCGCGCACCGCAAGCCGGCCGTAGTCGGCGATGCCCAATGCGCGCAGGTCGCTACGCTGCACCTTGCCGCGCGCCTCCTCCGGCAGGCGCGCCAGAATCGCGGGATCATCCACCGGTTTGAAACCGGTGAGCCGGCGGCCGCCGTAGAACACCGTCTTGCCCGGCTGGACCGCGCGGTAAACGACCGGTCCCTGTTCCGTGCCCGAGTCCTCGGCCGATAGCTCAATCGCCGCTGTCAGGGGGTATTCGCCAGCCAGCACGTTCACGGCGATCGCGCCGCGTTCGCCGCGCCCGTGAAGCTGGCGCACCAGATCCCGCGCGCGAACGAGGCCGGCCACCGGGGCGGCACGGGTGCCGGCGTTCTTGTCGTTGCCGTCCGGCGACACGAAAAGTTCTGCGGCGAACGTCGCCACTGCCGGGACGACCGTGCGCACGGTTACTGATTCGACCGGCGGCAGTCCCGCCTGCATACGCTCGATTTCGCGCACCCGTTCACGCGCTTCCCACCGGTGGCCTTCCGCAACGTTTGGGATGGCCAGAAGCTTGGCCAGTTCCGCCTTTGCGGCCGCGAAGTTCTTCTCCTGGACATAGCTTTCCGCGATGTACAAGCACGCCAGGCTTCTGGAATCCGCAGCCATCGCCGGCTCTGCGGCAACTGCGGCAGACTCCCGCGCGCCCGTGTAGTCCTTGGCCTTTATGGCCGCCCGCGCACGGCGGAGAAACCGCTGCGCTACGTCCCGCCTCGTACTCTCCGGCACCCCGCCCAACTCCACCGCCTGCCGATACTGCTCCAGTACCTCCGTATCCTCATCAATTCCCAGGTCCGGCCAGGCTGAATCCGGCGCCGCCAACGCGTCCCCCAGTTGTACCCACGCCACCATGCCCAGGCTCAGTGCCAGGACACTCGCGAACATGAACTGTTTCATCTGCATCTCCTTTTACTCCGTGCTTGGCATGCCTCCAGATAACCTTCAGTATCTCGACCTGCTGCGCCGTGTTGCCGAGGTCGCCCGAGCGATACCAGTAGGCCCCGGACGGATGTACGATGGTCCCCTCCGGAACAATCCAAGGCTGCAGCTTCCCGGCGCCCGCTGGACTCGCTTTATCTAATGCGTTATTCTTCATGTTGTATCTGCATGGTTCGTGTCTTCAGTTATCTTACGATTACCAGCCTGCACGCTTGTGTCATGACCTTTCCCACGGGGCCAGGACCTTGGGTTTCTCGGTGAGGAACTCCAAGCCGGCGCGCAACTTGCCTTTCTTAAGATCGCAGCCGGGCACTCACAATCCGATACTTTCCTCCGTATGTGCGTCAAAGAAGTGCGCCTTGTCCATGTAGATCGGCACATTCACCTCGTCGCCGGGGCGAAAGCGCTTGTGCGCATCCACGCGGCACACGAACTGGTTGCCGCCTGCCAGCAAATACACGTAGGTTTCCGATCCCATCGGCTCGACCACGTTGATCTTGGCGCGGATGCGCGGCGCATCAGCCAGCGCTTCAGCGGCGGCTGAACCGATCTCTTCCGGACGAAGCCCCAGAACAATGGGCTTGCCTTCGAAAGCGGCGAGCCGCTCCGCCCTCGCCTTCGGCACTGGCAACAGTACGCCAGCCGTGGGTTTCTCGAAGACCCATGCATTTCCGCGCCGCATGAGCATCCCCTCGAAGAAGTTCATCGGCGGCGTGCCGATGAAGCCCGCCACAAACCGGTTGACCGGTGTGTCGTAGAGGGCAATCGGATCGGCCACCTGCTGGACAATGCCATCCTTCATCACGACAATCCGTTCGCCGAGGGTCATGGCTTCCACCTGGTCATGCGTCACGTAGATCATCGTGGTGCCCAGGCGGTTGTGCAACTGCGCGATTTCCACCCGCATCTGCACACGCATTTTGGCGTCCAGGTTGCTGAGCGGCTCGTCGAACAAGAACACCGCCGGCTTGCGCACGATGGCGCGCCCGAGCGCCACGCGCTGGCGCTGGCCGCCGGAAAGCGCCTTGGGCCGACGCTGCAGAAACTCGTTAAGTCCGAGAATATCAGCCGCCTCCTTAACCCGCTGTTCGATTTCCGCCTTGCCGCACTTGCGCAGCCGGAGGCCGAAGGCCATGTTCTCGGCCACGGACATGTGCGGATAGAGCGCGTAGTCCTGAAAGACCATGGCGATGTCGCGGTCTTTGGGCTCGACGTGGTTCACCACCCGATCATTGATCCGGATGACCCCCTCGGTGATCTCCTCCAGCCCGGCGATCATCCGCAGCGTCGTGGACTTGCCGCAGCCGGAAGGCCCCACCAAGACCAGCAGCTCACCGTCCGCAATCTCGAGATTCAAGTCCTTTACGACTTTCAACCCGTTGTCGTAGATCTTTTCAACGTGTTCCAGTATGACTTTGGCCATGTGTACTCCTTTGAGGGTTCAGGGTTCGGGGGTCAGGGTTCAGGATTCAGGATTCAGGGGGCAGGGTTCAGGGTTCAGGGTTCAGGGGGCAGGGTTCAGGGGGCAGGCATACAGAGATGCTCTTCCATGCATTTCCCACCTGAACCCTGAACCCTTCTTCCTTTCCCACCTGCCCCCTCTCCCACCTGAACCCTGAACCCTGAACCCTGTCCCCTTCTCCCTACCCCTTCACCGCGCCCAGTTGAATCCCCTTCACCACATGCTTCTGCGCGATGACGAACAGGATGATCAAGGGGATAATGTTCATGACGCTGGCCGCCATCAGCAGGTTCGTCTGCCGCCCGTAGATCCCGTCAAACGCGAGCATGCCGATGGGGAGCGTGCGCAGGCACTCGCTCTTGATCATGACCAGCGGCCAGAAGAACGAGCCGTAGTTGCCTATCAACGTAAAAATCCCCAGCGTAATCAGCCCGGGCCGGGCCAGCGGCATGATGATGTCCCAGAAGATCCGCCAATGGCTCGCGCCGTCAATCGCGGCCGCTTCGTCCAGAGAGCGCGGCAAACCCAGCATAAACTGCCGCAGCAGGAACGTTCCGAAAGCGCTGAACGCCGCCGGCACAATGAGGCCGGTGTAGGAATCCAGCAGGCCGAGTTTTACCATGACGGTATAGTTCGGAATCATGGTGACGACGCCGGGGATCATCAGCGTGGCCAGATACAGCCGGAACACCATTTCGCGCCCGCGCCAGCGCAGCCGTGCAAACGCATAGGCCGCCATGGCGCTCGTAAGGCACTGCAAAAAGGTCACCCAGAGGGCGATAAAGACGCTGTTATAATAGTAACGGGCAAAAGGGATCTCCTGAAACACACGGGAATAATTCCCTGCTTGCCACGACACCGGAATGGGATTCAGCGCTTCCACCTCACTCAGCGGCTTGAAGCTGCAGAGCAGCATCCACACAAAGGGCGCCAGCATCGTGAGCGCCATCACCCCCAGCGCCAGGTGGCTGAACGCCGGCTTGCCTTGCCGCTGCCACCAGCTTCGCTTGACGCCGCCGACTTTGCGCGGTTCCATCGAGAGATGCGATACACACGCATCACCTCTTGTAGGGCCGCCGCGTGTCGGCGTGCCGCGGCCTTCGACAAGCGAAGGGCCTACGGTGGGCTGCGCCCGGTGGTCCACCTTGGAGATCATATTCATAGTTATCCTCAATCGTTCAAGGCCTTGCTCCCGAACTTCCAATTCAACAGGGTGATGCCGAAAATGATGATGAACAGGATCCAGGCAATCGCCGAGGCATAGCCGATCTGGAATTCGACAAACGCCTTGTTATAGATGTAGTACGAGATCGTCGTGGTGGTGCCGGCCGGTCCGCCTGCGGTCATGATCCGGGCCTGCTCGAACCCGCCCTGCAGCCCGCCGATGAAACTCATCACCACAATGAAGAACGTGGTCGGTGCCAACTGCGGCCAGGTCACATGACGGAAGCGGGCCCAGCGTCCGGCGCCATCCATGGCCGCCGCCTCGTAAAGATGCTGCGGCACATTGCTGAGCGCGGCAATGTAGAGCAGCATGTTGCTGCCGCCGATGGCGATCCAGATTCCCATGATGACGATCGCGTCGCGCGCGCCCAGGCCGAACTGCTTGGCCGTCAGCCGCAACTGCTCCACGTCGATGCCCAGCAGGTTGTACGTGGATGTCAGCCATTTTGGCGCCTCCACGCCGTGCAGCCCGATCAGCCGGAACACCCACTCGATCACGGCGTTGACCGGCCCGAAGTCCGGATTGTAGAGCGCCTTCCACAGGATCATCAACGCCACGCCGCTGGTAATCGTGGGCAGATAGAACAGCGTGCGATAGGCGACCATCCCGCGCAGCTTCTGCGTCAGCAGAATCGCCAGCAACAGCGATCCGCCGATGGCCACCGGCATGCCGAGCATCAGGTAACCCGTGTTGGCCAGGTAGAGCCAGAATTTGTTGTCATTCCAAAGCTCGACGAAGTTGTCCAGACCGATCCAGGCAAACGGCTCCGCCTTCTGCAGGCTCCAGTTGGAAAAACTGATGACCAGTGAGAAGAGGATCGGCAGCGCCGAGAAGATGGCGAAACCCAGGAAATTCGGCAGCAGGAACCCCAGCGCCGGCATCAGATCACTGCGTTTTCGAGGACTCTTCATATGGAACCCGCCTTCCTCGACTTGAGCGCGTCGTAGCGCGTTTTCATTGTCTTGAACTTCCTGACGTTCTTCTCAATGTGACTGTTGATCTGCTGCGCGGCCGTCTTCATGGCCGCTTCCGCGGTCTTCTGGTTGTTTCGGACCAGATCGAGCTGTTCTCCCACGATTCTGTCGGCCACGGTTCCATTGATGAACTCAGATGTCTCCCGCGGTTCGCTGTGCGCCATGACATCGCGCCAGACCTGATTGTAATCCTCATCGGGAAAGGCAGGATCCTGCAGGAAGAGATCGGTCTCCGTAAATTTCTTCATGGGACCCATCGCATCGGCCTGGTGGTTGATCAGCTCATTGTATGGCTGTCCGGTCATGTAGATCATAAAGTCCAACGCTTGCTCCCGCCGGGGGCTCATGCCGTTGATCATCACAGCCCCGCCATAGCCCCAGTACCGGCGCACCGGTCCGCACTGCACTTCGACGGCACCGATCCGCAGGTCGGGATACTGTCTCCTGTCGCGCAGCAGGCAAAGCCACCACCGGCCGCCAAGGGCCATGGCGGCGCGGCCGCCGCCGAAAAGCGTAATGGAACCGGTTCCCCATCCGCCGCTGGTCGCCATTGCGGTCTCCTGAATGGGCGAAGGCGACACCTTGTACGTCCAGATCAGATCGTGCATGAACTGCACGGCCGCGATGGTTTCCGGGCAGTCCACGACACAGCGCGTGCCGTCGGCGGAATACACATGCCCGCCCCACTGATAGACGAACGTCTGCCATTGCCACCATTCAAAGAGAAAGCCGAAATGCTTCGGTCTTCCATTCGGATCCATAACCGTGAGTTTTCGAGCCAGTTCCAAAAATTCCCCGGAGCCCAGCCGCGCCTGGGGAACGGGGATGCCGTTCTGATCGAAGAGAGCCTTGTTGTAGAAGACCGCGTCCGTCCCGGAGTTGCGCGGGAAACCGTAGATCCTGCCATCCTGCAGGACATACGGGTGTACCGCCTTCCACACGTCGTTCGTAAAGTCCACGCCCGCTTTGCGCAGGGCATCGGTGATGTCCCACGCGATTCCGGCCTCGATGCAGGCCCCGGGCTGATAGATGTCGAAAAGATCCGGCCCCACCCCGGCCACGGACTGCACGATCACCTTCTCCATGCCGTTGTTGGCCGGATCCAACTGCAGCCGGTACTCTGGATGGAGTCGGTTGAAAAGCGCGATCTGCTCGCGCCGCGCCGGGTTGTCGTCGCTGCACCAGGTGAGAACGGTCTTCCCATCCTGGACCGGCTTGGGCTTGATCCACCAGGCGATGCCGCTCAGCCCCGCCAGCACCAACAGCATTCCTAAAAACACTTTCTTCACAGACTATCGTCCTCCCGCCACAACCTTCTTGACCGCACCATACGCTGCCAGCGTGTCGTTCGACGCCACGTTCATGTATTCCGCCCATATCCAGTCTACCGTGCGTGCCGTGCTCGACAGGCGCACTTCGTCGATCGCGCCATCGGCCGGGTAGGACCAGTCGCCACTTGGCGCGGCAGCGCCGAAACGCCATGGCATCGCGCCATACTCATACACGACTGAATTCGTGGGCAACGAGACCTCACTGGGTTGTCCGTTCACGCAGATGCGCATCGTTCCCGTGCTCCGGGTGACTGTCCCTGCGACATGGTACATCACGCCAGGCGGTGCCGCAACAGGAAAAACCACACAATTAGGTCTACCATCTGCGGTATAGTGGACAAAGCGAAACTCGCAGGTTCTGCCGTAGATCAACCCCATGTTGAATCCCTGCTTGTTGACAATGCCATACGCGCCGGAAGCCGGCTGGTCGCTCGCGCCGGGCGGTATGGTGTTGGGGCGGAACCAGGCTTCGATGGTGTAGTCGCCTTCTTGGAGATTCTCCAGCGCTGGCGCGTTAGGAGCTTCGAGATGTTCGCCGCCGGAGACGTTGTCGGCCAGGAACACCGCACCCTCCTTTTTTGACACCTTGACGCGGGGGATGGCCGGAAGGCGGTACTGCGTGGAGTCGAGGCGATCGCATCTGGGGCCGGCCTCGGACACGTGCCATACGCCCTTGTAGTTCCCGTCCCAAACCGCCCCATTGGTGGTGTAGCCCGGTTGCGTCGCCTGATTGACATCGCCCCACGAGGCGGTGAGCCAGGTCTTTGCAGTCAGCTTCGGCACCTGCACCCAAACATAGGAGTTCCCGTTGGTGTTCCAGGCGTCGATCTCATACGGAAGCTCCGTGACTCCGTCCGCAGCCGAAAACCGCAAATCCGATCCATCCGGGGAAGCCAACTGGTTGAAAGCAAAACCGGCTCGGTTGGTTCCGAGGACGACCAGGATCGGAAAGTTTGTCAGGAGCTCGGGCCGCGTATAGCCGCTCAGGTCGATACGCATCTGGTAACGCGCGGCATCGTTGTCGATTTCAGTCGCCGTCACATCGACGTTGATCAGGTTCTTTCCCGAGCAGGTAATCGTGGCGCTGCTGTTGACCGCATCGGTGTCTTCCGCGGCGGCCAATGTCACGGCCTGCCAGACATCCCAGTTCGCTGGCGTGAACGCGAGGCGCGCGCCGCCGGTAACCGTAATGTCGCTGTCGCCGACCGTGCGGGCAACGGAGACGGCGACTTCACCCGTTGGTGGCACCGCGAGTTTTACCTGGAACGACGCGTTGCTGCCCTCCAGCACGCGAAGCGCGCCACGGCTGGTCAGAATGTCCCTCTTCTCCATCCCGGTCAGCACGTACCAGTTGTTCGAAGTCCCGCCATCAATCCCGAGCCGGATGTCCGGATGCGCCAGCGTAGGCTTCGTGAACACCCCGAAGGCCAGATGGGCCGCACCGGCATGTTTGGCAAAGGAAAACGACGCCGCATGCGCGCTGGACTGTCCGGGTTTCCAGTCGAATGGATTCACGCCCGGCAACACACAGGCTTCGAGCACGTTCTTCCCGCTGTCCAGCAAGGCCAGTTTGACAAGCCCCGCGTTTTTCTTGACATACAGAGGGGCGACACCGTCATTGCGCATGGTGAACGCAAGACGGCCCGTTGTGCCATTCCCGAGATCGCCCGGATAGGTGGCGCTGGTCAGCTTGAGCCAGTAGCCCATCTTGTTCTGCCACGCGTCCACCTGCACCGCACAATCCTTCAGGAACGTATCGGCATCCGTGCCATTCCATTGGCCCAGGTTCACATAACTGTACTTCGCCCCCTCAATCTGCCCCGACAACACAGCGTCGTCCCACCCGCCCGACCATCCGCCCCCTCCCCTGATTTGGCCCCAGCTCGTATTCCATTCCGCCACTGACGGACCGTAGTTCAGAAAAGGCAGACAGGTTTTCCATCTCCACCAAGCGTCGGCGGAATCTTCCCGGGCTCCGAACTGATGCGTATCGCGCGCATAGAAACCATAGCCGCCTGGTTCCATCCCCGTGCCGCCGGAAATCGGAAGGATGATGTGCGTCTGGTCGAAACCGGCCCACTGATCGAGGTACTGGCGTTTGACCGCCTCGCCGGGATCCTTCCCGCCACATCCGCCCAGATGCCATTCCCCCCAGTTGCCAAACGTGCGGCAGTCAATGTACGCAATGTCGGGGTTGCCGTTGTAGCGCTTCGTGAGCGCCGCGACAAACTGCCCGATCTTGCTGATGAAGACCGGATCGTCCCACACCGGCACTTTGCCGATCGGCGAGGATTCGGTGAACTTCGCCCCCGCGTCCGCCACCCATTGCGGCATGCCAGCCCCGGCCTGGGATGAATTAACCGACATCACCCCGAACGCGAACTGCTTGCCCCGCTTGACACAATCGGCTAGATCGTTATCGATCACGGACCAGTTGAACTGGTTATCGTTCGTGTGGATCTCCTTCCACATGTAGCGCGTGTAGCCGACAGACGCCTTTGCCCAGGCGGAAGTGCTCGCGCTGGCGAATGACGAATAGATGATCCACCCTTTCCCGGGGTTCAGGAGGACGGCGCTATTCTCTTTCGGGACAACGTACACCTCCCCAGACAAACCGTTCACAGCAAAACCTGCAGCAAGTGCGAATAAAACAACCAGGACTTGTCGACACCGTATCATCATGAACATATTTTGCCTTTCGTTATCCTGCCCATTTCGGTCGACGATTACGGCGATCCCGATCTCGAAGAGAGTCGGGATCGCCCGTAATCGTCAACCGATCTCACATCATTGTCGTGATCGTTGTCCCGATCGTTGTCGATCTCCCATCTTTGTCACGATCATCGTTACGATCATTGTCGACAACGATCGTGACAACGATAGAGACAACGATCATTTCGACAACGATCACGACAATGATCGAGACAACGATTCACCTGCCTCCTGAACCCTGAACCCTTCCTCTACTTCTTCCCCTCCGGCCCGATGAAGCGCAGATTCTTCACCCATGCGTTGGTTTTCAGCCCCATGGCCTTAGCGTCGAGGATGAGCTCATCGCCATAGCGAAAGTTCTCGATCAGGACATCCTGCACCAACTTGTCGGCTGACCAGCCTTCGATGAAATTGCACCGCACGGGCGTCGGCTGCAGGACGGTCACATTCCGGATCGTCACCCCGCGAATACTCGGCGACTCTGCTGACGTGTCGCCGCAAACGCCCGCGCCGTTGGGGAGCCCGATTATGAATAGCGCCGACTCCGGTCGCGCGATGGTTTCGACGCGGATGTCTTCGAACAGCACATCCCGCACCTCGACGCCGTACACGGGCAGGATGGCAAACGTACCCCCGCCAGCATGGTACAGCACGTCGCAATTCTGCAGCTTGATGTTCCGGATATGCTTGGTCACCGATTCCGGCCCAATCGAGAACAACCGGCCTTGATGACTCCAAAACACGCTATCACGAATCGTGATGTTCTCCAGCGCGAGCTGCACGTTCGCGGGACTCAAGCCGTAATCGCCCTTGGGGGAAATGTTGTCGTCGTTCACCCGGAAGAAGCAGCGCTCGACCGTCACGTTCCGGGTATTGTACGGATTGAACCCGTCAGTGGATACGGCGCACGGTGCCAACACATGGACGTCGCGCATGGTCACGCCGTCGCAATGAATCGGGATGATGTTCCAGTTCACGTGAGCCCGGGTCTGAACGATCCCTTCAATCAACACGTTCGTGCAATTGACCAAAACAATCGCGGATGGGCAATCCTCATAACCCTGATAATTCTTCTTCGAAAGCGGCACCCTCTGACTGAGCACACCCCGGCCCATGATGGAGATATTGCTGGCGCTGTTGGCGACCACATGGCCCTCGACCCAGGAGCCCGGCGCAAGATAGAGCGTCTGCCCGGACTTGAGCTCGATCGGCTTTTCAGGTCCCACCACATGCCGGCCCGGCCCAAAGACAATGGCGTCCGGCGGCGGTGGTGCAACCGGCGGACACAGGAAGAGGTGCAACGGCTGCAGGAAGTGGTCGACGTTCACCAGCAGCGTCAGCGATCCCGGCCGATCAACCTGGAACGTGACGCGCGCGCCTTCGCGCTGCGGTTTGATACCGCGGCTTAAGGGATGCACCGAGATGCCGTTGATCTTCGCGGCGTCCAAGAAGTTCACCGTCACCTCGACCGTCACCGGCCCGGCCATGTCGCACGTGACGAAGTTGGCTTGGTACCCGCCGGGGCAGGCATAAACATCAAGCTCCTTGCCCTGCACGCGTACCGTGTACAGCGGCGTCTTGTCACGCAGGACACCATCCAGGCCCCTGGGCGGTCCCTTGGCGAAAGCAAAGGGCTCACCGGCTGCCGTGCGCAGCTTCACGTTGCTGCCCAGCGTCAATGTGCCGACGGAATCCACAGTCTGAGTCGCGCCATCCTGGAACGTCACCACCTTGTTGGCGTTGGTGATCGTCAGGTTGTACCAGATGTTGGTGCCGGTGACTGTGGCGGGCGCGTCGCCTGCCAAGACCACGGTGGCCACGTTGGGCCACAAGTCTGAAGCGCAGAACGCCTCGGGCTCGTTGCCGTTGGACCAACTCCCGTAGACCGTCAACTTCCGGTTCACGGTATCGAAACTGATGCGGCCGTTGTTCCGCAACTCGACGTTGTTGACCGTCAAATCGCCCGTGTTGGCATTGATGAACGTCCGTCTCGTGGTGATGGGGTTCGGCTGGTTATCCACAATCAGGTTGCCGTACGCGATATTGGCACCTTTCAGGTACACGGTACCGGCGGCGCCAGCCTCGCTGCTCCCACTCCCTTTCGTGCCCCCGTACGCCGTGATGGTCATCCCGGCGAACGCGGTATCGGCCGCGTTCGTCAGGACCATGGCTACACGCCCGCCGCCCCCGCCGTGGTCACCGCCGTTGCCGCCGTTTGCAGAAATCGTCGCCGACCCGGAGTGCGTCAACGTCCCTGCCGTGATATTGACGGACCCGCCTGCTGCGCCTTCATGTGTTGGTCCGCCAGCATCAGCGCAGATCGAACCGCTCACGTTCAGATCGCCCGTGATCGTGAGTTTTGCCACGCCCCCGCCTCGGGCGATATGCCCGCCGCTGCCGCTTCGTGTGGGATCGGTCACGGAACCATAGGGGGCTTCTGTTGCGCCGCCGCCGCGTCCGCCCTGGCCACCGTGCGAGGCGCCCTTCGAATTGTTGATCCCCGGGCAGGGGCCGCTATCGCAACCGCACGCTGAGACGTCGATCTTACCGCCCGCCTGAATGGTCAGATTGCCTTGAATCTTCGCGTTCAGCAGGCTGTCTTCACCGATCCAGGTCGCCACCCCCCATGCCGGGGCGGGCGTAATGATGCCGTTGGCGGGCTCATGCGTCAGAACCCCGTTGGTCGCGATCGTCAGGTTGGCGCATTGGATCTTGTATTCGCTCGTGCCCTTCCACGACAGCGTGCAGGGGGTGGCGGGGCCGCCGATGGTGTAACTGGCCGGCCACCGGATCGTGGGGTTGCCGATGGAGTCCACGATGAATCGGCTCGTGCGGTCGCTGGTCAGGACGCACCCCTGGCTCAGGTCGAGGATGCAGCCGGCGCCGAGCGCGAGGCGACCGCCGTTCCTAGCCTCGATGCGGTCAACGAGGAGAGTCTGGTTCAACAGGAGCGTGCTGGCGCGGGTGACCCTGTTGCTGTTGTCAACGATCAGACGCCCGTTCGGAGTGTCGGTCGCCTTCAGGTACACCGTTCCGGCGGCGCCAGGCTTCTGTGCTCCCCCGCACGCCAGAATCGTCAACCCGGCGAACGTGGCGTACTTGGCGTCGTCGCCTGAGCCATTCAGGACAATGGCTATGCGGCCGCCGCCGCCGGCGCCGCCGCCGTTCTGGCCGGCGGGGGTGTCGTCGCCGCCTCTCGCGTAGACCGCCCCGCTCCCAATCAGTTTCCCGGCCGTGATATTGACACTCCCGCCGGCTGAGCCTCCATAGCCCCCGACCCCACTGGCGTCAATCGAGCCGTTCAAGTTCAATGTGCCACCGATCGCGAGTTTCACCGTTCCGCCGCCATGCGACGGTCCGTGCCCACTCCCGCTTCCGCTTCGAACGGGGTTGGTCACCGAGCCATAGGTTACTCCTGCCGCTCCTGGTGTTGCGCTGTCCCACCCACCTTCGCCACCGTGCGAGCCCCCGCGCTGGTCGGAAATCCCAACGCCGGGTCCGGCGCTGTAACCACATCCCGTGACGTATATCCCACACTTCGGGCCGCTGCCGTTGATCGTCAGATCGCCGCCGACGTCGAGGTACAACTGTTGCGTCGCCGGGCCGACGCCGGTTGCTGTTTCCAACGCATGCGTCAACGTGCCGTTGGCGCCGATGACGACATGGCCCGTGACCCGCAGCCGCCGGTTGTCGTCGGTGGCCAGGCTGTTCTTGAAAGTCAGCGTCGCGTTGGTGGTCGAGCCGATGATCAGAGACTTGATCGTGACCGCGCCGCCGACGAGGTTGATTGTGGGGTGATTGGTGCCGGCCACGGCGTCAATCAGAACGTCGTCGGTCGCCGCCGGCACCGCGCCGCCGCTCCAATTGGCGGCGGTCTGCCAGTCCGTGTTCGACGCGCCAGTCCAGGTGATGCCCGCAAAAGCGCCCTTTGCCGGCTGCGGGGCAGCTTGCGCCATACCGATGACCGAAACGGCCAGTGTTCCAATTAACATTGCGGCAAGAATCGTTACCTGTCTCATGTTTCTCTCCTTGTTGTACCTAATTCGGTCGACGCGTACGGCGACGATAACGGTGGACGATTGGTTGCCTCTCCGCGTTAATCGTAATCGTCGCCGTAATCGTCAACCGATCTCCCATCTTTGTCGCAATCGTTGCCCTGATCCTTGTCGATCTCCCATCTTTGTCACAATCGTTGTCCCGATCATTGTCGACAAAGATCGTGACAAAGACTCTGCCCCCTGTTCACTGTTCACTGTCCACTGCCCCCTGCCCCCTGCCCCCTGTCCCCTGCCCCCTGCCCACTGTTCACTATTCACTGCCTACTTCTTCCCCTCCGGCCCGATGAAGCGCAGGTTCTCGATCGTGACATTCTCCACCAGCTTGTCGGCCCCCATGCCCTGAATGACACTGCTCCGCGGGGTCCCCTTCTGTTGCGTGATGGTGATATTCCGCAAAGTCACCCCGCGCATGACGCCCGGTCGCGATAGGTCGCCAGAAACCCCATCGCCATCATTCGCAAAGAAGCCTATTCTGAAAAATGGATTAATTTTGTTGTCTTCAAAGCGGATATTCTCAAAGAGGATATCCTGCATCTCCCCTGCTTGCGACTGTACCAATTCAACCTTGTTGCCGAACAACACGTCGCAATCCCGCACCTGGATGTTCCGGAAACACTTCACCTTGTCGTTCATGGCAAAGTAGAGCACCCGGCCTTGACCGCCCCAGAACACGGTGTTGGTTACCAGAATGTTCTCGTTCGGCAGACCGTTGGGAACTTGACCCCCGATGGCTACGTTGTCGTCGTTGCACCGGAAGAAGCACCGGTCAATGAGCACGTTCCGGCAGTTTTGCGGGTTGCAGCCGTCGGTGGAGACGCCGAACGGCGCCACCACATGGACGTCGCGCACGGTCACGCCATCGCAATTGATGGGGATGATGTTCCAGTTGACGTGCTGGCGCGTCACAACAATCCCTTCGATCAACACGTTCGTGCAGTTGACAAACGCAATCCCAGAGGGAGAATCCGGATAGCCCTGCCAGTTCTTCTTCCCCGGCAGCGCCAACCGCTGACTAAGGACACCCCGCCCCATGATGCTGATGTTGGTGGCGTTGCTGGCGCGCACAAACCCCTCGACCCAGGAACCCGGCGCGAGGTAGAGCGTTTGCCCGGACTTGAGCTCGATCGCTTTTTCAGGCCCCACCACATGCCGGCCAGGCCCGAAGACAATCGCGTCCGGCGGCGGCGGCTTGACCGGCGGACAGAAGAAGAGGTGCAGCGGGTTCTGGTTGTAGTCGCCGTTTATCTTCAAGGTCAGCGATCCCGGCCGGTCAACCTGGAAGGTGATGCGCGACCCTTCGCGCTGCGGCTGGATGCCGCGGCTTAGGGGATGAATCGAGACACCGCCGATCTTCGCGGGGTCCAGCCAGTTCACCACCACCTCGACCGTCACGGGTTTGTCCATGTCGCACGTGCCAAAGCTGGACGGCGAGGTATGCGCCCCGGTGGGCCAGAAGGCATACGTGTCGACCTCCTTCCCCTGCACGCGGACGGTATAGTCCGGCGCCTTGTCGCGCAGCATGCCGTCCAGGCCCCGGGGCGGTCCCTTGGCGAAAGCGAAGGGCGCGCCGGAGGCCGTGCGCAGTTTGACGTCTTTGCCGAGCAGCAACGTGCCGGTGGCGTCCAGAGTCTGCGTCGCGCCATCCTGGAAGGTCACGACCTTGTTGGCGTTGGTGATCGCCAGATTGTACCAGAGGTTGCTGCCGGTGACCGTGGCAGGGGCGTCACCCGCCAGGACCACGGTGGCCACGCCGCCGGGCGTCAGATCCGAATCGCTGACCGTATCGGGTGCGGTATCGTTCAGCCAGTTCCCGTAGACCGTCACCTTCCGGCTGACGGCATCGAACCCGAGGCGGCCGTGGTTCCGCTTCACGAGGTTGTTGACCGTCAGGTCGCCCGTGCGGAGAGTGATCTGCGTGCACCGCGTGGTGCCGGGATTGGGCTTGTTATCCACAATCAGGTTGCCGTACGCGGTATGGGCCCCTTTGAGATAGACGGTCCCGGCCGATCCGGCCTCGCCGCCCCCTTTCGTTCCGCCATACGCCGTGATCGTGAGCCTATCGAATGCGGTATCGGCCGCACTCGTCAGGCCCATGGCCACACGCCCGCCACCGCCGCCTCTTCCGCCTCCGTTACCGCCATTGGCGGAGATGATCCCGTCCCCCGTCAACGTTCCGGCCGTAATATTGACCGACCCGCCGGCTGCCCCCTCATGCGCGGATCGGCCATCGGCGGTGATCGCGCCGTTCAAGGCAAAGCCCCCGGTGATCGTGAGCTTCACCGCCCCGCCGCCGATTATCGGCTTATCGCCGCCGTACCCCCCGCTGCCGCTTAGCTCGGGGTCGGTCACAGAGCCATAGGGGAGGTCTGGACTGCTTCCGCCCTGTCCGCCGTGCGAGCCCCCCCGCGAATTATTGATGCCGGGGCAAGGTCCCCCTTTGTAGCCACAGCCCGAGACGTCGATTTTCCCGCCGGGCTGAACCGTCAGATTCCCTTGAATCTTCGCACACAGCCGCTGGTCGTAGCTGAAGCTGACGGTGCTGGCTGCCCATGGCCCCCCATCCGATACCGGCTCGCCACTGCTTGGCGAAAGGGGCTCATGCGTCAACACCCCATTGGTCGCCACGGTCAGGCTGGCGCAGTTGATCGTGTATTCGCTGGTGCCGCTCCACGACAGCGTGCAGGGCGTGGCGGCGCCGCCAAGGGTGAAGCTGGCCGGCCACTGAATCGTGGGGTTGCCGCTGGAATCCACGATGAATCGGCTCGTGCTGTCGCTGGTCAAGACGCACCCCTGGCTCAGGTCGAGGATGCAGCCGGCGCCGAGCGCGAGGCGGCCGTAGTTCCTGACCTCGATGCGGTCGACCAACAGGGACTGGTTCTGCAGGAGCGTACTGGCGAGGGTGGTGGTGTTGTTGAAGGAAGCGTTGTTGTTGTCAACGATCAATCGCCCGTTCGGCGTATCGTTCCCCTTCAGGTAGACCGTTCCGGCGGCGCCGAATTGATTGGCGTATTGCGACCCTGTATTCGCTCCCCCGTACGCCCGGATCGTCTTCCCGGCAAACGCGGCGTAACTGGCGTCGGCCCCGGCGCCGGTCAGCACGATCGCCACGCGCCCGCCGCCGCCCCCGCCGCCACCCGGAGTGCCGCCGTTGGCGGAGACGGTCCCGGACCCCGTCAATGTTCCGGCCGTAATATTCACAGAACCACCAGCCGCCGCCTCATGTGAGGGCCCGCCATCGGCCGTGATCGAGCCGTTCAACGCAAGCCCCCCGGTGATCGTAAGTTTCACCGTCCCGCCGCCCCGGGCGTTATTCGCATATCCACTGCCGCTGCTGACCGGGTTGGTCACCGAGCCATAGATGGCGCCCTTTCTTTGCGTGTCGCCCCCCTGACCGCCGTGCGAGGCTCCGTGGTTATTGTTTATGGCGGCGCCAGGGCCGGAGTCGTAGCCGCACCTCGCGACGTCGATCCGGCCGCTGGCCGCGATCGTCAGGTTGCCGCCCACGTCGAGGTGGAGCTGCTGCGTCTCCTGGCCGGCCCCGAATGCCTCCAGCGCATGCGTCAACGAGCCATTGGCGCCGACGGTGACATTGCCCGTGACCCGCAGCCGCCGGTTGACGTCGGTGGCCAGGCTGTTCTTGAAAGTCAGCGTCGCGTTGGTGGTCGTGCCGATGGTCAGCGACTTGATCGTGACCGCGCCGCTGGCGAGGTTGATCGTGGGGTGATTGGTGCCGGTCACGACGTCAATAATGACGTCGTCGGTAGCCCCCGGCACGGCGCCCCCGCTCCAGTTGGCGGAGGTCTGCCAATCCGTGTTCGACGCGCCAGTCCAGACGACGCCCGCAAAGGCTCCCTTCGCCGGCTGCGGTGCCGCTTGCGCCGCACCGATGACCGAAAACGCCAGTGTTCCAATTAACAGTGCTACGAGAATCGATTCCTGTCTCATGCCTCGTTCTCCTTGTTTCCGTTCCGGTGGACGATTACGGCGACCCGTCTTCGCGCTTCGCGCTACGCCGTGGCACGCGATAACGGTGGACGATTCGGAACCCTCTCCCCGTCAACCGTAATCGTCGCCGTAATCGTCAACCGATCTCCCAATCGTTGTCCCGATCCTTGTCCTAATCCTTGTCGATCTCTCATCTTTGTCCCGATCCTTGTCTTGATCATTGTCGACAACGATCGCGACAACGATAGAGACAACGATCCATTCGACAATGATTGCGACAACGATCTGAACCCTGAAACCTTCTCCTGAACCCTGAACCCCGAACCCTTCTTCTGAACCCTGAACCCTTCTCATCTCCATTGGCCTTCGGCGCGGCGGGACGCCGTCGCCCTACCTCGCGCGAAGCGCGTTTCCTTAAACTGACGGTGATCGCGACAACGCATCGACCGTACTCGTCGCCAGCGGCAAGGCCTCCACGGCATACAGAGGAAGCGACAGCAGCTCAAACGTCACAGCGCTTGCCGTCTGGTCTGCTCGTGCGCGATACACAGCCGTCACGCGCGATGACGGATTCAGATCAAATCGCACGGCCTGGCTAACGTTCTTCTCCAGAATAAACTGCTGGATCGATTTCAATGAGCCGCCTGCGCCCGCTTTCACCTCGATCGGCAAAATTCGCGATCCCATGGCCACCACATAATCGACCTCGGCATTATTGGCCTTGCCCTCCCGGATCCAATAGTGGAGGTGCGGTTTGCCATCCTCCAGATAGGCCAGGTGCTGCCCGATGAACTGCTCCGCCAGCGGACCCTCGTTCACCAGCGTTTGTTCGGACGCCTCCGAAATGTCGCTCCATCGCCCCCCGCACAGGAAGTTGACCATGCCGACATCCATGAAGATCAGCTTGTAGGCATCGTCATCCGACTCCGCCGCGAGCGGCACCCCCGAACAATGCGAGGCGACCACTTTCTGGCAGATTTGGGCGCCACTCAGCAATTCGACACAGGCTTTGATTTCTCTCGCGCGTTCTTCACGGGACAGATTGACGTACTTGATCTTCCGTCCGATGTTCCGTGGGATCTGAGCAAATACCCGGCGGAGCCGGACAAGGTCGCTGTGCTGCGCGTATTTCGAAAAGTCATCCTGATACGTTTCAGCAATCGAGCGCTGAACGTCCTGGACCTCGGACAGGGATCCCGAATCCAGAAACACCTGCACCGCCTCCGGCATGCCGCCCACAAAGAAGTATTCCCGCATCCGCGAGAGGAGGCGGCGATGCGCCGATTCCGGCACCGTTTCAAATCGGGCGGCGGCCTCGCGCCAAGGATTCAAGTCCGGGGCCGTACAGGCGATGAATTCACTGAAACTCACCGGGCCGATGTGGTGATACTCGACCCGCCCAACCGGCATGGAGAAAGCATGCTTCGCCAAGGTGAATTCCAGAAGCGAACCGGCCACGATGACAGGCAACTCCGGCTGTTCCTCGTAAAAATAGCGCAGCGCGGCCAGGGCATTCGGGGTTGCCTGTATTTCGTCCAGAAACAGCAGACTGCGTTCGCTCTCGATCTTTCGGCCAAGCAACCCTTCAATCTCCAACAGAATGCGCTTCACATCCAGACTCTGGAAAACGCGATCCAGTTCCGGATGTTTTTCCAGATTGATTTCGTTCAGCGTCAGGTTGTGGCTCTCGGCGAAACGACGCACGAGCGTCGATTTGCCCACTTGGCGGGCGCCTCGCAAAATCAGGGGCTTGCGGCGCGCCTTGCCATACCAGATCGAGAGATACTGCTCAGAACGACGAACAATCATACCAAACACACCTTTCTTTTAGCCAAAGCGTGTCTATAATACAGGTTTCTATGAACCATGCAAGCGATTGTATTCATTCTCCCTCGTCGACCGTACTCGCGTGCCACGGCGTAGCGCGGAGCGCGAAGACGGGTCCACCGGTCTCACATCGTTGTCGTTATCCTTGTCTCGATCATTGTCGACAAAGATCGTGCAGCCATTCTACTTTTGGAGAAGGGACCATCGGGGTCGGTATCGGTATCGATAGTACCAACGGAATTTCGACCCCGATTCCGATACCGACCCCGACCCCGATGACCCCATCGTCGAATGGCTGGCGATTGCGACAACGATCTGAACCCTGAACCCTTCTCCTGAACCCTTCTCATCTCCATTGGCCTGCGGCGCGGCGGGACGCCGTCGCCCTACCTCGCGCGAAGCGCCTTTCATTAATCTGACGGTGATCGGTGCGGGCGCGAAGCAATCGGCATCGCGAGCCTCTCGGCGTCGTCCTCGTCCTCGTCGTCGTCGTCGATCCTCTGGCCGATGGGAAACTCTTTCGTGCTGTTGGGAGGCCCGTCCCTAATCCGCCCTCAAAGCGGTG